>JBJOPV010000062.1:0-16998 GCA_046050625.1 Pseudomonadota bacterium
GCCAGCAGCGCCCGCGCGTCCCGGAACGAGCGCAGGTCCTGCGGCCGGGTCGGGCCGGCGATGTGCATCGCCACCTGCGCCAGGTCGATCTCGATCCGGCGGGTGAAGCGCGGCTCGGCCGCCGGGTCGAAGGCCAGGCCGGCGGCGTGCACATGGCGGCGCACCTGCTCGATGTGGGCCGGCGTGCGGCCGGTGGCGCGCAGATGCTCCAGCGTGCGCTCGTCGACCGGGAAGAAGCCGGTGGTGGCGCCATATTCGGGCGCCATGTTGGCCACCACCGCGCGCTCGCCGGCGCTCAGCGTCGACACGCCGGGGCCGAAGAACTCGACGAACTCGCCCGAGACGCCGATCGCGCGCAGGCGCTGCGTGACCACCAGCGCCAGGTCGGTGGCCAGCACGCCGGCGGGCAGCGCGCCGGTCAGCCGCACGCCGATCACCTCCGGGATGCGCAGCGGCGTGGGCAGGCCGAACATCGCCATCTGCGCCTCCAGCCCGCCCACGCCCCAGCCCAGCACGCCGATGCCGTTGACCATCGGCGTGTGGCTGTCGGTGCCGATCATCACGTCGGGCACCGCCCAGGTGCGGCCCTCGCGCTGCTCGGTCGTCGTCACGGTGGCGAGCTGCTCCAGGTTGATCGTGTGCATGATGCCGGTGCCCGGCGGGTGGATGCGCACGCCCGGCAGCGCCGCGGCCGCCCAGCGCAGGAAGCGGTAGCGCTCGCGGTTGCGGCGCAGCTCGTGGCGCAGGTTCTCGGCCGGCGCGTCAGGCCGCGCGTGCACCTCGACCGCCAGCGAATGGTCCACCGACACATCCACCGGCAGCACCGGGTGCAGCTGCTGCGGATCCAGACCGGCCTCGGCCAGCGCGTCGCGCATCGCGGCGATGTCCACCAGCGCCGGCGTGCTGGTGGTGTCGTGCATCAGCACGCGGCCGGGCTGGAAGGCGATCTCGGCCTCGCTGGTGCCGGTCTCGCCCCAGGCCAGCAGCGCCTGCACCGCGGCCTCGCGCTCGGCGCCGCGCTGATGGCGGACGACGTTCTCCAGCAGCAGGCGCAGCACGGTGGGCAGCGCCTGCAGCCGCGCGCCGAACAGGCCGGGCAGGTCGATGAACAGGGCCTCGCCGCCGTCGGGCAGCGGCAGCCGCCCGAGGGCACGGTCGGGATCGAAGGTCATGGCGGAAAACGGAAAAAGAAGAGGGAAGGCGTGGCGCGTGGCGCGGCTCAGTCCGGCGAGAACACCAGGCAGACCGGGCTGCCGGTGGCCACGCGCTGGCCGGTGGGCGTCAGCCGCCCGGTGCGCGCATCGACCGCGAAGGTGACGATGGCGTCGCTGTCCTCGTTGAGCACCAGCATCCGGTCGCCTTCGGGCGTCAGCGCGAAGAAGCGCGGCGTGCGCCCGCCCGAGGCCACCGCCTCGACGAACGCGGGCAGGCCGCTGTCCGCATCGAGGTGCAGCAGCGCGATGCTGTCGTGGCCGCGGTTCGAGACGTAGAGGTGGCGCCCGCGCGCATCGAGGGCGATGCCGGCGGCGCGGCTGTTGCCGGTGAACTCCGGCGGCAGCGTCGGGCGCCATTGCAGCGGCTGCAGCGCGCCGGTGTCCGTGTCGAGCGCGCAGGTCACCACGGTCGAGTCCAGCTCATTGACCACGTAGGCGCGCGGCTGCCGCGGGTGCAGCGCCATGTGGCGCGGCCCGGCGCCCTCGCGCAGCGCGACGAAGGACGCATCGAGCGGCTGCAGCGGCGCCGCGGCGCCGGGCTGCAGCCCCAGCCGGTGGATGCGGTCGCAGCCCTTGTCGGGCACCAGGACGAAGCGCCCCGACGGATCGAGGGCGGCGTAATGCGGCTTGGGCTGCTTCTGCTCGATGCGGTGCGGCCCGACGGGGCCCGCCACCGCCAGGAGCTGGCGCACCGGCCCGAGCGCGCCGTCGCCGTCCAGCGGCAGCACCGCCAGGCTGGCGCCGAGGTGGTTGGTCACCAGCAGGTCGCGCTCGCCCGGCAGCAGCGCCAGGTGCACCGGGTTGAGCCCGCCGCCGTCCTGCCGGTTCAGGAAGCTCAGGTGGCCGGTGGCGCGGTCGACGCGAAAGGCGCTGACCTCGCGGGTGTCGCCGTGCACCACGTAGAGCCGCGTGCCGGCTGCGTTCAGCGCCAGATAGGACGGATTGACCAGGCCGCGCAGCAGCTGCACCGGATGCAGGCCGCCCTCGGCATCGATCTCGAACACGCTCAGGCCTTCGCCGCGGGCATGGCGCTCGCGGGTGGTGCGGCAGCCGACGTAGGCGAAGCGGCGGTGTGTGCTGCGCATCGCCATCACTCCATGCGAATGCCCTTGGCCTTGACCAGGGCAGACCAGCGCTTCGATTCGGCGGCGATGAAGGCGCCGAACTCCTCGGGCGATCCCCCGCCGACCAGATTGCCCGGCGCGGTGATCTTCTCGCGCAGCGTGGCATCCTGCAGCGCCTGGTTGAAGGCGACGTTGAGCCGTTGCACCGCTGCACGTGGTGTGCCCTTCGGCGCGATCACGCCCAGCCAGTTCGACACCACCAGATCGGCGTGACCCAGCTCCAGCAGCGTGGGCACGCCGGGCAGGCTCGGGAGCCTGCGCTCGCTGGTGACGGCCAGCGCCCGGGTCTTGCCCGCCTGCACCGAGGGCAGCGCGGCATAGGTCTGCTCGAACATCAGGTCGATCTCGCCGGACAGCAGCGCCGTGGCCGCCGGGCCGCCGCCCTTGTATGGCACGCCCAGCAGCTGCGTGCCCAGCGCGATCTCCAGCAGTTCGGCGCAGAGGTGATGGGCGCCACCGGTGCCGGCATTGCCGATCGTGATCCCGCCCGGCCTGGCCCGGGCCGCGGTCGCCACATCCTGGACGGTGCGAAAAGGCTTGTCGACACGGGTCACCAGCACCAACGGTGCCTTCTCGATGAGCATGACCGGCACGAAATCCTTGGGATCGAAGCCCAGCTTCGGGAAGATCCACGGGTTGACGGCCAGCGGCCCCATCGCGCCGATGCCCAGCGTGTGGCCATCGGGCACCGCTCGCGACAGCAGCTCGTGACCGATGTTGCCGCTGGCGCCGGGCTTGTTGTCGACCACGACGGTCTGGCCCAGGGCCGTGCCGACCGGCACGCCCAGCTGGCGCGCGCGCAGGTCGTTGTTGCCGCCAGCGGAGAAGGACACGATCAGCGTGATCGGCTTGGAGGGAAAGTCCTGGGCCGCCAGCGGGGGCGTCAGGCCGGCCAGGGGCAGGGCGGCCGATCCGGCCAGGAAGTTTCTGCGTTGCATGGTGAGGCTCCTGGCTCAGTTGTCCGGCGTGACGTTCGCGTCCTGGACGATGCGCGCGAAGCGCTTCGATTCGTCCTGGATGAAGGCTCGGAAGGCGCTCGGGCCCATCGGCACCACCTCGCCGCCGAGCTCGCCCAGGCGGCGCACCAGCTCGGGGTCGCGCAGCGCCTGCTCGACGGCGGCGTGCAGCTTCTCCAGCACCGCCGGCGGCGTGGCGGCCGGCGCGAACAGGCCGAACCAGTTCTCCAGCGCATAGCCCTCCAGGCCACGCGTCTCGGCCACCGCCGGCATGTCCGGGGCCAGCGGCGTGCGCCTGGCCGAGGTCATGGCGATGGCGCGCACACGCTGGTCCTTCAGGAAGGGCCGCGCGCCGGCCAGGCTGACGAAGGTCATCGACACGCTGCCGCCGGCGGTGTCGGAGAGCTGGTTGGAGGCGCCGCGGTAGGGCACATGGGTGAGCTTGACGCCGGAGAGCGTCTCCAGCAGCTCGCCGGCGAGGTGCTGCGGGTTGCCGATGCCGCTCGAACCGTAGCTCAGCGTGCCCGGATGGGCGCGGCCGTGGGCCAGCAGCTCGGCCACCGAGCGCACCGGCAGCACCGGGTTGACCACCAGCACATTGGGCACCTTGACCACCAGCGCGATCGGCGCCAGGTCCTTCTCGGGCATGTACTGCATGCGGCCCTTGTGCACATGCGGGTTGATCGCCATCTCGCCGGCAGTGGCCATCAGCAGGGTGTGGCCGTCGGCGGGCGCGCGCACCACCGCCAGCGTGCCGATCATGCCGCTGCCGCCGGCCTTGTTGTCGATGTTGATGATCTGGCCCAGCGTCGGGCGCAGCTTCTCGGCCAGCAGGCGCGACATCACGTCCACGCCGCCCCCGGCGGAGAAGGGCACGACCAGGGTGATCGGCTTGCTGGGCCAGGCCTGCGCGCGGGCGGTGGCCGGCAGGCCGACGGCCAGCAGCGAGGCGGTGGCGGCCAGGGCCGCGGCGGCGCGGGTGGCAAAGAGGCGGCGTGTCATGGGTCTGTCTCCTGGGGCGAGCCGGTCGGATGCCGGCATGGCCCGGATGCTAGGCAGACCCGTCGCCGGGGAAAATTGGTCTTTCGCCACGGCTGCGTTCTCCATCGGCGAACGCGGCGGCCCGCTGGAGATGGTCGATCAGCGTGCGGGTGACCGGCCCGAGCTCGCGCTCGTCGCGCGAGACGATCAGCATCTGGCGGCAGGCCCAATCCTCGCGCAGCGCCACCGCGACCAGCCGTCCGGCCGCGGCCGGCGCGCTCAGCACCCGCTCGGGCAGCAGCGTCACGCCCAGCCCGGTCTCGACCAGGCGACACATCGCGTCGAAGCTGCTGGCCTGGATGCGCTGCTGCAGCGCGAGGCCGGCCACGCGCGCGCCCTGCTCCATCAGCTGCGCCAGCGAGCTCTCGGGCTGCGGCCCGACGAAGGGGTGGGCCAGCGCCTCGGCGAAGCGCACCGAGCGCCGCCGCGCCAGCGCATGGCGTCGGGGCACGCCCAGCATCAGCCGATCGACGTGGTAGGCCTGCGCGGTCAGCCCCTCGACCGGCGTGGTCGCGGCGACCAGGCCCAGATCGGCCGCGCCGCCCTGTACCGCGCGCACGATGTCGCGGCCGGTGCGCTCCTCGACCGAGACCTGCACGCCCGGATGCGCGACCAGGAAGTCGCGCAGCTCCTCCGGCAGGAACTGCGTCAGCGCCGAGGCCACCGCCTGCATGCGCACATGGCCCTTCAGCCCCCCGGCGTAGGCACCAAGCTCCTCGTCCATGCGCGCGACCAGCTGCAGCATCTGGCGGGCGTGGTGCAGCAGCGACTGCCCCGCCGGCGTCAGCCGCACGCCGCGGGGCTGGCGCACCAGCAGCGGCGTGCCGATCAGCGCCTCCAGCTCGGAGATGCGCTTGCTCACGGCCGACACCGCCAGATGGCGGCGCTCGGCTGCGCGGGTCAGGTTGGCGCATTCGGCGACGCAGACAAAGAGTTCGAGACTGACAAGGTCGTGGCGCATGGGCGTCACTGTACGCAGTCCCTGCGCGAGTTCGAAGCGGATGGAAACAGATTTCCACGCGTTAACACCGATGCAGCGACGGTGTCGAAGCGCTTCAATGAAGTCACTGCACGCGGGTGCAGTTTTTTCGGCAACGAAATGCACGCGGGTGCAAATTCTTGCCAACGACCGAGGAGACATGACATGACACCGATCCTGACGAAGAAGATCCTGGCCCTGCTGACCACCGGCGCGCTGCTGGCCCTTGGGGCGACGGGCGTGCAGGCCCAGGCGGCCGCATCGCAGCCCACCATCCTGATGGTCACCCACGGCCAGGCCTCGGATCCGTTCTGGTCCATCGTGAAGAACGGCGCCACCCAGGCGGCCAAGGACGCCGGCGTCAAGCTCGACTACCGCGCCCCGGAGACCTTCGACATGGTGGCGATGAGCAAGCTCATCGACGCGGCGGTCAACCAGAAGCCCGCCGGCCTGGTGATCTCCAACCCCGACCCGGACGCGCTCGGCCCGGCGATCCGGCGCGCGGTGGCCGCCGGCATCCCGGTGGTGTCGATGAACTCGGGGCTCGCCGCGGCCGAGAAGCTGGGCATCGCCTTCCACGTCGGCCAGGAGGAGCTGGCCGCGGGCCGGGCGGTCGGCGCGGAGCTGAAGAAGCGTGGCGCCACCAAGGCGCTGTGCGTCAACCAGGAGGTGGGCAACGCCGCGCTCGACCAGCGCTGCAAGGGCGTGACCGAGGGCTTCGGCGGAGCCGTCAGCGTGCTGCCGACCAGCGCCGATCCGGGCGAGATCGAGTCGAAGATCCGCGCCGCGCTCTCCAGCGACAAGGCGGTCGATGCGGTGGTGGGCCTGAGCGCGCCGCTGGTGGGCGAGCGCGCGGTGGCGGCCGTGCAGGCCCTGGGCCTGGGCACGAAGGTCAAGGTCGCCAGCTTCGACCTCTCGGCGGGCTTCCTGAAGTCGGTGTCCGAGGGCAAGGCCGAGTTCGCGGTCGACCAGCAGCCCTATCTGCAGGGCTATGTGCCGGTGTCCTCGCTGGCCCTGAAGGCGCGCCACGGCCTGCTGCCGGCCGGCAACGTGCCCTCGGGCCCGAGCTTCGTCACCAAGGCCGATGCGGCCAAGGTGATCGCGCTGTCGGCCAAGGGCATCCGCTGAAGGATCTGAGGCCATGAACGCCGTGACTGCTCCCCCCAATCCAGCGAGCTCGACCGATCCGGCCCCCCATCGGGACGAGCGCCTGCAGCGCAGCTCGCCGCTGACCGCGCTGGTGCGCCG
Organism: Pseudomonadota bacterium; assembly: GCA_046050625.1. Taxonomy (GTDB): domain Bacteria; phylum Pseudomonadota; class Gammaproteobacteria; order Burkholderiales; family Burkholderiaceae_C; genus Sphaerotilus. The sequence continues at coordinate 6,563 of JBJOPV010000062.1, forward strand.
CCCCGAACTGGGCGCCATCGGCGGCCTGGTGCTGGTGACGCTGTTCTTCCTGGCCGTGGCCGATCCGGCGATGTTCTCGCTGGCGGGCATCCTCAACTTCATGGCCCCGGCCGCGCAGCTGGGCATCCTGGCCATCGGCGCGGCGCTCCTGATGATCGGCGGCGAGTTCGACCTCTCGCTGGGCTCGATGGTGGCCTTCGCCGGGCTGGTGTTCGCCGCGGCGCTGGTGAGCTGGCGCCTGCCGCTGCCGGCGGCGCTGCTGCTGGCCTTCGCGGTGGCGGCGCTGATCGGCGTGATCAATGCGCAGATCACGCTGCGCACCGGCCTGCCGTCGTTCATCGTCACACTGGCCTTCCTGTTCATCCTGCGGGGCCTGACCTTGGTCGGGCTGAAGTGGGCCTCGGGCGGCGCCACGCAGCTGCGGGGCGTGCGCGAGGCGATCGAGGGCCACTGGCTGGCGCCGCTGCTGACCGGCCACGCCTTCGGCGGCCTGTTCGCCTGGATGGCCGAGCGCGGCTGGATCGCGCGCTTCGACAGCGGCCTGCCCCAGGTCTCGGGCATCCCGGTGGAGATCCTGTGGTTCAGCGCGCTGACGCTCCTGGCCACCTGGCTGCTGCTGCGCACCCGCTGGGGCAACTGGATCTTCGCCTCGGGCGGCGACCCGAAGGGCGCGCGCAAGTCGGGCGTGCCGGTGGCGCAGGTGAAGACGGCGCTGTTCATCGGCACCGCCTGCTGCGCCACGCTGGTGGCGGTGCTCACCGTGCTCGACGCCGGCTCCACCGACGCCCGGCGCGGCTTCCAGAAGGAGTTCGAGGCCATCATCGCCGCGGTCATCGGCGGCTGCCTGCTGACCGGCGGCTACGGCTCGGCCATCGGCGCCTTCTTCGGCTCGATCATCTTCGGCATGGTGCTGATCGGCCTGACCTACACCGGCATCGACCAGGACTTCTACCTCGTCTTCCTCGGCGGCATGCTGCTGCTGGCCGTCATCTTCAACAACATCGTGCGCAAGCGCGTGACCGGGGAGCGCTGAGATGGGCCGCATGGAATCGTTCACTCCGGCGGTGCCGGGCGCCCCGCTGATCGAGGTGCGCGACGTGGTCAAGCACTTCGGCCCGGTGATCGCGCTGGGGGGCGTGTCGATGAAGGTGCACGCCGGCGAGGTGCTGTGCCTGCTGGGCGACAACGGCGCGGGCAAGTCCACGCTGATCGGCACGCTCTCGGGCGTGCACCGCCCGACGCGCGGCGAGCTGCTCGTCGAGGGCCGCCCGGCCGACTTCCGCAGCCCGCGCGATGCGCTCGACGCCGGCATCGCGACCGTCTTCCAGGACCTGGCGATGATTGCGCTGATGTCGGTGACGCGCAACTTCTTCATGGGGCGCGAGCCGGTGAAGGGCTGGGGGCCGTTCCGGCGCTTCGACCTGGCCCTCGCCGACCGCATCACCCATGACGAGATGCGGCGCATCGGCATCGACGTGCGCGACCCGCAGCAGGCGGTGGGCACGCTCTCGGGCGGCGAGCGCCAGTGCGTGGCCATCGCCCGGGCGGTGCACTTCGGCGCCAAGGTGCTGATCCTCGACGAGCCGACCTCGGCGCTGGGCGTGGCGCAGACCGCGATGGTGCTGAAGTACATCCACCAGGTCCGCGCCAAGGGCCTGGGCGTCATCTTCATCACCCACAACGTGCGCCACGCCTACGCGGTGGGCGACCGCTTCACGGTGCTCAACCGCGGCCGCACGCTGGGCACCCACGCCAAGCACGAGATCGCGATGGACGAGCTGCAGAACCTGATGGCCGGCGGCAAGGCGCTGCAGAGCGTCAGCGCCGAGCTCGGCGGCACGATCTGAGCGACCCGTTTTCTTCCCTCGAAAGGCTTCCTGACATGAGCTCCCCCTTCACGCTGGCCGTCTCCTCGGAGATGGTCTTCCTCGACCTGCCGCCCGTCGAGCGGGTGCACCGCATCCACGCACTGGGCTTCCAGGTCGAGATCTGGGACTGGACGAAGCACGACATCGCCGCGCTGGCGGCCACCGGCGCCACCTTCTCGTCGATGACCGGCTACACCACCGGCCGGCTGGCCGACGAGGCCGGCGCCGAGGAGCTGCTGCGCACCGCCGCCGCGTCCATCCCGGTGGCCCTGGACCTGGGCATCCCGCGGCTGAACCTGCATGGCACCGGCCTGGGCGATCGCGGCCTGCCGGTGCAGCCCTGCGAGACGGTCACCGGCGCGATGTGGCTGAAGGCGCGCGACACGCTCTGGCGCATCGCCGACCTGGGCGAGCGCCACGGCCTGACCTTCATGCTGGAGAACCTCAACCTGCCGCTGGACCATCCCGGCACGCCCTTCGGCCGCGCCGAGGACACGCTGGCCCTGGTGTCGAGCGTGAACCGTCCGGCCCATCTCGGCCTGAACCTCGACCTCTACCACGCGCAGATCGGCGAGGGCAACCTGATCGAGCTGTGCAAGCGCGCCCTGCCCTGGATCGCCGAGATCCAGGTGGCCGACGTGCCCGGCCGCTGCGAGCCCGGCACCGGCGAGATCAGCTACCCCGGCATCGCCCGCGCGCTGGCGGCGATGGGCTGGCGCGGCACCGTCGGCCTGGAGGCCTTCGCCTCCAGCGACAGCGAGCTGGCCCTGCAGCGCTTCCGCCAGGCCTTCACGGTCTGAAGTCCGCCCGCCACGACCTTCCGAACGACACCCCCCGAGATCCTCATCATGAGCAAGAAGACCCTCCGCATGGCGCTGATCGGCGCCGGCCGCATCGGCAGCTTCCACGCCGAGACGATCGCCCGGCGCCTCCCCGAGGCCGAGCTGGCCGCCATCGCCGACCCGGCCCCGGGCGCCGCGCGACGCCTGGCCGACACGCTCGGCTGCGAGCGCGCCCTCACCGAGGTGGCCGCGCTGTGGCAGGACGACAGCATCGACGCGGTGCTGATCGCCACGCCGGCGCGCTTCCACACCCCGCTGGCCGAGGCGGCCGCGAACGCCGGCAAGCACGTCTTCTGCGAGAAGCCGATGGCGCTGACGCTGGAGGAGGCCGACCGCGTCATCGCCGCGGCCCGCGCCAACGGCGTGCACCTGCAGGTCGGCTTCAACCGGCGCTGGGACCGCGCCTTCTTCGAGGGGCGCGCGGCCATCGATGCGGGCCGCATCGGCACGCCGCAGCTGCTGCGCTCGCTGACGCGCGACCCCGGCCCCTGGGGGGGCGATCCGGCCAAGGTGCCGCTGTGGACGATCTTCTACGAGACGCTGATCCACGACTTCGACACGCTGCTGTGGCTGAACCCCGGCGCGCGCCCGGTCGAGGTGACGGCGATCGCCGACGCGCTGGTGCGCCCGGACGCACGCGCCAGCGGCCACATCGACACCGCCGTGGTGACGATCCGCTTCGACAACGGCGCCATCGCGGTGGCCGAGGCCAACTTCAGCGCGATGTACGGCTACGACATCCGCGGCGAGGTCTTCGGCTCGGGCGGCATGGTGACGATGGGCGACGTGCAGCGCTCCAGCCTGCGCATCTTCGACCACGCCGGCGTCTCCAGCGACACCTGGCGTCTGGATACCCACCATTTCCCCGAGGCCTACACCGCGCAGATCCAGCACTTCGTCGATGTGGTGCAGCAGCGCACCGACGCCCGCGGCCCCACCGGCCAGGACGCGCGCGCGGCGCTGGCGGTGGCGCTGGCCTGCATCCGCTCGGTCCGCGAAAATCGCGCGGTGCGCCTGACGGAGATCGACGGGCGCTGAGTCGCCCCGTTTCCTCCCACCGTCTGCCGCACCACCCCACCCTGCCCATGACCCGCAAAGCCACCGCCGAGGACGTCGCGCTCGCCGCCGGCGTGTCGCGCTGGAGCGTGACCCGCGCGCTCACGCCCGGCGCCATCATCTCCGAGAAGACCCGCGCGGCCGTCATCGCCGCGGCCGAGCAGCTGGGCTACCGGCCCAACCTGCTGGCGCGCAGCCTCAACACCAAGACCACGCACCAGGTCGCGGTGCTGGTGGACGACTTCGCCAACCCGCACAAGCTGGTGGCGCTGGAGCGGCTCACCGCCGCGCTGCAGGCCGAGGACCGGGTGGCGCTGCTGATCCACATCGGCCGCCACTTCGACCATGCCCACGCGCTGCTGCACGCCGGGCAGCGCATGGTCGATGCGGTGGTGCTGCTGGGCACCGACTTCCGTGACGAGACGCTGCAGGCCGCGCACGAGGCCGGCAGCCCGCCGCTGTTCGTGCTGGCGCGCGAGAGCGCGGTGGCCGGCATCGCCTCGGTGTCGTGCGACGCCGAGGCCTCGATGCGCGAGATCGTCGCGCACCTGGTCGAGCGCGGCTACCGCCGCCCCGGCTTCATGAGCGGGCCGGTGGCGCTGTCCACCGGGCTGGGGCGTCAGCGCCACCATGCGGCCTTCTGGGCGCGGCACGGCGTCACGGCGGTGCCGGAGCTGGCCGCCGGCGCCTATGACCGCCATGCCGCGGCCGCGGCGATGCGCCGCTATCTGGCCGAGGTGCCCGCGCCCGAGCGCATCGACGTGCTGGTGTGCGAGAACGATGTGCTGGCCCTGGGCGCGGCCGATGTGGCGCGCCACGAGGCCGGGCTGCGCGTGCCGCAGGACCTGGCCCTCGTCGGCTACGACGGCAGCGACCTGGCCGGCCTGGCCGGCTTCGCGCTGACCACCTTCGAGCAGCCGATGGAGGCCATGGCACAGACGCTGGTGGCCATGCTGCTGGGCCGGCAGGCGCCGGAGCCGGTGGCGCTGCCGGGCCGGCTGATCGTGCGCGGCTCGACCTGAGAGAACCACGGCGGATCCGCACACGCGGCGCCGCCTTGCCGAGGAGATCCGACATGCAGCCCTGCGAACCCTGGGCCCTGGCGGCCATTCGCGCCTGTCCTCCTGCGATGGACGACGACATCGAGGCGCTGCTGCGCCAGGTGCGTCAGGCCCAGCCCCAGCTGAGTCCGCAGCTGCAGCGCATCGCCGCGCATGTGCTCCAGCATGCCGAGCTGCTCGCGCTCGAGCGCATCCAGGACGTGGCCCGGCGCTGCGAGGTCCAGCCTTCGGCGGTGGTGCGCTTCGCCCAGCATTTCGGCCTGAGCGGATTCCATGAGCTCAAGCGACGGCTGTCGCACGGCCGACCGGTGCTGCCGCCGCCGCGCACCCGCCGCTACCGCGAGCGGTTGCACCAGGCAGCCGGCGAGTTGCCCTCGCCGGCGGTGCGCAGCGCCGCCGACGTGGCCTGTGCCTGCATCGACGGCGCGGCCGCCGAGGTGCGACGGCTGCAGCAGAACCTGCCGCTGGATCGGCTGGCTGGCGCGATCGCGCTGCTGGCCCGGGCCCGTGCGGTCTGGGTCGTGGGGGCGCGCCGTGCCCATCCGGTCGCCTGCCATCTGGCCTATGCGATGCAGGGCCTGGCGGCGATGCCAGTGCACCTGGTGAGCTTCGCCGGCGCGATGCACGAGGGCCAGCTCAGCGGCCTGCGAGGCGGCGACGTGCTGCTGGCCGTCAGTTTCGCGCCCTACGCCCCGGAGACGCTGCTGGCCGCGCAGCGCGCCGTCACCGCTGGCGTGCCGGTCGTGGCCATCACCGACGACGAGCGAGGCGCCTTGGCGGCCGAGGCCTCGGTGGTGCTGCCAGTCGACGAACAGGCCCACCTGGGCTTTCGTGGCCTGACCGCGACGATGACGCTGGCCCAGGCGCTCTTTCTCGGTCTGGCCTTCGCACTGGACGATCGGGCCGAACCGCCGGCCTGAGTCGTTCGCTCCAGCGCAGGATCAGCCCTGGCCCAGCAGCGCGGCGATCCCTGCGCGCGCGATCTGCGCGTCCTCGGTCGACTTCACGCCGCTCACGCCGACGGCGCCGACGCAGTGGCCCTCGACCAGCACCGGCACGCCGCCCTCGAGCAGGCCGTCCAGGCCCGGCACCGACAGGAAGGCGGTGCGGCCCTGGTTGATCATCTGCTCGACGCCGAGCGTCTCGCGGCGCATCAGCGCGGCAGTGCGCGCCTTGGCCTGCGCGATCTGGGCCGAGGCCGGCGTGGCACCGGGCCGGCGCACGAAGGCCATCAGGTGGCCGCCGTCGTCGCAGACGGCCAGGGAGACCGCCCAGTCATGGCGGGCGGCTTCGGCCTCGGCGGCCAGCAGAAGGGTCATCGCATCATCGCGGGTCAGTGCAGGGCGCTGGATCACGGCAGTCCTTGTCAGACAAAAACAAAAGTGCATGCACTTTAGACCAGAAGACGGTGAGCCCGGACTGCGGGGTCATCAGGTGAGCACCGGCGCCGCCCTGAGCATCAGATCCACCAGATGCTCCGCCGCCGGCGTCAGCGGCAGGTCGGTGCGCCGCACCAGCACGATGTCGGGCGCGGGCAGGTCCTCGGTGACCTCGATCACCTGCAGCGCCTCGCCGACCGGCGAGTAGTCGCGCCACTGCCGCGGCAGCATCGCCAGCAGGTCGCTGCTGGCCAGCGCGACCATCAGCGACAGCGCGCTGCCGGCCTGCAGCTGGATGCGCGGCGCCGGCAGGCCGTGACGGGCGAACAGCGCCGCCAGATCATCCTCGGCGCGGTAGTCGATCGAGGGCGTGGCCCAGTCCAGCGCCGCCAGCTCGGCCAGCGAGCGCGCATGGCGATGCGGATGGCCGCGCCGCGCCACCACCGCACGCTGGTTCTGGAACAGCGTGCGCACCGTCAGCCCCGGGCCGGGCGACTTCTGCGGGGAGGCCCCCAGGTAGAAGTCGATCCGGCCCTCGCGCAGCGCCCCCTCGAGCGCCGGGAAAAGACCTTCGATCAGCTGCAGCCGCACGCCCGGATGACGGCGCCGGAAGGCCGGCAGCGCCGAGGGCAGCATGCCCACATGCGGCATGATCGACAGCGCCGCCACCACCGTGCCACCGCCATCGCCATGCGCCTGGCGCAGCTCGTCGCGGGCGCGCTCCAGGTCGCGCACGATCTGATGCACCCGGCGGTGAAAGGCCTGTCCGGCCAAGGTCAGCGTCATGCCGCGCGGCCCGCGCTCGAACAGCGGCGCGCCCAGCTCCTGCTCCAGCGCCCGCACGCTGCGGGTCAGCAGCGGCTGGGCCATGCCGAGATGGCGGGCGGCCGCCCTCAGGCTGCCGTGGTCGACGATCGCGATCAGGTCGCGCAGCTGAGCCAGCTTCATCCAGTGTCTTGTCCGTCGTGTCTTCAGTGATGCCTGGAATGTATCGCCCGGATTTTTCTGCGATCTTCCCGGTTATCCCTGAGCGACCGAACATGCCCGTCAGGCACCCGCCGAGGTGCCGCCCCCATGACCCGGGCAACGGACCGGGCGACTCAGGAGACAGACATGGTGCAAAGACGCAGGATGCTGATGCAGGCCGCGGCGCTGGGCGCGGCCATCGGCTGCCCGGCTGCCCGGGCGCAGACCGACTATCCCAACCGGCCGGTGCGGCTGATCGTGCCGGCCGGGCCCGGCTCGGCGCCGGACGTGGTGGCGCGGCTGGTGGCCGAGCGGCTCGGCGCGCTGTGGGGCCGGGTGCTGATCGTCGACAACCGGCCCGGCGCCGGCGGCATTCCCGGCATGTCGGCGCTGGCGCGCAGCACGCCCGACGGCTACACGCTCGGCTTCGTGCCAGCCGCGATGGCCACCATCACCCCGCTGCTGTTTCGCCAGCCGCAGTTCAGCCTTGACAGCGACCTGCTGCCGGTGGCGACGCTGGCCACCAGCCCGCTGCTGCTGGTCACGCCCGCCGCTGGCGGCGCACGCACGCTGAGCGAATTCGCCAAGGCCAGCCAGGCCAAGGGCGGACGGGCCAACTTCGCCGCGCCGCAGACCGGCTCGCTGCCGCATCTGGCCGGCGAGATGGTCAATCGGCTGGGCCGCATGAACCTGTTCACCGTGCCCTATCCGGCGCCGCCGGCCGCGGTCAGCGCGGTGCTGTCGGGCGACGCGGAGCTGACCGCCGACGGCGTGCCGGGCCTGCTGCCGCACATCCGCTCGGGCCGGCTGCGCGCGCTGGCGGTGACCTCGGCGCAGCGCCTGCCGGGCTTCGAGGACATCCCGACCGTCGCCGAGACCTATCCCGGCTTCGAGGCGATCGGCTGGTTCTCGCTGTTCGCGCCGACCGGCACGCCCGACGAGATCGTCCAGCGGGTCAACCGGGATGCCGCCCGGGTGATGCAGGCGCCCGACCTGATCACGCGCCTGGCCGAGATGGGCATCTATCCACGCACCGGCAGCACCGCCGAGACCGGCGAGTTCGTCACCGCCCAGCGCCAGGTGATGAAGCGCTTCGTCGCCGAGCTGGGCCTGAAGCCGCAGTAGCGCCGGCCTTTTCTGCCCGGCGCCCTTTTCCCTGTCCGCGATTCCAAGACTTATCCGAGGAGACCCCTGATGAACCGAACCGGATCCGACACCCCGACCCCGGCCCGCCGCAAGGCGCTTGTCACCGGAGGGGCCACCGGCATCGGCCGCGCTGCGGTGCTGGAGCTGGCCCGCCACGGCTTCGACGTGGCGCTGGTCTACGGCAGCAGCGCCGCCGCCGCCGAGGCCACGGCCGCCGAGGCGCGTGCCCTGGGCGCACAGGTGCTGACCCTGCAGTGCGATGTCGCCGACGACGAGGCGGTGCGCCGCACGCTGGCCGCCGTCGGCGAGGTCTTCGGTCATCTCGATGCGCTGGTCAACAACGCTGGCACCACCGCGAACTGGACGATGCGCGACCTCGAGAGCCTGGACATGGCCGAGTGGGATCGCACCTTCGCGGTCAACGTCAAGGGCACCTTCCAGGTGGCGCGCGCCGCAGTGCCGTGGCTGAAGAAAAGCCGGCAGGCGGGCGGCTCGCCGGCCATCGTCAACACCGCCAGCATCGTCGGCCTGCGCCCGGGGCCGCAGCCCCTGCCCTACGCGGCCAGCAAGGCCGCGGTGGTCAACCTCACCAAGACCCTGGCCTGGAACCTGGGGCCGCACATCCGCGTGAACGCGGTGGCCCCCGGCTGGATGGAGGGCGAGTGGATGGAGCGCATGCTGGGCGACCGGTACGACGAGCTGATGGGCAACCGCGCCCGGGCCACGCCGCTCAAGCGCTGCGTGACGGCCGAGGACGTGGCCGAGGTGATGCTGAACCTGCTCACCGCCAACCGCTTCGTCACCGGCGAGGTGGTCGTCATCGACGGCGGCTTCACCGCCAGCACCTGAGGAGCGCGCCATGCTCGAAGGCTTCGTTCCCTTTCCTGCTGAGTTCGCCGCCCGCTACCGCGAGCAAGGCTACTGGCGCGACCAGAGCCTGGCGCAGGAGTTCGCCGGCATGTTCCAGCGCTTCTCGACGCGCACCGCGCTGATCGACGGCGAGCGCCGCTGGACCTATGCCGAGCTCGACGCCGCCAGCGACAACCTGGCGCTGAACCTGCTCGACCTGGGCCTGCGTCCGCTCGACCGGGTGGTGCCGACGCTGCCCAATGTGGCGGAGTTCGTGATCCTGTACTTCGCGCTGCAGAAGATCGGCTGCATTCCGATCGCCGCGCTGGTGACGCACCGCTTCGCGGAGATCAACCAGTTCACCCGGCTGGCGCAGGCGCGCTGCGCGGTCTATCCGGCCTCGGTGCGCGAGGGCGGCGCGGAGTTCCGCTTCGCGCCGGTCATCGAGCGGGTGCAGGCCGAGAACGCCTGCCTGCAGATCCGCCTGGTGCTGGGCGAGGCCGGCCCCGGCGAACAGGCGCTGGCCGAGCTGATCGCGCGGCCCGCCACCCGGCCGCGCAGCACGCTGGCCGAGATCCGCATCGACCCGGCCGATCCCTGCATCTTCCAGCTCTCGGGCGGCACCACCGGCATCCCGAAGCTGATTCCGCGCACCGGCAACGACTACGCCTACAACTCGAAGGTGGCCGCCGAGGTGGCCGGCGTCACGCCGGACTCGGTGCTGCTGCTGGTGCTGCCCATCGCGCACAACCTGCCGCTGGCCTGTCCGGGCATCCAGGGCTTTCTGTTCAACGGCGCCACCGTGGTGCTGCACGCCAGCACCCGGCCCGAGCCGATGTTCCAGCTCATCGCGCGCCACGGCGTCACGCACCTGAAGGTGGTGCCGGCGCTCTTGATCCGCCTGATCAACGACCCCGCCATCGGCGACCACGACCTGAGCTCGGTGCTGCAGATCCAGAGCGGGGGCCAGCGCATGCAGCCCGAGGTGCGCATCCGCACCCGCCAGCTCTTCCGCAACGCCTTCGTGCAGGAGAACTTCGGCATGAGCGAAGGCCTGCTGATGTTCGTGCGCCAGGGCGACCCCGAGGAGGTGCTGCTGGAGACCTGCGGCCGCCCGGTGTGCCCGGACGACGAGGTGCGGCTGATCGACGACGAGGGCGCCGAGGTGCCCGACGGCGAGGTGGGCGAGCTGGCCTGCCGCGGCCCCTACACGCTGCGCGGCTACTTCGGCGTGCCCGAATACAACGCGCGCCAGTTCACGCCGGACGG
>JBJOPV010000063.1:0-16994 GCA_046050625.1 Pseudomonadota bacterium
AACCAGTCGCCCGGCAGCTTGCCCAGCGTCGAGTAGGCCGGCACGCCGTAGACGTTGACCTCCCAGCCCTGCGCCCGCAGCGCGGCGGCGAGCGTCTCGGCCTCGGCCTTGTCGAAGTAGCCCCGGTAGCCGACGCAGCCGAGCACCGGGAAGCACCAGGTCTTCAGCTTCAGCGACAGCTCGGGCGCGGCCACCACGTTCCACACCGCCGCCGGACGGCCCAGGTCGGCGTAGCGGCGGTAGCTGGCGTTGTCCGGCAGCGCCAGTTCGCGGCTGGCGAAATCGCGCAGCGTGCGGCTGAGTTCGAGGCGCTGGCGGACCTCGCCGGGCGTCGCCGGATCGGCCAGCACCTCATCCACCGGCCGCGCCGCCGCCAGCATGCCGAGGTGGCCGCGCACCGACTGCCAGAGATACCCCGGCCGCCACGCCGAGTCCACGTCATCGGCCGCCGTCGTCGCGCAGGCCGACAGCGCCGCAGACAGCGCGGCAGACAGGGCGAGCGCCAGCGCCCGGCGCCCCCTCATCCGGCCGCCTCCACCTCGACCAGCACGTCGTAGAAGCACGGCGCCTGGCCGATGTCGGTGAGGCGCTGGTGGGTGACCTCGTTGACGTTGGTGCCACGGGGCCCGAGCTTGCGCCACCAGATGCCCAGGCCGTTGACGACGCCGGGGCGGGCGCGGGTGCTGACGCGGGCGGTGCAGTGGTAGCTGCCCCGGTCGTTGAAGACGCGCACCGGGGTGCGATCCGCCAGCCCGCGTGTGGCGGCGTCGTCGGGGTGGATCTCGACGATCGGCTCGGCCTCGATGTCGCGCAGGCTCTTCACGTTGACGAAGGTCGAGTTGAGGAAGTTCCGTGCCGGGGGCGAGATCATCGCCAGCGGGAACCGCGCCGCCAGCGTCGGCGCCGAGGCCACCGACTCATACGGCGGCACATGGTCCGGCAGGCCCAGGCCGGGGACGTCGATCTGCACCCGCCCGTCCGGCGTCGGGAAGCCGCCCTCGGCGAACGGCGCGTCCGGGATCGGCAGGCTCATCCAGCCGGGTGACGCCCGCAGCGCGTCGAACGTCACCGCGCCGCGCAGCGTCTGCCGCGCCATCGCCTCGTCGCTGTCCTGGAAACACGGCTCGTCGAAGCCCATCGCGGCGGCGAGGCGGCGGAAGATCTCGGTGTTCGGCAGCGCCTGCCCGAGCGGCGGGATCGCTGGCTCGTTCAGCAGGACGTCGGTGTGGCCGTAGCTGGTGTGGACATCGAGGTGTTCGAGCTGCGTCGTCGCGGGCAGCACCCAGTCGGCGTGGTCGGCGGTGTCGGTCAGGAAGTGTTCGAGCACGACGGTGAACAGGTCGTCGCGGCCGAAGCCCTGCACCACCTTGCCCGACTCGGGGGCCACCGCGACCGGGTTGCTGTTGTAGACGATGAGCGCCTCGACCTTCGGGCCGAAGTCGGGCGACGCCTCGCGCAGCAGGTCGTCGCCGATGGTGCTCATGTTGAGCGTGCGCGGGCGGCGACCGGCGAGCAGGTCGGGGCGCTGGCGGGCCGCGTCGTCGCGCACCGCGTTGAACCAGCCCGACGCCGACAGCAGCAGACCCCCGGCGCGGTGCCGCCACGCGCCCGTCAGGCACGGCAGCAGCGCGATCAGCCGCACGGCATTGCCGCCGCCGCGCACGCGCTGCATGCCGTAGTTCAGCCGGATCGCAGCGGGCTGCGTCGTGCCGAGGTCGCGGGCCAGCGTGCGGATCGCGTCGGCGTCGATCCCGCAGACCTCGGCGGCGCGCTCCGGTGTCCACGCCTTGGCCCGCTCGCGCAAGCCCGCCCAGCCGGCGGTGTCCACATGCGCGGCGATGTAGCCGTGGTCGAGCCAGTCGTGCGCCACCAGCTCGTGCATCAGCGCCAGCGCGAGCGCCGCGTCGGTGCCGGGCCGGATCGGCAGGTGGACGTGGCACTTGTCGGCCGTCTCGGTGCGGCGCGGGTCGATGCAGACCAGCTTGGCGCCTGCGCGTTTGGCGGCCTGCGCGAAGGTCCAGAAGTGCAGGTTCGACGCGATCGAGTGGCTGCCCCAGATGACGATCAGCCGGCTCTCGGCGAAATGCCGGACGTGCATGCCGACCTTGCCGCCGTAGGTCGCCGCCAGCGCGTCGCCGCCCGCCGAGGCACAGATCGTGCGGTTCAGCAGCGAGGCGCCGAGGCGGTGGAAGAACCGCGCCGCCATGCTCTCGCCCTGCAGCAGGCCCATCGTGCCGGCGTAGCTGTAGGGCAGGATCGCCTCGGGGTCGCGGGCCGCAATGGTCTTCAGGCGCGAGGCGATGTCGGCCAGCGCCTCGTCCCAGGTCGCGGGAACGAACTGCCCGGCGCCCTTCGGTCCGACGCGCTTCAGCGGCGTCAGCACACGCTCGGGGTGGTAGGTACGCTCGGCGTAGCGCGAGACCTTGGTGCAGAGCGCACCATGCGTCGTCACATGCTCGGCACGGCCCTGGAGGCGCACGACCCGCCCGGAAGCGTCGTCCACGCTGACCTGCATCGCGCAGGTATCGGGGCAGTCGTGGGGGCAGGCGGCGCGGACGGTGCGGGTGGGGGTGCTCATGGGTCGGGATGATTCCAGAAAACGCAGGCGCTAAGATGCCCCGACCCGAAGCCGCCATCCCGCCCGCCATGAACGCCCCCGATCTCGCCCCCATCGTCGCGATCCGCCGCGACATCCACGCCCACCCGGAACTCTGCTTCGAGGAGGTGCGCACCGCCGACGTCATCGCGCACACGCTGGAGGGCTGGGGCATCGAGGTGCACCGCGGGCTCGGGCGCACCGGCGTGGTCGGCACGATCCGCGGGACAGCCCCGGGCGGCGCCGACCGCGCCATCGGCCTGCGCGCCGACATGGACGCGCTGCCAATGACCGAGCACAACACCTTCGCGCACGCCAGCCGCATTCCGGGCCGCATGCACGCCTGCGGCCACGACGGCCATGTGGCAATGCTGCTGGCGGCCGCGCAGGCGCTGGCCACCCACCGCGAGCGCTTTTCCGGCACGGTCCACTGCATCTTCCAGCCCGCCGAGGAAGGCGGCGGCGGCGCGCGCGAGATGATGAAGGACGGCCTGTTCGAGCGCTTTCCCATGGACGCGATCTTCGGCATGCACAACTGGCCGGGCCTGGCCGAGGGCAGCTTCGCGATCTGCAGCGGCCCGATCATGGCCTCGAGCAACGAGTTCCTGATCCGCATCACCGGCAAGGGCTCGCACGCGGCGCTGCCGCACAACGGCATCGACCCGGTGCCGGTGGCCTGCCAGATGGTGCAGGCCTTCCAGACCATCGTCACCCGCAACAAGAAGCCGATCGACGCGGCCGTCATCTCGGTGACGATGATCCACGCCGGCGAGGCCACCAACGTCGTGCCGGATGCGTGCGAGATCCAGGGCACGGTGCGTACCTTCACGCTCGACGTGCTCGACCTGATCGAGCGGCGCATGGAGGAAATCGCGCGCCACACCGCGGCCGCCTTCGGCGCCAGCGTGGTGTTCGAGTTCCAGCGCAACTACCCGCCCACCATCAACCACCGCGCCGAGGCCGAGTTCGCCCGCGAGGTGATGCGCGAGGTCGCCGGCGCCGAGCATGTGCACGAGTTCGAGCCGACGATGGGCGCCGAGGACTTCAGCTTCTTCCTGCAGGCTCAGGCCGGCGCCTATTTCATGATCGGCAACGGCGACGGCACGCACCGCGAGCACGGCCACGGCCTGGGCCCGTGCAACCTGCACAACCCGACCTACGACTTCAACGACCGGCTGATCCCGAAGGGCGCCGCCTTCTGGGTGCGGCTGGCCGAGCGCTGGCTGGCGCAGCCGGCGGGCTGATCCGCGCGCATGTCCGTTTCGCGTCGCATCCGGTCCGTCGACGACCGGACAGCGTGCGCGCTGCAGGCGACGATTCCAGCCATCCCGAACCGCTTCCAAAGGAGCCCGCGATGTCCCGGATCGACCTGCCCTGCCCCCTCCCCGCCCCCGCCGCCCTGCTGCTGATCGACGTGCAGGAATCCTTCCGCGCCCGACCTTACTGGGACGAGGCCGAGGCCCGGCCTTTCCTGTCGGCCATCAACCGGCTGGTGCATGGCTGCGCCGAGCGCGGCCTTCCAATCGTGCGCGTGCTGCACAGCGACGGGCCGGACACGCCCGACAACCCCTTCTCCGCGTCGAGCGGCTGGGTGCGCCCCCTGGAAGGCCTGACGGCCTTCGACGCGGCCCTGAGCTTCGTGAAGACGCGCCACAGCGCGCTGGTCGGCACGCCGCTGGCGGTGTGGCTGCATCAGCATGGCATCCGCCACCTGATCGTCGCCGGCATCCGCACCGAGCAGTGCTGCGAGACCACCACCCGCCACGCCAGCGACGAGGGCTGGACGGTCGACTATGTGACCGAGGCGACGCTGACCTTCGACATGACGACGCCCACCGGCGAGCGCCTGAGCGCCGCGCAGATCCGCGAGCGCACCGAGACCGTGCTGGCCGGGCGCTTCGCGACGATCCGGCGGGTCGACGAGGTGCTCGCATGAGCGCCGTCGATCTGCCGCGCCTGCGGGTCGGCCTGCTGATGTTCGACGACATGGAGCTGCTCGACTTCGCTGGTCCCTACGAGGTGTTCACCACCGCGCAGCGCATGACCGCGCGCCCCGATGTGGTGCCGGCGCCCGCCTGGGGCTTCGAGGTCGTCAGTCTGGCCGCCGGGGACGGCCCGGTGCAGGCACGCGCCGGTGTGCGGCTGCTGCCGGATGCCCGGCTCGCACAGGCCGACGCGCTGGATCTGCTGATCGTGCCGGGCGGCGTGGTCGACCAGGTGCGCGCCGACCGGCAGGTGCGCTCGGCGTTGCAGCGGCTCGCACCCGACCTGCGCGGGCTGGCCTCGGTCTGCACCGGCGCCTTCGTGCTCGCCGATGCCGGGCTGATCGGTGCAGGCGCGCGCTGCACCACGCACTGGGAGGACGTGGCCGACCTGCGGCGCGATCACCCAGCGCTGGACGTGATCGCCGGCCCGCGCTGGGTCGCCGCGAGCACGCCGCAGGGCACGCCGCAGGGCACGCCGCTGTGGACCAGCGCCGGCATTGCCGCTGGCATCGATCTGGCGCTGCATCTGGTGGCGCATTTCGCCGGCCCGGCGCTGGCACACCGCACCGCGCGCCAGATGGACGTGCCCTGGACCGAGGACGCCGAGGGGCCATGATCGACGTCGTCTTCCTCGTGCTGCCCGACACGCTGCTGCTCGATCTGGCCGGACCGGCGGAGGCCTTCCGGCTCGCCAACCAGGCGCTGCGCCGGCGTGGGCGGATGCCAGCCTTCCGGCTGCGCCACATCGGGCCGCAGCCGCAGATCGCCTCGTCGGTCGGGCTGATGCTCGGCGGACTGGCGCCCTTGCCGGCGGACTTCGATCCGGCGCAGCCGACCTGGCTGGTGCTGCTGGGCCGGCCGGGCGAGGTGGACGAGGTGATCGGCGCGACGCCCGACTGGCTGGCCGCACGCGACTGGCTCGGCCGGGTGGTGGCGCCACGGCTGGCTCCGCCGAGCACGCCGGCCGGGGCGCTCAAGCTGCTGACGGTGTGCAGCGGCGCGCTGCTGGCGGCAGACGCCGGATTGCTCGCAGGCCGGCAGGCGACGACGCACCACGAGCTTCTCGAGGGCTTGCGCCAGCTCGCGCCCGCGGCGAAGGTGCTGGCCAACCGGGTCTTCATCGATGACGGCGCGGTGCTGACCAGCGCCGGCATCACCGCCGGCATCGACCTGGCGCTGCACCTGGTGCGCAGGCACTGCGGCGAGGCCATCGCCGCCAGCGTGGCGCAGGTGATGGTGGTGTTCGCGCGGCGCGGACCGCAGGCGCCGCAGGACTCGGGCCTGCTGGCGCACCGCGATCACCTGCATCCGGCGCTGCACCGGCTGCAGGATGCGGTCGCCACCGCGCCCGCCGAAGCCTGGGACGCCGCGCGCATGGCGGCGGTCGCGCATGTCACGCCGCGCCACCTGGCGCGGCTGTTCCGCGAGCACACGTCCTTGAGCGCCCGCGGCTGGCTGGAGCAGGTGCGCGCGACGCTGGCCACGCAGGCGCGGAGCCAAGGCCGCGACGAGCGCGAGGCGGCGTCACTGGCCGGCTTCTCCAGCCCGCGCCAGATGCGCCAGGCGCTGGCGCGGCAGGCTCAGCCGCGCAGCCGGCCCAGCAGCGCCGCGGTCGAGCCGTCCAGCCCTGCGGTGTCGCCCGAGGCGAAGCGCGGCAGCAGCTGATTGCACAGCGCCTTGCCCAGCTCCACGCCCCACTGGTCGAAGCTGTTGATGCGCCACAGCGCGCCGCTGGTGAAGACGCGGTGCTCGTAGAGCGCGATCAGCGCGCCCAGCGCCGCCGGCGTGAGCTGGTCCAGCACCAGCATCGTGCTCGGCCGGTTGCCAGGGAAGGTGCGGTGGCGCGCGACGGTGGCCGCATCCAGCGCCTTCGAGGCGGTCGGCGCGGATTCGCCCATCGCTTCGTCGGTGGACTTGCCCAGCATCAGCGCCTGGCTCTGCGCCAGGCAGTTGGCCAGCAGCTTGTGGTGCTGGTCGGCCAGACCCGCACGCACGCCCTCGGGCAGATCGGCGATGCCCTCGGCGCGGTAGCACGGCGTCTTCACCGCGACGAACTCCACCGGGATCACGTCGGTGCCCTGGTGCAGCATCTGGAAGTAGGCGTGCTGGCCGTTGGTGCCGGCCTCGCCCCAGACGACCGGGCTGGTGCCGAAGGGCAGCGCTTCGCCGTCGAGATCGACGCACTTGCCGTTGGACTCCATCTCCAGCTGCTGCAGATAGGCCGGCAGCCGGCGCAGGCCCTGGTGATAGGGCGCGACCGAGCGACTGGTGAAGCCCAGGAAGTTGCGGTACCAGACATCGAGCAGGCCGAGCTGGATCGGCAGGTTCTCTTCCAGCGGGGCCTCGGCGAAATGGCGGTCCATCGCGTGCGCGCCGGCCAGCAGCGCACGGAAGTGCGCCGCGCCGATCGCCAGCGCGATCGGCAGGCCGATGGCGCTCCACAGCGAATAGCGCCCGCCCACCCAGTCCCAGAAGCCGAAGGTGGTCGTGATGCCGAACTTCGCCGCCGCCGCCACGTTGGTGGTGGTCGCCGCGAAGTGCCGGGCGATCGCCGCCTCGCCGCCCTCGCCGTAGCCGGCCAGGAACCAGGCGCGGGCCACCGCCGCGTTGGCCATCGTCTCCTGCGTCGTGAAGGTCTTGGACGCGACGATGACCAGCGTCTCGCGCGGATCGAGCCGGCGCAGCACCGGCGCGATGTCGTGGCCGTCGACGTTGGAGACGAAGTGCAGCGTCAGCGCCGGACTCGTGTAGGCGTCCAGCGCCGGCACCACCATCTGTGGCCCGAGGTCGGAGCCGCCGATGCCGATGTTGACCACATGGCGGATGCCACTCGTGGCGGTGTCGCGCACCTGCTCGACATAGGCGAGCATGCGGTCGAGCACCTCGTGCACGTCATCGCCGAAGGGCGCCGCGCCCCGCGGCGCGCGCAGCGCGGTGTGCAGCACCGCGCGGCCTTCGGTGGGGTTGATCGGCTCGCCGGCGAGCATCGCGTCGCGGCGCGGCTCGATCTGGCACTCGCGGGCCAGCGCCAGCAGCAGCGCGCGGGTGTCGGCGTCCCACAGGTTCTTCGACAGGTCGGCGAAGACCTCGGGCGCCTGCAGCGAGAAGGCCTCGGCCCGGCCCGCGTCGGCCGCGAAGGCCTGGCGCAGGTCGAGGGCGCGGCCGGCGCAGGCAGAGTGGTCGGCCAGGCGGGACCAGGCTTCGGTGCGGTCGCAGCGCGGTGCGGTGCTCATCGTGCGCGCTCCCGGCTCAGGCGGCCTGCAGGTCGAGGATCATGCGGTCGAGCTTGCCGGCATCGACCGCGAAGGCGCGGATGCCCTCGGCGAGCTTCTCGGTGGCCATCGCGTCCTCGTTGAGGGCCCAGCGGAAGGCGGCCTCGTCGAAATGCACCGCGTCGATCGCGGCCGTCTTCGCCGCGGCGGCGTCGAGCGCACGCACCACCGGCGCGTCGGCGCCCTGCAGCTGCGCGAGCAGGTCCGGGCTGATCGTCAGCAGGTCGCAGCCCGACAGCGCGTTGATCTGGCCGACGTTGCGGAAGCTCGCGCCCATCACCTCGGTGGCGATGCCGAACTTCTTGTAGTAGGTGTAGATCTGGCTGACCGACTTCACGCCGGGGTCGTTGGCGCCGGCTTGTGCCGCCTCGTCCCACTGGGCGCCGGCCGACTTCTTGTACCAGTCGTAGATGCGGCCGACGAAGGGGCTGATCAGCTGGATGCCGGCATCGCCGCAGGCCACCGCCTGGCAGAAGGCGAACAGCAGCGTCAGGTTGCAGTGGATGCCTTCCTTTTCCAGCTGGCGCGCCGCCTCGATGCCTTCCCAGGTCGAGGCGATCTTGATCAGCACCCGCTCGCGCGCAATGCCCGCGGCCTCGTACAGCGCGATCAGGCGGTGGGCGCGCGCCACGGTGGCGGCAGTGTCGAAGCTCAGGCGCGCGTCGACCTCGGTCGAGACGCGGCCCGGCACCACCTTCAGGATCTCCAGGCCGAAGCGCACCAGCACCTCGTCGACGATCTCGTCGAGCGCGCGGCCACGGTGCGCCGCCACCGTCTCGGCCAGCAGCGGCGCGTACTCGGGCTGCTGCACCGCCTTCAGGATCAGCGACGGGTTGGTCGTCGCGTCCTGCGGCGCGAACTGGGCGAGCTGCTTGAAGTTGCCGGTATCGGCGACGACGGTGGTGAACTGCTTGAGCTGATCGAGCTGATTCATGGCGTGGGCGTGCTGGAGGACACGAGAAGGTGTGAAAAACGCCGCTCGCCCCGGGCGGGCAGCAGCCCGACATTAGAACCCGAGTCGACAGCCACATCGGTCGTCGGCCGCAACAAGGCGGTTACCGGATCATGCTGCGCTGCACGATCGGTCCTGCCCCTGCCCGCATCCGGGCGGCCGGATTGACCGAAAAAAGAAACTGATGCATCATCATTCTTGAAACCGGGTTACATCCGGTCCTCTCCTTTCCGGCCCGGCCCTCGATGCGGCACCGTGGCCCCAACCTCCCGAGGCACGTCCATGTCCTTCGATCTCGTCTTCTTCGGTGGCACCGGCGACCTGACCTGGCGCAAGCTGATGCCCGCGCTGTTCCAGGCCTTCCGCCATGGCAAGCTGCCCGCTGGCGGTCGCATCCTGGCCGTCGCCCGCGACCAGCGCACTGACGACGAGTACCGCACCTTCATCAAGGAGCGCTTCCACGAGGTCGACAGCTCCAAGCGTCCGAGCGACGAGGAGTTCGCCCGCTTCGCCGAGCTGCTGCACTACCGCCGCATGGACCTGTCCAAGCCGGAGGACTACGCCGGCCTGAAGGACTGGCTGGACGCGCGCGGCGCCGACACCGTGGTGCTGTATCTCGCCACCAGCCCGCACCTGTTCCCGGCGATCTGCGAGCAGCTCGGCGCCGCGGGCCTGAACGCGCCGCACATCCGCGTCGTGCTGGAAAAGCCCCTGGGCCACGACCTGGCCAGCGCGCAGGAGATCAACCGCGTGGTGCGTTCGGTCTTCCGCGAGGAACAGGCCTTCCGCATCGACCACTACCTCGGCAAGCCGAGCGTGCAGAACCTGATGGCGCTGCGCTTCGGCAACGCGCTGTTCGAGCCGCTGTGGCGCCGCGAGAGCATCGCCAACATCCAGATCACGCTGTCGGAGTCGCTGGGCGTGGGCACGCGCGGCGACTTCTACGACCGCACCGGCGCCCTGCGCGACATGGTCCAGAACCACGCGCTGCAGCTGCTGACGATGATCGCGATGGAGCCGCCCTCCACCAGCGACGCCGACGCCATCCGCGACGAGAAGCTCAAGGTCCTGAAGTCGCTCAAGCCCTTCACGCCGGAGTCGGTCGCGCGCGACGTGGTGCGCGGCCAGTACCGCGCTGGCAGCGTCGGCGGCCAGGCGGTGCCGGGCTACCAGCAGGAAGTGAAGGTGCCGGCGGGCAGCCACTGCGAGACCTTCGTCGCGCTGCGCACCGAGGTGCAGAACTGGCGCTGGGCCGGCGTGCCCTTCTATCTGCGCACCGGCAAGCGGCTGGCCGCGCGCGACGCGCAGATCGTCGTCAACTTCCGCCCGGTGCCGCACCCGATCTTCCCCGGCGCGCACCGGGCCAACAAGCTGGTGATCAAGCTGCAGCCGGAGGACGGCCTGGAGCTGCACCTGCTCGCGGCCAAGGGCAGCGGCACCTCGGAGGCGCTGGCACCGGTCTCGCTCGACCTGGACTTCGACAAGGCCTTCCCGACCGAGCGCGTCGGCGCCTACGAGCGCCTGCTGCTCGACGCGATCGCCGGCCGGCTGAACCTGTTCGTGCGCAGCGACGAGCAGGAACAGGCCTGGCGCTGGGTCGAACCGATCCTCGACGCCTGGGCGCGCGAGCGTGTCAGCGGCGGCGAGGGGCCGCGCGGTTATGCTGCAGGCAGCTGGGGCCCCGCCGCGGCCAGCGCGCTGGTCGCCCGAGACGGCTTCGCATGGAGCGAGGAACAGTGATTTGAACCATCCGTCGTCATCTTCGTCACCGGTGGGCAACGGCGTGAACGCGCTGCCGCCGATGCTCGACCGCATCCGCGCCTCGCTGCCGGCGCTGTCGCCGGCCGAGCAGCGCGTGGGCAAGCTGGTGCTGGCCGACGCGCGCAGCTTCGCCAGCCTGCCGGTGGCCGAGCTGGCCGAGCGCGCCCATGTCAGCAAGCCCACCGTGGTGCGCTTCTGCCGCAGCGTCGGCTACGACGGCCTGGCCGACTTCAAGCTCAAGCTGGCCGGCACGGTCAACGAGGGCGTGCCCTTCGTGCATCGCTCGGTCGACGAGGACGACAAGCCGGCCGATCTGGTCGTCAAGGTCATCGACAACGCGGTCAGCGCGCTGCTGAAGTACCGCAACGACGCCGCAGCACACGCCTTCGAGCGCGCGATCGAGGCCCTGACGCTGGCCGCGCGCGAGAAGCGCCGCATCGAGTTCTACGGCGTGGGCAACTCCGGCATCGTCGCGCACGACGCCGAGCACAAGTTCTTCCGCCTGGGGGTGCATGCCGTCGCCTACAACGACGCGCATGTCCAGGTCATGGCCGCCACCATGCTCGAGCCGGGCGACTGCGTGGTCATCATCTCGAACTCGGGCCGCAGCCGCGACCTGCTCGACGCGCTGGAGATCGCGCGCCGCCGAGGTGCGACCACCATCGTCATCACCGCCAGCGGCACGCCGCTGGCGCACCAGGCGCATGTGCTGCTGAGCGTCGACCACCCCGAGGACTACGACCGCTACAGCCCGATGGTCAGCCGCCTGCTGCACCTGACGGTGATCGACATCCTCACCACCGGCGTGGCGCTGCGCCTGGGCCCGGACCTGCGTCCGATGCTCCAGGACATCAAGCGCAACCTGCGCGCGAAGCGCTACACGGCGCCCTGAACCGGCGCGGCAGCCGGTGCCGCCATGCCCAGCACCCCGGCCACGCCGCACAGCCCGGCCAGCGCCGCCAGCTGGGCAGGCACACGCTCGACGCGCAGCAGCCGGCCGGCTGCTGCGGCACGGCGATGCAGCTCCAGCAGCACCGCCAACGCGCTGGAATCGAAGTGGTCCAGTGCACCGGCATCCACCACCAGAGGGTCACCGACCGGCGCCGCCGCGATGCGCGCCCCCAGATCGGCAGCGGCCCTCCGGGCCTCGGCCAGCGTCAGCCGGGACGGCAGTTCGAGTCGCGCGGCGGCAGCGCTCATGGTCCGGATCCTCAGCTCTTGGCCGCGGCAGCGGCCCTGTTCTTCTCGGCCAGCTTGGTGATCAGTCCGTCGATGCCGGAGGCCGAGATCTCCTGCGCAAAGCTGGCGCGGTAGGTCTCGACCAGCCAGACACCCAGCACGTTGACGTCGTGGATCTTCCAGACGTCGCCCTGCTTGGCCAGGCGGTAGTCGAGCTGGATCGGGTCACCCTTGCCCTTGACCTCGGTGCGCACCGTCACCTCGGTGTCCTCCGGCTTGGCGCGCAGCGGCTTGAGCTCGACGGTCTGGTCCTTGATCTGCGACAGCGCACCAGCATAGGTACGCACCAGCAGGATCTTGAACTCCTCCTGCAGACGCTTCTGCTGCTCCGGCGTGGCCTGGCGCCAGTGACGACCCACCGCGGCCGAGGTCATGCGCTGAAAGTCGACATTGGGCAGGATCTTGGCATCGACCAGGGCCATGACTTTCTTCGTGTCGCCCCCCTGGATGGCCTTGTCGGCCTTGACGGTCTCGATGACCTCGCCGGACATCTGCTTGATCCAGGCATCAGGTGCGGTCGGCGCCGGGCTCTGCGCCTGGGCGACCGAGGTGGCCAGCACCAGCGCAGCCGTGGCGATGAGCGTGGACCAGCGGGATTTCGTCAGCATGGATTTCCTTTCTGTCATGTCCCGCAGCCGGGGCATGGAATCTTCAACGGGCCGCATGACATCCGGTGGACAGGCACCAGAGGACGGCAGGCGGCGCTCAGGTCAGAGCGGCACGGAGGCGGCCGGGTTCCCGCGCAGCCTGTCAGTTTCCTGAAGCCCGGGGGGCCGGTTCGGCCGCGGCCTCGGTGGGCGCCGAGGCGGCGGAGGCCGCAGGGGCCGGCGCGGCCACCGGCGGCAGGTCGTCCTCGTCGTCTTCCTCGGGCGGATTGCCGTCGTAGACCAGACTGCGGCGGCGCTGCAGGTAGGCGGTGCGCACGAAGGCGTACTTGTCGAGCGCGATGTCGTCGAGCAGACCGGTGGTCGACAGCAGGCCGGCGCGGGTGCTGACCAGCCGCAGCGCAGTCATCGAATTGCGCGTCACCGACACGCTCACCAGCGACTCGGGCGTGGCCAGCATGTCGACCGGCAGACCGATCGAGTCACGCACCGTCGAGGGGCCCAGCAGCGGCCAGACGATGTAGGCACCCGGCGGCACGCCCCAGCGGCCCAGGGTCTGGCCGAAGTCCTCGCCGTGGCGCTCGAAGCCGAGCTCGGTGGCGATGTCCATCACGCCCATGAAGCCGAAAACGGTGTTGGTACCCACGCGCATCACGTCGCTCAGGCTGTCGGCGATGCGCCCCTGCAGCAGCAGGTTGACCGCCGACCAGGCGTCCTTCAGGTTGCCGAAGAAATTGCTCACCGCGATCTGCGCTGGCGTGGGCAGCACCGCGCGGTAGACCTCGGCGGTGGGCTTGAGCACCGCCGTGTCGACCGCCTCGTTGAAGGCGAAGACCTTGCGATTGAGCGGCTCGAGCGGATCGGGGCGCTGGGCGGTGGCACAGCCGGCCAGCAGCGCCGCGGCCGTCAGCGCACACAGCGCGGCGCGCCTCATGGCTTCGCAGCCGGCGCATCACTGGCGTCGGCGGCCTTGCTGTAGAGGAACTGGCTGATCAGCGTCTCCAGCACGATGGCCGACTGGGTCTGCGTGATGGTGGCGCCAGCCACCAGGTTCTGCTCGGAGGCCCCCGGCTCGATGCCGAGATACTGCTCGCCCAGCAGGCCGGCGGTCAGGATCTTCAGCGAGCTGTCCTTCGGAAACGCATAGCGCTGCTGCATCTCGATCTCGACGCTGGCCTGGTACATCTTGTCGTCGAAGCTGATCGCCTTGACGCGGCCGACCACCACGCCGGCGCTCTTGACCGCCGCGCCGGCCTTGAGCCCCCCGATGTTGTCGAAGCGTGCGCCGATGCGGTAAGTCGGGTCGAAGGACAGCGACATCAGGTTGCCGGCCCTCAGCGCCAGGAACAGCAGGGCGGCCACGCCGATCACGACGAACAGGCCGACCCAGACATCGTTGCGAGATTTCTGCATGGATTCTTTTCCTTCGATCTCGGAATCGTGAGCTTCAGATCGAGAACATCAGCGCGGTCAGCACGAAGTCCAGACCGAGCACCGCCAGCGAGGCCATCACCACGGTGCGGGTGGTGGCGCGGGCCACACCTTCGGGCGTCGGGCGGCAGGCGTGGCCCTGGCGCAGCGCGACGAAGGTGACGGTCAGGCCAAAGACGATGCTCTTGATCACCCCGTTGCCGACATCCTTGAACACATCGACGCCCCCCTGCATCTGCGACCAGAAGGCGCCGGCGTCGACGCCGATCAGCAGCACGCCCACCACCCAGCCGCCGATGATGCCCACCGCGCTGAACACGGCCGCCAGCAGCGGCATCGCGATCAGGCCGCCGACGAAGCGCGGCGCCAGCACCCGGCGCACCGGGTCGACCGCCATCATCTCCATCGCCGCGAGCTGCTCGCCCGACTTCATCAGGCCGATCTCGGCGGTGAGCGCCGTGCCGGCACGGCCGGCGAACAGCAGCGCCGTCACCACCGGCCCGAGCTCGCGCACCAGCGACAGCGCCACCAGCAGGCCCAGCGCCTCGCTCGAGCCGTAACGCTGCAGCGTGTAGTAGCCCTGCAGCCCCAGCACGAAGCCGACGAACAGCCCCGACACGCCGATGATCGCCAGCGAGTGGTTGCCCAGGAAATGGATCTGGTCCGCCACCAGCCGCAAGCGCGCCAGCGCCGCCGGCACCAGGGCCAGCAGGCGCAGCAGCAGCCGCGCGGCGTCGCCGATGTCAACCAGCCCGCCGCGCACCGATGCGCCCAGGCGCGCAAGCCGCTCGACCGGGCCGCTCACCGACGTGCTCCCAGGCCGAAGTCCTCGGCGATCGAGGCGGCCGGATAGTGGAAGCGCACCGGGCCGTCGGGCGCGGCGCTGACGAACTGGCGCACCAGCGGATCGTCGCTGCGGCGCAATGCTTCGGGCGAGCCCTGCGCGGCGATGCCGCCGTTGGCGATGAAGACGACGTGGTCGGCGATCGAGAAGGTCTCGTCGACATCGTGCGAGACGACGATGCTGGTCACGCCGAGCGCATCGTTGAGCTGGCGGATCAGCCTTGCGGCCACGCCCATCGAGATCGGATCGAGGCCGGCGAAGGGCTCGTCATACATGATCAGCTCCGGATCGAGCGCGATGGCGCGCGCCAGCGCGACGCGCCGGCTCATGCCACCGGAGATCTGGCTGGGCATCAGGTCGCGCGCGCCGCGCAGGCCCACCGCATCGAGCTTCATCAGCACCAGGTCGCGGACCATCGGCTCGGGCAGGTCGGTGTGCTCGCGCAAGGGAAAGGCGACGTTGTCGAAGACCGACAGGTCGGTGAACAGCGCCCCGAACTGGAACAGCATGCCCATGCGCCGGCGCATCGCCATCAGGCCGGCGCGGTCGAGCGTGCCGATCTCGGTGCCGTCGAAGCGCACCTGGCCGGCCGAGGCGTCCAGCTGGCGGCCGATCAGCCGCAGCACCGTCGTCTTGCCGCCCCCGGAGGTGCCCATCAGCGCGACGACCGCCCCGCGTGGCACCACCAGATCGACATCGCGCAGGATGACGCGGTCGCCGTAGCCGCAGGTCACCCCGCGCAGCTCGACCAGCGGCGTGGATGCAGACACGAGGGAGGACAACGATGCAGGCAAGGCGGCCAAAGGCGGAAAAGACGGAAAAGGTTCACACCCGGCGGGTGATGCCGTGATGATAGGGGAAAGCTCGGAGGCGGGTTTGAAGAACCGTCTCGCGCCTGCGTCATGATGTCGAGCATGACGCAGCCCTCCCTGCCCCTGCCGTTCGACGATGTGCGCCGCGGCCACCTGCCCGCCGCGATGACCGGCATGCTGTCGCCGTTCTCGGTCGATGATCACGAGCGCCATGTCGTCGCGCTGACCGAGGACAGTGGTCGGTGCACCGTGCACGGCCTCGAAATCGACACGCCCCCGGGGCTGTACCGCCCGCACGCGAGCTCGAGCAGCCAGTTCATCCTGCGCACGCTGCTGCGCGAGCGCCCGCGGCTGGGCCGGCTGCTGGAGCTGGGCTGCGGCACCGGCGTGCTCGGGCTGACGCTGCTGCACCAGGGCCTGGCCGACGAGGTGCTGATGCTCGACGTGACCGATGCGGCGGTAAGCGCCACCCAGGCCAATCTGGAGCGCGCCGGCCTGGCCGCGCGAGCCCAGGTGCGCCAGGGCGACCTGTTCGCACCGGTCACCACGCCGGGGCTGCAGCGCTTCGACAGCGTGCTGTTCAACCTGCCGCTGATGCACGCCAACCATGCCGGCCGACGCCATCCGGCGCTCGACGACACCGCCGGCCAGCTCGCGCAACGCTTCTTCGCGCAGCTGCCTGCACACCTGGCGCCCCAGGGCCGCGCCTTCTTCTCGTACGCCAACATTTCCGACCCGGCGCTGCTGGAGGCGCTGGGCGAGCAGATGGCGGTCGAGCTGCTGGCGGCGGAATGGGTCGCGCGCAGTGGCTTCTGGCTCTTTGTCTACGAGGCGAGCCTCAAACACCCGCCATGACACAGGCCGCCCGGAGGTGGCCTGCAGCAGATCAGCGCGGCAGCGTGGTCGAGCCCATCAGGAACTCGTCGACCGCGCGTGCGGCCTGACGGCCTTCGCGGATCGCCCAGACCACCAGCGACTGGCCGCGACGCATGTCGCCGGCCGCGAAGACCTTGTCCACGCTGGTCTTGTAGCCACCGTCAGCCTCGGTCGTGGCCTTGATGTTGCCGCGCGCGTCCTTGGCCACGCCGAAGGAATCCAGCACCGAGGCGACCGGATTGACGAAGCCCATCGCCAGCAGCACCAGATCGGCCTTGTACTCCTTCTCGGTGCCGGGAATCTCGACCAGCTTGCCGTCCTTGAACTCGACGTGCACGGTCTTCAGGCCGGTGACACGGCCGTCCTTGCCGAGGAACTCCTTGGTCGAGACCGCGAACTCGCGCACGCAGCCCTCCTCGTGGCTCGAGGAGGTGCGCAGCTTCATCGGCCAGTAGGGCCAGACCAGCGGCTTGTTCTCCTGCTCCGGCGGCTGCGGCATCACCTCGAACTGGGTGACGCTGGCGGCGCCGTGGCGGTTGGAGGTGCCCACGCAGTCGCTGCCGGTGTCGCCGCCACCGATGACGATGACATGCTTGCCGTCGGCACGGATCGCGTCCTTGA
>JBJOPV010000064.1:0-16840 GCA_046050625.1 Pseudomonadota bacterium
AGCAACCCGCTCACCGAGGTCTGCGACATCCGCGCGCTGGCCGACATCGCGCACGGCGCGGGCGCGCTGCTGGCGGTCGACAACTGCTTCTGCTCGCCGGCGCTGCAGCAGCCGGCCCGGCTGGGCGCCGACCTGATCATCCACTCGGGCACCAAGTACCTGGACGGCCAGGGCCGTGTCGTCGCCGGCGCCGTCTGCGGGCCGGCGGCGCTGATCGACGGGCCCTTCATGAGCGTGATGCGCTCGGCCGGCATGTGCCTGTCGCCGTTCAACGCCTGGGTGGTGCTGAAAGGTCTGGAGACGCTCTCGATCCGCATGGAGGCGCAGGGCGCGCGCGCGCTGGCGCTGGCCGAGTGGCTGGAGGCGCAGCCGCAGGTCGCGCGGGTCTACTATCCCGGCCTGAAGTCGCACCCGCAGCACGCGCTGGCGATGGCGCAGCAGAGCGGCAACGGCGGCTCGGTGGTCAGCTTCGTCACCCGTGGCGACACGCCGGAGACGGCGCGCGCCAAGGCCTTCGCGGTCATCGACGCGACGAAGATCTGCTCGATCACTTCCAACCTGGGCGACACCAAGACCACCATCACCCATCCGTCGAGCACCTCGCATGGCCGCCTGACCGAGGCGCAGCGCCTGGCCGCCGGCATCACGCAGGGCATGATCCGCGTGGCCGTGGGCCTGGAGCATGTCGATGACCTGAAGGCCGACCTTGCGCGCGGCCTGGCCCTGATCTGAGTTCCTGAATTGCTGCCGACCATGACCCCAGTCCGCACCCGTTTTGCCCCGTCGCCGACGGGCTTCATCCACCTCGGCAACATCCGCTCTGCCCTCTATCCCTGGGCCTGGGCGCGCTCGCAGCAGGGCACCCTGGTGCTGCGCATCGAGGACACCGACGTCGAGCGCTCCTCGCAGGAAGCCGTCGACGTCATCATCGAGAGCATGAAGTGGCTCGGCCTCGACCACGACGAGGGCCCGTTCTATCAGATGCAGCGCATGGACCGCTACAAGGCGGTCCTGGCGCAGCTGGTCGAGCAGGGCTGGGTCTATCCCTGCTACATGAGCACCACCGAGCTCGACGCGCTGCGCGAGCGCCAGATGGCCAACAAGGAAAAGCCGCGCTACGACGGCACCTGGCGCCCGGAAGAAGGCAAGGTGCTGCCGCCGGTGCCCGAAGGCGTCCAGCCGGTGCTGCGCTTCAAGACGCCCCAGGGCGGCTCGGTGGTCTGGGAAGACAAGGTCAAGGGCCGCATCGAGATCAGCAACGACGAGCTCGACGATCTGGTGATCGCGCGCCCCGACGGCACGCCGACCTACAACTTCTGCGTCGTGGTCGATGACATCGACATGGACATCACCCATGTGATCCGCGGCGACGACCATGTCAACAACACGCCGCGCCAGATCCATGTCTTCCGCGCGCTCGGCAAGGCGCCGCCGGTCTATGCCCACCTGCCGACCGTGCTGAACGAGCAGGGCGAGAAGATGAGCAAGCGCCGCGGCGCCAAGCCGGTGACGCAGTACCGCGACGAGGGCTATCTGGCCGAGGCGGTCGTCAACTACCTGGCGCGTCTGGGCTGGAGCCACGGCGACGACGAGATCTTCAGCCGCGCGCAGCTGGTCGAGTGGTTCAACCTCGACCATCTGGGCCGCAGCGCCAGCCAGTTCGACGAGACCAAGATGCGCTGGGTGAATGCCCAGCACATGAAGCTGTGCGACAACGCGGTGCTGGCCGGTCTGGTGGCCGAGCAGCTGGGCCGTCGCGGCGTCGCGGCGGTGGCCGACGAGCGCCTGGCCGCCATGTGCGCGCTGTTCAAGGACCGCTGCAGCACCACGGTCGAGCTGGCCGAGTGGCTGTCGATCTACTTCGCCGACGTGCAGCCGGCCGAGGCCGATCTGGCCCAGCACCTCAACGAGGTGTCGCGCCTGGCGCTGGTGCAGCTGCGCGAGCGGCTGGCCGCGCTCGAGGCCTGGGACGCCGCGTCGATCAGCGCCGCCATCAAGGCGGTCATCGGCGAGCTGAAGATCAAGATGCCGCAACTGGCCATTCCGCTGCGCGTTCTGGTGTGCGGCCGCGCCCAGACACCGTCGGTCGATGCGGTCCTGGCGCTGTTCGAAAAAAATATTGTGCTGAAACGCTTGCAAAGCGCTTGAGTTCATCACATAATTTCATTCTCGCTTGAACGACGAGACGCCTGACAAAAGACAGCAAGCAATTGAAGTCTGGAGTCGACCAGAAATGGTCCTGAATGGGGGTATAGCTCAGCTGGGAGAGCGCTTGCATGGCATGCAAGAGGTCAGCGGTTCGATCCCGCTTACCTCCACCAAAGCAAAGCGTCTCGAAATTCAAGTCGCGAAGGTTAATGACCCCTTCGTCTAGAGGCCTAGGACACGACCCTTTCACGGTTGTAACAGGGGTTCGAATCCCCTAGGGGTCGCCACTGCGGAGTGGTAGTTCAGTTGGTTAGAATACCGGCCTGTCACGCCGGGGGTCGCGGGTTCGAGTCCCGTCCACTCCGCCAGAGTTTCTTGACATTGATCTGTCCGATGACCCCTTCGTCTAGAGGCCTAGGACACGACCCTTTCACGGTTGTAACAGGGGTTCGAATCCCCTAGGGGTCGCCACTCATGATTCAGCTTCATGGGCGGCGATGCAGGCAGATCAACATGATGCAATACAAGTTTCCATGACGCTTGGGGCGCAAGTCCAAAGTCATGGGCTGACGCGGAGTGGTAGTTCAGTTGGTTAGAATACCGGCCTGTCACGCCGGGGGTCGCGGGTTCGAGTCCCGTCCACTCCGCCAAAATTTGGGGGTATAGCTCAGCTGGGAGAGCGCTTGCATGGCATGCAAGAGGTCAGCGGTTCGATCCCGCTTACCTCCACCAAATTCTCTTTGACCCCTTCGTCTAGAGGCCTAGGACACGACCCTTTCACGGTTGTAACAGGGGTTCGAATCCCCTAGGGGTCGCCAAGTTTGACGGTACTTGGCCTGATCAGTCAAGCATGAAACGTCACTGACGCGGAGTGGTAGTTCAGTTGGTTAGAATACCGGCCTGTCACGCCGGGGGTCGCGGGTTCGAGTCCCGTCCACTCCGCCAAAACACGAAAGCCTGTTCACGAAAGTGAACAGGCTTTTCCGTCTTTGCCATTCTCTTTCATGATTTCCGTGTGTTGGCGTGAAGCCTGTGGGGCCTCTTCAGGGAAAACCCGGGAACAGGGATGGTGCTGGGCAGGGGGCTGCCTACAATGCGCGGGTTTTCTATCAACTCCGGGCACGCCCGCTATCTCCCATGCAAGTCAACGCATCCGCCTTCAAGGCCTATGACATCCGCGGCATCGTCGGCCAGGCCCTCGACGAGCAGTTTGCCGAACACCTGGGTCGTGCCTTCGGCAGCGAGGCCGTTGCGCTTGGCGAGAAGGTGGTCGCGGTCGGTCGCGATGGGCGGGTGTCGGGCCCGTCGCTGAGCGCGGCGCTGATGCGCGGCCTGGCGGCGACCGGTCTGGACGTGATCGACCTCGGCGCGGTCACCACGCCGATGCTGTACTACGTCGCAGCCACCCGCGGCGAGATCGGCTGCCGCAGCGGCATCCAGGTCACCGGCAGCCACAATCCGAAGGACTACAACGGCTTCAAGATGGTGCTCGGCGGCGTGGCGATCCACGGCGAGTCGATCCAGCGCCTGCGCCAGCGCATGGAGGCCGAACACTACACGCTGGCCGCGCAGCCCGGCACGATCGCGGCCCACGACATCCTGCCCGAATACACCGCGCGCATCCTGGGCGACTGCAAGATCAGCCGGCCGCTGAAGATCGTCGTCGATTCGGGCAACGGCATTCCGGGCGCCTCGGCGCCGGGCATCCTGAAGGCGATGGGCTGCGAGGTCATCGATCTGTACAGCCGTGTCGACGGCGACTTCCCCAACCACCATCCCGATCCGTCCAAGCCGGAGAACCTGGCGGACCTGATCAAGGTGGTCCGCGCGACCGAGGCCGATCTCGGCCTGGCCTTCGACGGCGACGGCGACCGTCTGGGCCTGATCACCGCCGACGGCCAGAACATCTTCCCGGACCGTCAGATCATGCTCTACGCGCAGGACATCCTGTCGCGCAACCCCGGCGCCACCATCATCTACGACGTGAAGTGCTCGCAGCGCCTGCCGCAGGCGATCCGCGAGGCCGGCGGCGTGCCGATGATGTGGAAGACCGGTCACTCGCTGGTCAAGGCCAAGCTGAAGGAGACGGGTGCGCCGATCGCCGGCGAGATGAGCGGCCACATCTTCTTCGGCGAGCGCTGGTACGGCTTCGACGACGCGATGTACACCGCCGCGCGCCTGCTGGAGATCCTCTCGCGCTTCGAGGATCCGAGCGCGGTGCTCAACGCGCTGCCGACCAGCTACTCGACGCCGGAGCTCAACGTGCCGGTGCCGGCGGGCAACCAGCATGAGGTGGTGGCGCAGCTGGTGGCGCAGGCTGACTTTCCCGGTGCCGAAATCGGTACCATCGACGGTCTGCGCGGCGACTACCCGGACGGCTTCGGCCTGATCCGCGCCTCGAACACCACGCCGGTGCTGGTGCTGCGGTTCGAGGGTCACACGCCCGAGGCACTGGAGCGCATCCAGCATGACTTCATGGCGGCGCTGCGCAAGGTGATGCCCGAGGCGGAGGTGCAGGCCGCGGCGCATTGATGCTCCCTGTTTGCCTGCGCCGTCGAAAGTCCGCCGCTGATGGCCCCTTTGCCTGATGAACCCCGCATCCTGATCGTCAAGCTGTCGTCCCTGGGCGACGTGATCCACGCGATGCCGGTGGTGGCGGACCTGCGTGCGCGCCATCCCGGCGCGCGCATCGACTGGGTCGTCGAGCCCGGCTTCGCGCCGCTGCTGCGTCGGGTGCAGGGCATCGGCGAAGTCATCGAGTGCGCGCAGCGGCGCTGGCGCAAGCGCTGGTGGAGCGCCGAGGTCCGCCGCGAGAAGCAGCAGTTCCGCGAGCGGCTGCACGCGCAGGCCTATGACGCGGTCATCGACCTGCAGGGCCTGACCAAGTCGGCGCTGGTCGTGCTGTCGGCGCGACTGGCGCCGGGCGGTCTGCGCTACGCGCTGGGCAACCGTACCGAGGGCTCCGGCTGGGAGGCGCCGACCCGCTGGGTGGCGGACCGGCCGATCGAGATCGAGCCGCGCATCCATGTGGTCGACCGCTCGCGTCGGCTCTGCGCCGAGGCCTTCGGCACCGCCATCGACACGCCGCCGCGCTTCGGCCTGCAGGCCGCGACCCGGCCCGATCCGGCGCGGCCGCTGATGGTGCTGGTACACGGCACCTCGCGCGACGACAAGCTTTGGCCCGAGGCGCACTGGATCGACTTCGGCCGGCGTCGGGTCGTGGAGGGCTGGCATCTGGCGCTGCCCCAGGCCGATGCGGTCGAGGCCGCACGCGCTGCGCGCATCGCCACGGCGATCGGTGATGCGCACTGCACGCTCTGGCCGAAGATGAGCCTCGACGCGATCGTCGATCGCTTCGGGGCCGCGCAGGCGGTGGTCGGGGTGGACAGCGGGCTGTCGCATCTGGCGGTGGCGCTCGACCGAGTGCATCTGCAGCTCTACAACTTTCCGACCTCCTGGCGCACCGGGCCGCAGCCTGCGCATGGCCATCACCACCAGCTCAGCGTCGAGGGCGTGACGGCCGGCGAGCCGCCGACGCTGGCGCAGGTCGAGCAGGCCTGGCGGCAGGTGGCGCCGTGAACGCGCCGCGACCGGATCCGGATCTGTCGCTGCGCGAGCGTCTGGCCCTGACTGGCTACGGCCAGCTGATGCGCCTGCTGCTGCCGCTGCTGATGGGACGGCTGCTGTGGCGTGCCCGCCAGGAGCCGCTTTACCGTGCGGCGCTGCCCGAGCGGGTCGGCTTGGGCGAGCCGGTGCGGCCGGGCGCGCTGTGGCTGCATGCGGTCTCGCTGGGCGAGACCCGCGCCGCCGAGCCGCTGATCCAGGCCCTGCGCCAGGCCTGTCCGGACTTGCGCCTGCTGCTGACCCACGGTACTGCCACCGGCCGCGAGGCGGGGGCCGCGCTGCTGCGCGAGGGCGATGCGCAGCGCTGGCTGCCTCTGGACACGCCCGGCGCGACCCGCCGTTTCCTGCGCCGCCATCGTCCGGCGCTGGGTGTGCTGATGGAGACCGAGGTCTGGCCGGCGCTGCTGCACGCGGCGCAGCAATCCGGCGTGCCGGTCGTGTTGGCCAATGCGCGGCTGTCGGAAAAAAGCCTGCGCCAGTCGCTGCGCTTCGATGCCCTGCTGCGGCCGGCGGCGCGCTCCTTTACCGCAGTGCTGGCCCAGACCGAGGAGGATGCCGACCGGCTGCGCCAGGCGGGGGCGCCGCAGGCGAGGGTCGAGGTCTGCGGCAACCTGAAATACGACCTGCAGCCGTCACCTGCGCTGCTGGCCACGGGCTTGAGCTGGCGGGCGGGCCTGGCGCGGCCGGTGGTGCTGGCTGCGAGCTGGCGCGAAGGCGAGGATGAGCCGCTGCTCGCCGCCTGGCAGGCGGCGCTGGCGCAGCGGGTGCCCTCGCAGCCCCGGCCGCTGCTGCTGCTGGTGCCCCGCCATCCGCAGCGCTTCGACGAGGTGGGTGCCCGGGTGGCCTCCAGCGGCCTGACCGTGGTGCGACGCAGCAGCTGGGTCGGCACCGGGCCGGGTGCTCTGGCCCGGGCGGCCGATGTCTGGCTGGGCGACTCGATGCGCGAGATGCCCGCCTACTACGCCTGTGCCGATGTGGCCTTGCTGGGGGGCAGCTTTGCACCGCTGGGCGGGCAGAATCTGATCGAGGCGGCCGCCTGCGGCTGTCCGGTGGTCACTGGGCCGCATGTCTTCAACTTCGTCCAGCCGGTGGCGCGGGCGCTGGCGGCTGGTGCGGCTTGTCCGGCGCCGGATCTGGACCGGGCCGTGCGGCAGGCCCTGGCGCTGGCCGGCGACATTGCCGCGCAGACCTCGGCGCGGCAGGCCGCGCTGGGCTCGGTGGCGGCCGACCAGGGTGCTGCGGCCCGCATGGCCGCGCGCCTGGCGGCGCTGCTGAACCGGGAGCCGGCCGAGCTCAGCGGCTCGTGCCGAGCAGGGCGCTGACCGCGTCGACGTCGGCCGGGTTCAGCGTGCCTGCGGCCTGGCGCAGCCGCAGGCTGTTGAGCAGCACCTCATAGCGCGCCCGGGCCAGATCACGCTGGGTCGAGTAGAGCTGGGTCTGGGCGTTGAGCACGTCCAGATTGACCCGCACGCCGACCTTGTAGCCCAGCTTGGTCGCATCGAGCGCCAGCCGCGATGAGGTTTCCGCCGCCTCCAGCGCCTTGACCTGTGCGGCGCCCGACTGCACGCCCAGAAAGAGCTGCCGCGTGGTCTGGGCCACGCCACGGCGTGCGGCCTCCAGGTCGTTGCGGGCCTTCTCCTCCAGGGCCAGCGCCTCGCGCACCTGGTTCTGGATCGCGTCGCCGGTGTAGAGCGGTACCCGGACCGTGACCCCGATCGAGTTGCTGGTGGTGGTGCCGGCGCCGCCGACGGACAGCGCGCCCGAGCCGCGGTTGTGGGTGGTGGCGAGCTGGCCCTGCAGGTCGACCGTCGGCAGGTGGCCGGCCTGCGTGCGGCGTGTTTCCAGCTTGGCGATCTCGTGGGCCAGACGGGCCTTGCGCACATTCGGGTTCTGTTCGGTCTTTTCGACCCAGGATTCGATGCCTTCGCCTGGCAGCGGCAGGGCGGTGGCCGGCTTCAGCCCCAGCGGCTTGAGATCGGCGCGGCCGGCCAGCTGCTCGAGCGCCAGCCGCCGGGTGCGCAGGTCGTTGTCGGCCGCAATCTCCTGCGCGGTGGACAGGTCGAAGCGGGCCTGGGCCTCGCGGGTATCGGTGATCGTCGCGGTGCCGACCTCGAAGTTGCGCTTGGCCGAGGCCAGCTGCTCGCCGATGGCGGTCTTGGACGCGCGGGCGGTCGAGAGCGCGTCCTGCGCGATCAGCACGTCGAAATAGGCCTGGGCCATCCGCAGCGTCAGATCATGCTCGGCGCTGCTCAGGTCGGCCTCGGCCAGATCGAGCGCGCGCCGGGCCTTGTCGATGGTCAGCGTGTTCTGGCGATTGAACAGGGGCTGCGTCGCCGACAGGCCGATCGACGCGGCGTTGTTGCTGCGCGCGTCGTACAGCGGCGTGTCCGAGCTCGAGCGGGTGTAGCTGCCTTGCAGTCCGACATTCGGGCGCTGCAGTGCCTCGGCCTGAGCGCTGCGGTGGCGGGCGGATTCAGCGCCGGCCCGTGCGGCCAGGAAGGCCGCATCATGGCCGCGCGCCAGCTCGTGCAGCTCTTTCAGGCTCTGCGCGCCAGCGGTCGGCGCAGCCAGCGCAGCAGCCAGGGCGGTCAGCAGCAGCGGCAGACGCAGGGTCTTGAACAGGGCAGGGGGCGTCGGCAGGCTCATGGTTTCCTCGCAGGGGGTCGGCAATCTCAGTACAGCGGCACGGCGGGATCGATCTGGCGCGACCAGGCGTCGATCCCGCCGGTGATGTTGTACGTGATGGGGTATCCATGCCGCTCGAGGAACAGCGCGACCTGCAGGCTGCGCATGCCGTGGTGGCACAGCGCGAGCACCGGACGCTGCGGATCGATCTCCGCCAGACGGCCCGGAATCTGCTGCATCGGGATGTCCAGTCGCTGCACGCCGGGCAGCGACAGCGAGGCCGTCGCGATCTCCCAGGGCTCGCGCACGTCGAGCAGCAGCGGCGCGTGGCCTTCGGCGACGAGGGCCTGGATCTGTTCGGCCAGACGGGTCACGGCAAGCTGCTGCATCGGGCGGACTCCGGGGAGAAGAGGGCGGGCAAGGATCAGAATGCGAAGCGGCTCGGGCTGGCGAAGCCTTCCAGACGCGGCGCGACGGTGTCGAACAGCACTTCGGTGCGGAACTCGCGCTCGCTGACGCGGCGGATGCGCAGCGCGCGCATCACCGGCTCCGCGCCGACGACGGCCACCAGGCGGCCACCGACCTTGAGCTGCTGCAGCAGCGCCTCGGGCACCTCGGCCACCGAGCCCGACAGCACGATCGCGTCCCAGGGGCCGCGGCCGGCGTCACCGTTCGAGCCATCGCCCTGGCGGACCTCGACGTTCATGATCGCGGCGTGGCGCAGGTTCTCGCGCGCCAGCGAGGCCAGCTCGGCGCGCTTCTCGTAGGTGACGACCGTCTGCGCCTTGTGCGCCATCAGCGCGGCCATGAAGCCCGAGCCGGTGCCCACTTCCAGCACCTTCTCGTGGCGCAGCAGACCCAGCTCCTGCAGCAGGCGGGCCTCGACGCGCGGCGCGAGCATGACCTGGCCGCCGGGCAGCGGCACTTCCAGGTCCATGAAGGCGACGGCGCGGTGCGCGGCCGGCACGAAGTCCTCGCGCTTGACGACGGCCAGCAGCGACAGCACGGACGGGTCGAGCACGTCCCACGGACGGATCTGCTGCTCGATCATGTTGAAACGGGCCTGTTCGACGTTCATCTTGGATTCCTCGCGAGAAAGAGCATGCGCAACAAAACCCGACATTCTAGGAGGCCGATCCGGTGCCCGATGTGGCATCGGGCCGACGATCCAGGCCGAAGCGTCGCCTCGTCCACACGCTCAGGTCGTCGATCCAGCAGTAGATCACCGGCA
Source organism: Pseudomonadota bacterium (assembly GCA_046050625.1). Classification (GTDB taxonomy): domain Bacteria; phylum Pseudomonadota; class Gammaproteobacteria; order Burkholderiales; family Burkholderiaceae_C; genus Sphaerotilus. The sequence goes on from JBJOPV010000064.1 coordinate 9,629, forward strand.
CCACCACCAGCGTCAGCAGCGAGGAGGTGATGACGCCGCCGATGACAGCCTGGCCCATCGGCGCGCGCTGCTCCGCGCCTTCCGACAGCGCGAAGGCCAGCGGCACCATGCCGAAGACCATCGCCAGCGTGGTCATCAGGATCGGGCGCAGCCGCACCCGCGCGGCCAGCAGCAGCGCCTCCTCGCGGCCGAGCTGGCCGCTGTCGCCGCCGTCGTCCAGAGGCACCTCGCCGGCGCGGGCGCGGATCGCGAAGTCGATCAGCAGGATGGCGTTCTTCGTCACCAGCCCCATCAGCATCACCACGCCGATGATCGAGAACAGGTTCATCGTCGAGCCGAACAGCAGCAGCGCGCCCACCACCCCGATCAGCGTCAGCGGCAGCGAGCTCATCAGCGCCACCGGCTGCAGGAAGCTGCGGAACTGCGAGGCCAGGATCATGTAGATGAAGATCACGCCCATCGCCAGCGCCGAGACGGCGTGGCCGAAGCTCTCGGCCATGTCCTTGGTCGAGCCGCCGAAGCGCCAGCGCAGGCCCGGCGGCAGCGGCTCGCTCTCGAGCACGCGGCGGATGTCGGCCGAGACCTCGCCGAGCGAGCGGCCCTGCACGTTGGCGGTGATCTCGACCTCGCGCGCCAGGTCACGGCGGTTGATCTGCTGGGGCGTGCGGTCCTCGCCCAGCTCGGCGATCTGGTCGAGCCGCACCAGCCGGGCGCTGCCGTCGGCGTTCTGTCCGGCCGGCATCATCAGCCGCGCGATGTCGGCCGTGCTGTCGCGGGCCTGCGGCGCCAGCCCGACCTTGACGTCGACATTGAGCTCGTCGCTGGCGCGCCATTGGCCCACCGTCTGCCCGGCCACCAGCGCGCGCAGCGTGCCGGTCACGCCGGCCACGCCCAGGCCGAGGTCGGCGGCCGCCTCGCGGCGCAGCGTGACCGCCAGCGTCGGCTGGTCCGCGCGGGCACTGCTGTCCAGATCGACCAGGCCGGGAATCGTGCGCAGCCGCTCGAGCAGCCGCTCGGTCTGTCGCTGCAGCTCGCCCAGGTCGCTGCCCTGCAGCGACAGCATCAGCGGCTTGTTGCCGCCGACCGCATCCAGCAGGCCGACATGGGTCACGGTGATGCCGGGCACCTGCAGCAGCGCCTGGCGCAGCGGCGCGGCGAGCTGGTCCTGGCTGAGCCGGCGGTCCTTGCGGTCGACCAGCCGGATGTAGATCTGCGCGAAGATGCGGCCCTGCGCCTGGCCGGCGTTGATCGTCGCCAGGGTGTATTTCACCTCCGGGCGGCGGCGGATCAGCGCCTCGACCTCGCGCACCTTGGCCTCGGTCACCTCCAGCGAGGAGCCGACCGGGGTGTGGAAGCTGACGAAGGTCTCGGAATAGTCGGCCTTGGGCACGAACTCGGTGCCGAGCGCGCGGGTCAGCGCCAGTGCGGCCACCAGCGTGCCCAGCGCCAGCACCACCGTCAGCAGCCGGTGGCGCAGCGACCAGCCCAGCAGCGCCTGGTAGCCCTCGCCCAGCCGGTGCGAGCCGCGGTCGACCGCATGGGTGAGCCGCCCCAGCGTGCGCTCGTAGAGCGTGACCGGCCGCAAGGGCTGCCCTTCGGCCTGCACCGCCGGGTCATGCCAGACCGCGCTGAGCATCGGGTCGAGCGTGAAGCTGACGAACATCGAGATCAGCACCGCCGCGACGATGGTGATGCCGAACTCGTGGAAGAACTGGCCGATGATGCCGCCCATGAAGCCGATCGGCAGGAAGACGGCGACGATCGACAGCGTGGTGGCCAGCACCGCCAGGCCGATCTCGGCGGTGCCGTCGAGCGCGGCGCGCCGGGCGTCCTTGCCCATCTGCACATGGCGCACGATGTTCTCGCGCACGACGATGGCGTCGTCGATCAGCAGGCCCACGCACAGGGACAGCGCCATCAGCGTGATCATGTTGACCGAGAAGCCGAACCACTGCATGAACAGGAAGGTGCCGATCAGCGCGATCGGCAGCGTCAGGCCCGTGATGACGGTCGAGCGCCAGGAGTTCAGGAACAGGAAGACGATGGCGACCGTCAGCAGCGCGCCCTCGAGCAGGGTCTGGCGCACATTGGCCACCGAGACGCGGATCGGGCGCGAGCTGTCGCGCACCCGGTCCAGCCGCAGGTCGGCGGGCAGCGCGCCGGCGGCCTGCAGCGCCGCCAGCTCGCGCTCCAGGCCGTCGACCACCTCGATGGTGTTCTGGCCCTGGGCTTTCTGCACCTCGAGCACCAGGCTGCGCTGGCCGTCGAGCAGGGCCAGCGAGTCGGTCTCCTGCGGGCCGTCGACCACCTGCGCGACCTCGCCCAGGCGCACCAGCGTGGCGCCGCGGCGTGCGACCACCAGCCGGGCGAAGTCGTCCGGGCGCTCGATGCGGCCGCGGATCTGCACCACCCGTTCCTGTTCGGCCGAGCGCAGCAGGCCGGCGGGCAGGTCCTGGTTCTCGCCGCGCACCGCGGCGATCACCTGTTCGGCGCTGACGCCGGCGGCCTCCATGCGCACCGGATCGAGCTGGATCTGGATCTCGCGCCGCACCGCACCGACCAGCGCGACCGAGCCGACGCCCCGCACATTCTCCAGCCGCTTCTTCAGCACCTGCTCGGCCCAGAGCGTGCGCCGCATCGCGCCGGCTGCATCGGCCTCGTCGGGCAGTCTCTCGCCGGATGCGCGCACCGCCACGCTCCAGATCGGTCGGCTCGCTGGATCGAAGCGCTGCACCTTGGGCTCGCCGATCTCCTCGCGCAGCTGCGGCTTGAGGATGGCGAGCTTCTCGCGCACATCGTCGGCGGCGCGCCGGCCGTCCATCGTCAGGTCGAACTGGATGATGACCACCGAGGTGCCGGCATAGCTGCGCGAGGAGAGCTGGCTGATGCCGGCGATCGCGTTGACGCTTTCCTCGATCTTGCGGGTCAGCTCGGTCTCGACGATCTCGGCGGCGGCGCCGGGATACTCGGCGCTGACCACCACCGTCGGAAACTCGATGTCGGGAAACTGGTCGACCTTCAGGCGCTGGAAGGAGAACAGTCCCAGCACCACCAGGGCCAGCATCACCATGGTGGCCAGGACCGGATTGGCGATCGAGACGCGGGTGAACCACATGATGGACGTGAGGGCGTGAGGTTCAGCGCAGCACGGCCGGCGTGCCGTCGCGCACCGGACCGAGTCGGCCGGCCAGCACCCGCGCGCCCTCACTCAGGCCGTCGAGGATCTCGACCGACGCGGTGCCGTCGACCTCGCCGCGCGCGCCGGTTCGCACCGGGCGCTGGTGCAGCAGGCCCGCGCCGACGTCCAGCTCGATCACATGCGGCTGCGGCTGGTCGACGCGCACCGCCGACAGCGGCAGCACCCGCGTGCTGCGCCGGCTCTGCTCGATGTGGCCGCGCGCGAACAGGCCGGCACGCAGCCCCGGCGCCGGCTCGATGGCCAGATGCACCGGCACCGACCGGGTGCCGGCCTGCGCGGCCGGGCTGATGCGCAGCACCCGGGCTCGCACCGGCGCGTCCACGCCCTCGACCTGCAGCACCGCGCCGGCGCCGATGCGGGTGCGGGCCAGCTCGGCCGCCGGCACGGTCGCCTCCAGCTCGAGCCGGTCGAGATCGATGATCTCCAGGATGCGCGCGTCCAGCGCGACCCGCTCGCCCGGCTGGGCCAGGCGCTGCGCGACCTGGCCGCTGATCGGCGCCTTCAGCACCGTGTCGTCGAGCGCGCGTCGGGCCAGGTCGGCGCCTGCGCGGGCCGACTGCAGTGCCGCCTGCGCGGCGCGGTGGTTCGCGGCCGAGCTCTCCAGCGCGGTGGGCGAGATGAAGCCCTGCTCGACCAGTGCGCGGTTGTTGTCCAGCGTCCTGCCGGCGATGTCGAGCTGGGCCTGCGCCGACTCGATCTGCTGCTCGGCCTGGCGCAGCCGCAGCTGCGCATCGGCCGGGTCGATGCGCCCGACGATCTGGCCGGCGCGCACCGTGTCGCCCTCGCGCGGGCCCAGATCCAGCAGCTCGCCGGCGCTGCGTGCCTTGACCAGCGCGCTGACCGCCGCCTTCAGGCTGCCGGTCAGCGCCACCGCATCGACCAGCTCGGCCTGGCGCAGCGTCACCAGGTCGCTGTCCTGAAGCTGCAGCGCGGCCGGGGTCGGCTGCAGCGGGGCGCTGGCCGAGGCCGCTGCGGCGGCAATCGCCGTGCGGCTCGACAGCTTCCAGCCGGCCAGCCCCAGCAGGCCCAGCGCCAGGGCACTTGCGGCAAGCGCGGTCGATCGCTTCATCGGCTTCAGGGTTCCGGGTGGGTGGAGATGCCGCGCAGCACCAGATCGATGTGGGCGCGGATGAAGGCCTGCGGCTCCAGGCTCATGCCCGGACATTCGCAGGCACCGAGCGAGTGCCGGTGCACGCACAGCATCACCAGCGGCATGACGATCGAGTAGACCACCGAGAGCACGTCGACCTGCCGGAATTCGCCCGAATCGATGCCGCGCTGCACCATGCCGCCGATCAGCTGCGAGCCGGGCTGCGAGACCTCGTTGAACCACAGCTCGGCGATCTCGGGGAAGTTGCGCACCTCGCTGACCACCAGCTTGAACACGCCGGAGGCGTCGCTCTCGAGTGTCTGCATCCACCAGTCGACCAGCAGCGTGCGCATCAGCTCGGTGGCGCTGCCCTGGTGGGCGGCGGCCTGGGCCAGGCCCTCGGCGATGCGGGTCGACACCCGCTGCGAGATCACCTCCCGGAGCAGGTCTTCCTTGCTGGTGTAATACAGGTAGAGCGTGCCCTTGGAGACACCGGCCAGCCGGGCGATGTCCTCGGTCTTGGTCGCGGCAAAGCCCTTCTCGACGAAGAGCTGCAGCGCGGCGTCGAGCAGTTCGCTGGGCCGCTCGGCCTTGCGGCGCTGGTGCGAAGCCGGCGGCGTCGGCGGCGTTCCAGCCGGGTCGGGCAGGTCGGAGCGTTCGGACGGTTCGGCGGACAAGGCGGGTTTCCGGAGCATGATAATGACTAACCGGTCAGTAATGTAGTGGTGTGTCTGGCGCGGGTCAATCGCCAGCCGTGCCAGTCCGACCGGTTCTGGTGGACCAGCGCAAGAGGCAACGAAGGACAGACATGAAGACGATTGACGCAAGCGGCGCGATGCGGCGGTGCCTGCTGGTGCTGGCGGGTGCCGGGGCGGGTGCAGGTCTGGGGCTGTTGGGCGGTTGTGCGGCGGTGGTGCCGCGCGAGTTCACCACCACCGAGCGGGAGATGCAGCAGGCGCTGGAGCAGCGCTTTCCCATGCAGCAGCGGGTGCTGGGCATCTTCGACGTGCAGCTGACGGCACCGCGGGTGCTGCTGCAGCCGCAGGCCGGCCGGCTGATGCTGGGCTTCGATCTGGCCGCGCGGGAAGCGGCGCTGACCCAGCGCGACCTGCGAGGCCGCATCATGTTCAGCAGCGCGCTGCGCTACGAGCCGTCCGACGGCACGATCCGGCTGGATCGGGTGCGTCGCGAGAACATCGCCATCGAGGGCCTGCCGGCCGCCCTGGCGAGCGGTCTGAATCGCGTCGGCGGCTGGCTCGCCGAGAGCCAGCTCGATGATCTGGTGGTCTACCGGGTCGATCGGCTGGCGCTGGAGGCCGCCGCGCGCATCGGGCTGCAGCCCGGCGCCATCGAGGTGAGGCCGACGGGCGTGACGCTGCGCCTCGTGCCGGTGCCCTCGACGCTGCAGCGGGCTTCCTGAATCAGCGCTGAAACCCCGGTTCAAAGGGGGGATGGCAGCAGCGGACCCTGTCGTCCCATCGTCACGGTCGGCCGTTGAGGAGGCTGTTCCTTCTCGAGGTGACCGACAGATGAAGAAGACGGGATTCCTTCTCCGCGCCGACGGCGCTCGCATCATGCTGACGCTGGCGCTGGCCAGCACGATGGCGGGCTGCGTGGTGGTGCCGGTGCCGGGCCACGGACACCACCGCGGTCATGGACGTGATGTGGTGGTGGTGCCGCAGCCTCAGCCCGCACCGCGCGTGATCATCGTGCCGGAAGACCGGCGTGGCAGTCACGGACACGACCGCCGGGGCGGTCGGTGGCGCGATGACTGAGGCCTGACGACGCGTTCAGCGCGGGCCGTGACCGCGGCCGCGCGGAGCCGGACGACCGCCGCCGAAACCGCCACGCGGGCCGCTGCGGTCATCGAAGCGACGCTCGCCGTCGAAGCGCGGAGCACCTTCCTGGCGACGCGGGCCGTTGCCACGCGGGCCGTCATGCCGCGGCTCGCCACGGAATTCCGGGCGGACTTCCTGGCGCGGTGCCTCGAAGCGCGGTGCCGAATCGAAGCGCGGGCCGTCGAAGCCACCACGGCGCGGCGCGCCTTCTGTCGGGCGGGCAAAGCCGTAGCCGCCACGGTCGCCGCCGCGGTTGTCCGGACGACCGCCATAGCCGCCGGGGCCGCCATGACCACGGTGCGGCGGGCGACCAGCGTCGCGGCGCGGAGCGCGGCTGAACATTTCCGGCGCCGGGCGCTTCGGCTCCAGACCTTCCAGCGTGCCCACCGGGATCGGCTGGGTGGTGAACTGCTGGATGCGGCGGATCATGCCGACGTCACGGCGCTCGGCCAGCGTGATCGCGCGACCCGAGCGGCCAGCACGGCCGGTGCGGCCGATGCGGTGCACATAGTCCTCGGCCTTCATCGGCAGGCCGAAGTTGATGACGTGGCTGATGGTCGGCACGTCGATGCCGCGTGCGGCGACGTCGGTGGCCACCAGGATGCGCAGCTCGCCGCGGCGCAGCGCCATCAGCGTGCGGTTGCGACGGCCCTGCGGCATGCCGCCGTGCAGCGGCGCGACCGCATGGCCCATCTCGTACAGATGGGCGGCCAGCTCGTCGGCATCGCGCTGGGTACTGGTGAAGATGACGGCCTGCTGCAGATCGGTGCTGGTCAGCAGGTTCTCGAGCAGGGCCGACTTGTGGTCCTGGTCATCCGCCCACAGCAGCTGCTGCTCGATGTTGGCATGGCTGTCGGTGTGGTTGGCGACCTCGATGCGCTGGGCATCGTCCTTCAGGATCTGATCGGCCAGACGACCGACCTGACCGGCGAAGGTCGCGCTGACCATGACGGTCTGGCGGCCGACCGGCAGCGCTTCGGCGATGCGCTCGATGTCCTCGATGAAGCCCATGTCGAGCATGCGGTCGGCTTCGTCCAGGATCAGCATCTCGACCTGGCCCAGGATGGCCTTGCCGCTGTCGAGGT
>JBJOPV010000065.1:0-16739 GCA_046050625.1 Pseudomonadota bacterium
AGGCCGGTGATGGCGATGTGCACGTCGGGCACCGTGGTGCACATGCGCCCGTTGCCCTCGTTCTCGACCAGCACCAGCGTGCCGGTGTCGGCGACCATGAAGTTCACGCCCGACACCCCGATCGGCGCGTCGCGGAACTGGTCGCGCAGCACGCGCCGGCCGATGGCGATCAGCGCGTCCACGTCCTCGGTGTAGGGCGTGTCGGGGATCTTCTCCTCGAACAGCGCGGCGATCTGCTGCTTGGTCTTGTGGATCGCCGGCATGATGATGTGGCTCGGGCGCTCGCCGGCGAGCTGGACGATGTATTCGCCCATGTCGCTCTCCAGACAGTCGATGCCGTGCTCCGCCATGCGGTGGTTCAGCTCGATCTCCTCGCTGACCATCGACTTGCCCTTGACCATCGCCCGCGCGCCGTGGCGCTGCGCGATCGCCAGGAAGATGGCGTTGGCGTCCTCGGGCGTCTGCGCCCAGTGGACGTGCACGCCGCGCGCCGTGAGGTTCGTCTCCAGCCGCTCCAGCAGCTCGGGCAGCTTGGAGAGGCTGTACTGGCGCACCGCCTCGCCGACGCCGCGCAGCGCCTCGAAGCCGTCGCGGTCGCTGAAGTGGCCGGCGCGCTTGGTCTGCAGGAAGTCCATCGCGCTGCGGAAGCTCGCGCGCAGGTGCTCGTCATCGACCGCGACCCGGGTGTTGGCCTTGAACTGGCGCGGATCGACGAAGGTCAGCGGGGCTTCATGGGCGTGGGCAGCGGTCATGGCGAGACCTCCAGGTCGTTGACGAGCACGATCACCAGCGCCTTCGGGCCATGCGCGCCGAAGGCCAGCACCTGCTGGATGTCGGCCGTCTTGGACGGGCCGGTGACCAGCACCAGATTGGTCGGCATGCCGGTGGCGGCCAGGTCCTGCGCGGCGATCGCCGCAGGCAGGCTGGCGAACAGATCGCTGGCGCGCAGCACCGCCACATGCAGCGGCGGCACCAGCGACAGCGTGCGCGGCTCGACCGGCCCCGGGCGCAGCACCAGCGTGCCGGTGTCGGCGATGCCGGCGCGCGCGGTGGTCAGGCCGGCGTCGATGCGGTCGAACAGCTCGGTCTTCCAGCGCTCCAGCGGCCGGTCGAAGCGGCAGGTCTCGACCTCGGCCAGCGCCGCCGCGAAGCCGGGATCGGCCGCCAGCCCGCAGCCGACGGCCACGCGGCGCGCGCCGTGCTCGGCCAGCACCGCGCGCACCACCGCCGGCCAGTCGGCGGGCGTGGCGTGGCGCACGTCGGCACGCCAGCCGCGCGCGGCGGCCTCGAACGGGGCGATCAGCGTGGCCGGATCGATGCGCGCGCCCAGGCGCCCGCGGCCGAACGGCCCGGCGTGATAGGCCGCCAGCGGCGGCACGGGCAGCGGCTGCGACGGCGCGCTCTGGCGCAGCCGGGCGAGGATGGCGCCACGGGCGGCGCCGGTGTCCGGGAAGGGCTGGGGCGGGGTCGTGCTCATGGATCGGGGCTCCGGGTTCAGTCGGTGACCTGCTGCGCCGCGCCCGGCAGGCCCAGGCGCTCGCGCAGGAAGCTGCCGATGTGCACGCAGCGCGGCTCGCCAGCGGCGCAGCCGCCGCGCTTCTCGGCGGCGTGGTGCAGGTTGAGCAGGCAGCCGCAGTCGGCGCTGACGATGACCTCGGCGCCGGCATCGCGCACGCTGGCCAGCTTGTCCTCGACCATCGCGCCCGAGATTGCCGGATGGCGCGCCGAGAAGGTGCCGCCGAAGCCGCAGCACTCGGCCTCGCGCGCCTGCACCACCACCTCGACGCCGGGCAGCGCCTCCAGCAGCGCGCGGCTCGGCACCTGCACGCCCATCTCGCGCCGCGCAGAGCACGAGGTGTGCAGCGCCACCTTCACCGGCCGGCTGGACGGCGCCGCCGCCAGCCGCTCGCCCAGGCCCAGCACGTCGCGCGCGAAGGTGCTGAACTCGACCACCCGCGCGCCGATGTCGCGCGCCTTCGCCAGCCGCACGGCATCGTCGGCGAACAGCCGCGGCCAGTGGTGCACCATCATCCCGGCGCACGAGCCCGAGGGCACGACGATCGGCCAGGCCTCGGGGAACAGGTCGAGCTGGGCCGCCGCGACGGTGCGCGCCTCGTCGGTGTAGCCGCTGGTGTAGGCCGGCTGGCCGCAGCAGCTCTGCGCCTGCGGAAACTCGACCCGCAGGCCGGCGTCGCGCAGCAGCGCGATGGCGTCCATGCCGGCCTGCGGCGCCATCAGATCGACGACGCAGGTGGCAAAGAAATAGACGGAAGAAGGCTTGGGCATGGCGGTCGGGCGGCGGCGGATCCGGTGGGGCGCTGGGGAAGCCGATGATGCGCGTGGGGCCGTCAGGGCCTACAGTGGTCAGACCAATTCCTGATCCCGTTCCGATGAAGCACGCCCTCGCCGCCCGTCTGCCCGACCAGCTCGCCTCGCGCCTGGAGCGCGCCATCCTGGCCGGCGAGCACCGACCGGGCGAGCGCCTGCCGCCCGAGCGCGCCTGGGCGGCGCAGCTCGGCGTGTCGCGCGCGGCGCTGCGCGAGGCGCTCGGGCAGCTGGCCGAGCGCGGGCTGGTGATCCGCCGCCACGGCGCGGGCACCTTCGTCAGCGATCAGCCCGACGCGCGCCGCGCCGACGCCTGGACACAGCTGCTGCAGCGCCAGCCGCTGATGCAGGCCGACCTGCTGGAATTCCGCGACATGCTGGAGGCGCGCTGCGCCGAGCTGGCCGCCGAGCGCGCCGACGAGACCGACCGGGCGCGGCTGGCCACCTGCCATGCAGCGGTGGCCGCGGCCTACGCCGGCTGCGACCGCCCGGCGCAGGTGCGCGCCGACGTGGCCTTCCACCGCGCCATCGCCGATGCGACCCGCAACCCCGTCTTCTCCTACCTGGTGGCGACGCTGCTGGCGCTGCTGCACGAGCATGTGCACATCAGCATCGCCGACCTGGCGCCGGACTCGGACGAGGCGCGGGCGCTGGCCGCGCAGCACGCGGCGCTGTGGCGCCACATCGAGGCGCGCGATCCGGCCGGTGCGGCGCAGGCGGCACGCCGCCACATCGAGTTCGTGCGCCAGCGCTGGCAGCGGGCGCTGGACGACGCCGGCGCCCGCTGAGCCCGGCTCAGTGCGCGCCGCCGGCGTCCACCGCCGCGGCGCCCGCGCGGCGCGGCGGGCGCCGCGTCAGCCACACCATCGGCACCAGCAGCAGGAAGATCGCCGCCGACATCAGGAAGATGTCGTCCACCGCCAGCGTGTAGGCCTGCTGGCTCACCAGCCGGTCCAGCTGCGCCAGCGCCTGGCCCGGCTCCAGGCCGCCGGCCTGCATCTGGCGCAGCGCCTCGTCGGCGGCCGGCACGCCGGGCTGCAGGTGCTCGACCAGCTCGGCGTGGTGGGTGATCGCGCGGTCCTGCCACAGCGTCGTCGCCACCGAGGTGCCCATCGCACCGGCGGTGATGCGCACGAAGTTCGACAGGCCCGCGGCCGAGGGCACCTTGGCCGGCGGCTGCCCGGCCAGCGTCAGCGTCGTCAGCGGGATGAAGAAGAAGGACAGCGCCGCGCCCTGGATCAGCGTCGGGATCAGGATCGTGGCGAAGTCGCTGCCGGTGGTGAAGTGGCTGCGCATCCACAGCACCAGCGCGAACAGCAGGAAGGCGCCGGTGGCCATGCGGCGCGGATCCCACTCGGCCACCTTCTTGCCCACCAGCGGCGTCAGCAGGATGGCCAGCAGCCCCACCGGCGCCATCGCCATGCCGGCCCAGGTCGCGGTGTAGCCCATCCACTGCTGCAGCCACATCGGCAGCAGCACGACATTGCCGAAGAACAGCCCGTAGGCCACCGACAGCGTGAGCGACCCCCACAGGAAGTTGCGCCCGGTGAACAGCCGCAGGTCGACGATCGGATGCGCCTCGGTCAGCTCCCAGGCCAGGAAGAAGGCGAAGCCCAGCACCGCCACCACCGCCAGCGCGATCACCTCGCCCGAGTGGAACCAGTCGAGCTCATGGCCCTTGTCGAGCATGAGCTGCAGCGCGCCGACCCAGATCACCAGCAGCGCCAGCCCGACGCTGTCGATCGGCAGCCTGCGGGTGGGCGTCTCGCGACGACGATAGATGCGCCAGGTGATGGCTGCGGCCAGCAGCCCGAAGGGCACGTTGATGTAGAAGATCCACGCCCAGTGGATGTGATCGGTGATCCAGCCGCCCAGCAGCGGCCCGACCACCGGCGCCACCAGCGTCGTCATGCCCCACAGCGCCAGCGCGGTGCCGGCCTTGGCGGCCGGATAGCTCGACAGCAGCAGCGTCTGCGACAGCGGGATCATCGGCCCGGCCACCAGGCCCTGCAGCACGCGGAAGGCGATCAGCAGCTCCAGCGTCGGCGCCAGACCACACAGCCACGAGGCCAGCACGAACAGCAGCACGCTCCAGGTGAACAGCCGCACCGCGCCGAAGCGCTGCGTCAGCCAGCCGGTCAGCGGCACCGAGATCGCGTTGGCCACGCCAAAGCTGGTGATGACCCAGGTGCCCTGCGACGGGCTCACGCCCAGGTCGCCGGCGATCGCCGGCAGCGACACGTTGGCGATCGAGGAGTCGAGCACGTTCATGAAGGTCGCCAGCGACAGCGCCAGCGTGCCCATCGCCAGCGTGCCCCCCGAAAGCGGTGCGGGTGCGGCGGCGCCGCTCGCGCCGGCGGGAGCCGCACTCATGCGCGCGGACTCCGGGCCGGCAGCAGGACCGGCGCCAGCGTCAGCGGACGTGCCGCCGGGCGCGAGGCGGCCACGCCAGGCAGCGCGGCGCCGCGGTGGGCGGCGATGATGCGCTGCACGTCGGCCTCGGCCTCGCGATCCTGATCGTCGTAGACGTGGGTGCGGTCCTCGGGCCGGGCGGGCGCACTGGCCGGCGCCAGCACGGCGCCATCCTGCCTGGCGACATCGACGGTCACGGTCATCGACAGGCCCACGCGCAGCGGGTGGGCGGCGACCTCCTTCGGATCGAGCTCGATGCGCACCGGCACGCGCTGCACCACCTTGATCCAGTTGCCGGTGGCGTTCTGCGCCGGCAGCAGCGAGAAGGCCGCGCCGGTGCCCGCGCCCAGACCGACGACCCGGCCGTGGTAGACCACCTGGCTGCCGTAGACATCGGCCACCAGCTCGGCGGGCTGGCCCAGGCGCAGGTTGCGCAGCTGGCCTTCCTTGAAGTTGGCATCGACCCAGACGCCGGCCAGATCGACCACCGACATCACCGGGGCACCCGCCTGCAGGCGCTGGCCGAGCTGCACGCTGCGGCGCGCGACATGGCCGTCCAGCGGCGCCGGCAGCTCGGTGCGGCGCAACGCGATCCAGGCCTCGCGGACCTTGGCGGCGGCGCGCTGCACCTGCGGCAGCGTCTCGATCGGGCCGCCCTCGACCAGCATGCCGCTGCCGCGCTGCTGCTCGCGGGCGGTGGCCAGCGCAGCGCGGGCCGACTCGACGGCGCTGCGCGCGGCCGCCAGCTGCGCGGTGGCGTGCTGGAACTCCTCGCGGCCGACGGCGCCGCTGTCGACCAGCCCGGCGCGGCGATCGACATCGGCCTGGGCACGCGCCATGTCGGACTGCAGGCGCTTGAGCTCGGCCTCGCGCAGCGTGATCTGCGCGGCCAGCGCGTCGCTGCCGCTGTGGATCTGGCGCACCTCGCGCACCGTCTGCGCAAGCTGGGCCTGGGCCTGTTCGAGCGCAAGCTTCGCGTCGGTCGGATCGAGCTTGAGCAGCCGCTGGCCGGCGCGCACATGGTCGGTGTCGTCGGCCTCGATGGCGACGACGGTGCCGCCGGTCTGCGCGGTGACCTGGACCACGCGGGCCTGGACGTAGGCGTTGTCGGTGCGCTCGCTGTGGCCTGACAGCAGCGACCAGGTGGCCCAGGCCCCGCCGGCCAGCACAGCGGCAGCCGTGATGCCGATCAGCGCACGGCGACGTGCAGCGGGGGCGGCGGCCGGCGCGCTGGCAGCGGCCGCGGAAGAAACAGGAGGTTGGCTGCTCATCGGGTCGAGCTCCGGAAGGAATCGAGTTCGGCGGTCGCGCGCGGCGCGTCCGGCGGAAGCACGGGCGCGGCATGGCCGCCGCCCAGGGATTGCATCAGCTGCGCCTGCGTGTCGAGCACGCGGGCCTGCAGGTCGACCGCGGCGCGGCGCTGCGCCAGCAGCTGCTGTTCGGCCGACAGCACGGTCAGGTAGCCGGCCAGGCCGGCGTCATAGCGGCGCTGCGCAGCGTCGAAGGCCTGCTCGACGCCGGCCAGCGCGCGGGCCTGCTCCTGGCGCTGGGCCTGCACCGCGCGGCCCGAGGCCAGCGCGTCAGCCGACTCGCGCACGGCGTCCAGCACCGCGCCGTTGTAGGCCGCCACCGCCGCGTCGATCTCGGCGGCGCGCACCTGCAGCTGCGCGCGCAGCCGCCCGGCGTCGAACAGCGGCAGGCGCAGCGCCGGCGTGATGCCGGCCTGGCGGCTGTCGAGCTGCAGCACGCGGTCCAGCCCCAGCGCGCTCAGGCCGACGAAGGCGCTGATCTGCACATCCGGGTAGAACTGCGCGCGCGCCTCGCGGGCGTTCTGGGCCGCGGCCTCGACGCGCCAGCGCGCCGCGACGATGTCGGCGCGGCGGCCGAGCAGGTCGGTGCTGACGCGCCCATCCGCCAGCGGCGCCGGCTGCAGTGCCGCCAGGCGGGGCGCCAGCGCGGCCAGCGCCTCGGGCGGCTGCTGCGTCAGCGCAGCCAGCGCGTGGCGTGCCAGCGCGATCTGCTCGTCAAGCTGCAGGCGCTGCGTGCGCGCATCGGGCACCGCGGCCTCGGCCTGATGCAGCTCGACCTGGGTGTCGAGGCCGCTGCGCACCCGGGCGCGCACCAGCTCGAGCGTGCGCTCGCGCAGCTGCACCGCCCGGTCGGCGACCTCGCGCTGGCCGAGCAGCCGCGCCAGCGCGATGTACTGGCGCACCACCGCGGTCGCCAGCCCCTGGCGCGCATGGGCCAGCTCGGCATCGGCCGCCAGCTCCTGGCCCACGGCGGCGGCCAGCGCAGCGCGGTGCCGGCCGAAGAAGTCCGGCGACCAGCTGCCGCCGAGCTGGATCGTCGCGGTATCGCGCACCGTGCCGGCCACCGGTGCGGGCACCAGGCCGTTGGCGGTGTAGCGCTGGCGGGCGGCATCGACCGAGAGCCCCGCCTGCGCCTGACCGGCGGCATCGACGCCGCGACCCGCGGCCTGCGCACGCGCCAGCCGCGCGGTGGCGACCTGCACGCCCGGGTGATCCGCCACCGCACGCTCGACCAGCGCGTCCAGCCCGACATCGCCGAAGGCCTTCCACCAGCCCTCGGCCGCGCTCAGCTCGGCGGCGCCAGTCTCGACGGCGGTCAGACCGATTCGGGTCGGCTCGACCGGCGCCCGCAGCGGCCGCGACGGCCCCGGGCTGGCACAGCCGGCCAGCACCAGCGCAACGCTCAGCACGGACAGGGCAACACGACCGCTCATGGTCGGGGCTCCGCATCACCAGCCCCAGCTCCGGCACGCAGCGCCTCGCCATTGGCCAGCATGCGCTGCAGCAGCGACATCAGCAGCTCGAACTCCTCGAGCCGAAAGCCGGCGAGGTGCGCATTGAGCACGTCGACCAGCACCGGCGGCACCTTCTCGGCCACCTCGCGACCGGCCTCGGTCAGCGCCAGCTGCACCACGCGCCGGTCGGTGGTCGAGCGCTCGCGCCGCACCAGGCCCTTGGCCTCGAGCCGGTCGAACATGCGCGTGATCGCCGCCGGATCGACATCGAGATCACGGGCCAGCGCCGCTGCGGTCACGCCATCGCCATCGCAGCCCTTGAGCAGCTTGAACAGCGGCATCCACTGCGCATGGGTCAGATCATGCTCGGCCAGCCGCCGATCGGCCTCCATCAGCACCGAACTCAGCACCCGGCGCATCAGCAGGCCCAGGCTGCGGTCAGGGCGGTAGGTGCTGCAGTCGTAGATCGGCGGCAGCGCGCCGGCAGGATCGTGCGGGGTCTCATGTTCACTCATGGGCTGCGATTTTCATTGACTAATCAATGATTGACCAGACAATTCATTATGCCCCTGATGTTCACGAGGATTTCTCATGCGCCCAGCGCATGTCGATCCTCGAATCGATTCGTTGGCCGCGGAAGGCGCGCTGCCTAGCATCGACGCTCATCACCCCCTGCCCCGAAAGAGACGAACCGATGCGCCGCCGCCCCACCCTGCACGCCCTGTCGCTGGCCCTGACTTTCGCGCTGGGCGCCAGTGCGATGACGCTGGCGCCCCAGGCGCAGGCCCGCGACTTCACCCTGCTCAACGTCTCCTACGACCCGACGCGCGAGCTCTACCAGGACTTCAACAAGGCCTTCGCCGCGCACTGGAAGGCCAAGACCGGCGACACCGTGACGGTCAAGGCCTCGCACGGGGGCTCGGGCAAGCAGGCCCGCTCCGTCATCGACGGGCTGGAGGCCGACGTGGTGACGCTGGCGCTGGCCTACGACATCGACGAGATCTCGGACAAGGCCAGGCTGCTGCCCGCTGACTGGCAGAAGCGCCTGCCGCACGCCAGCTCGCCCTACACCTCGACCATCGTCTTCCTGGTGCGCAAGGGCAACCCGAAGGGCGTGAAGGACTGGGCCGACCTGGCCCGGCCCGGCGTCTCGGTGATCACCCCGAACCCGAAGACCTCGGGCGGCGCGCGCTGGAACTACCTGGCCGCCTGGGGCTGGGCGAAGAAGACCCAGGGCTCCGACGCGAAGGCCCAGGAGTTTGTGCAGAAGCTCTTCGCCAACGTGCCGGTGCTCGACACCGGCGCGCGCGCCGCCACCGTCACCTTCGTCGAACGCGGCATCGGCGACGTGCTGCTGGCCTGGGAGAACGAGGCGCTGCTGGCGCTCAAGGAGCTGGGCCCGGGCAAGTTCGAGATCGTGGCCCCCGCGCAGTCCATCCTGGCCGAGCCGCCGGTGGCGGTGGTCGACAAGGTGGTCGACAAGAAGGGAACGCGCGCGGTCGCGCAGGGCTATCTGGAGTACCTCTACTCGGCCGAAGGCCAGGATCTGGCCGGCCAGAACTACTACCGCCCGATCGATCCGAAGGCCGCGGCCAAGTACGCCGCGCAGTTCCCGAAGATCGAGCTGTTCCGCCTCGACGACGTGTTCGGCAGCTGGCGCGAAGCCCAGAAGACGCACTTCAGCGACGGCGGCACCTTCGACCGCGTCGTCACCCGGCGATGAACACGCCCGGCCACCGAGGGTCCGGCGGGGCCCGCCTGCTGATCGTGCCGGGGCTGCACGACAGCGGCCCCGGCCACTGGCAAAGCCGGCTGGAGCTGCTCCATCCCGGCGCGGTCCGGGTGGTTCAGGACCACTGGGACCGGCCGGACCTCGGGGCCTGGGCCGCGCGACTGGCCGCGACGATCGAGCGCCACGGCGGCGACCGCCAGGACTGGATCGTCGCCGCGCACAGCTTCGGCTGCCTGACCACGGTGCGCCACCTGCTCGCCCGCCCGGACCTGCCGCTGGCGGCGGTGCTGCTGGTGGCACCAGCCGATCCACACAAGTTCGGCGTGACCGAACCCCTGCTCGGGCGCCTGCCGCTCAGTCCGGTGCTGATCGCCAGCGAGACCGACCCGTGGATGAGCCCGGTGGCGGTGCGCCGCTGGGCCCATCACTGGAACAGCCGCTTCATCTCGATCGGCGACGCCGGCCACATCAACATCGACTCCGGCCACGGCCCGCTGCCGCTGGCCGAGCAGTGGGTGACGCGCCAGCAGCAGCGCCTGGCCCGCCGGCAGCGCGCGCGCCACGCCGGCATCGGCGAATGGCACTTCGCCCTCTGATCACGATCCACGATCTGATTCGTCATCCCCGACGACCCACGGCCCGGCAGGAATCTGCCGGGCCGTGGCCCTTCACGATGCGACGATCACAGCGCCGCGATCGACACCTCGGTGGATTTCACCAGCGCGATGACCTCGCGTCCGACCTCCAGGCCCAGCTCCTGGACCGAGCGGGTGGTGATGACCGAGGTGACGATCAGCCCCTGGGGCGTCTCGACGTCGATCTCGGAGACGACCGGGCCCAGGATGATCTCGCGGACGACGCCACGGAACTGGTTGCGGACATTGATGGCGGTGATGCTCATGGCAGGACTCCTTGCGGGACAGGGGGAAAGAAAGGTTCAGAGCGCCCAGCGCAGCGCGGCGGGCAGACGGGTGCTGGCACGCGGCGGGGCCAGCCGCTCGAGCAGTTCGCCGACGACGCGCTCCAGACGCGCCGCGGTCGCCTCGTCGAGCCGGTGGCGGCCGTCGGGCAGGCGCTCGATCTGGCGATCGGTGGCGTAGACGCCATCGGCGATGTCGCGCGCGCCCAGCGCGGCCAGCACCGGCTTGAGGGCGTACTCCAGCGCCAGCAGATGCGCCGGACTGCCGCCGGTGGCCAGCGGCAGCACCGTGCGGCCGGCCAGGCCGTCCTGCGGCAGCAGGTCGAGCAGGCTCTTGAGCAGCCCGCTGTAGGCGGCCTTGTAGATCGGCGTGGCCACGAGCACCAGCCGTGCACGCTGGATGCGCTCGCGCACCTCGGCGATGGCCGGATCGTCGAAGCGCGCATGCAGCAGCGCCTCGGCGGGCAGGTCGCGCACCCGGATGGTGTCGATGCGGGTGGCATGGGGCTCGAGCAGCGAGCGGGCGTGGTCCAGCAGTCCGGCCGAACGCGAGGGCTCGGAGGGACTGCCCAGCAGGCAGACGATGTTCATGCCCTGCACGATAGGCAGCGCGGCGGCCGGCGTGAACGAAGCGTTCCGAGGATGCTTCGACGGGAATCGCCTCAGGCACGCAGCGGATAAGCAGCGTTGGAATGCTTCGTTCACGCCGGCCACGGCGCTGCCTATCGTGGCGGACATCGAGCCCGATCACGGGCCGCCACGGAGTCCGCCATGTCCCGCATTCCCCTGTCCCTGTCGTCCTTCCGGCCTGTGCGCCGACGCCTCGCCGCCGCGCTGGCCCTGATCCCGCTGGCCCTGGCCGCCCCGGCGCTGCACGCGCAGGACAGCGCCCGACCGCTGCTGCGCATCGGCTACCAGAAATCCGCCAGCCTGCTGGCGCTGCAGAAGGCCCAGGGCTCGCTCGAGCGCCGGCTCGCGGCGCTGCAGGCCGATGTGAAATGGGTCGAGTTCCCCGCAGGCCCGCAGCTGCTCGAGGGGCTCAACGTCGGCTCAGTCGACGTGGGCTTCGTCGGCGAGGCGCCGCCGATCTTCGCGCAGGCCGCTGGCGCGAACTTCGTCTACATCGGCAACGACCCGGCGGCGCCGCAAGCCGAGGCCATCGTCGTGCCGAAGGATTCGGCGATCCGCACGCTGGCCGACCTGAAGGGCCGCCGCATCGCGCTGAACAAGGGCAGCAACGTGCACTACCTGCTGGTGCGCGCGCTCGAGAAGGCCGGGCTGAAGTACGGCGACATCCAGCCGGTCTTCCTGCCGCCAGCCGATGCACGCGCCGCCTTCGAGAAGGGCGCGGTCGACGCCTGGGTGATCTGGGATCCGTTCCTGGCGGCGGTGGAGAAGCAGACCGGCGCTCGCCTGCTCGCCGACGGGCGCGGCCTGGTCAGCAACCACGCCTTCTACCTGGCCGAGCGCCAGTTCACGCAGAAGCACCCGCAGCTGGTGCGCGCGCTGTTCGAGGACAGCGTCGAGCAGGGCCGCTGGCTCAAGGCCAACCTGAAGGAGGCCGCGCGCCGCATCGCGCCGATCCAGGGGCTGGACATCGATGTGGTCGAGCGCACGCTGCAGCGCGCCGAATATGGCGTGGCGCCGGTGACGCCCGGCGTCGCCGCCGAGCAGCAGAAGGTGGCCGACGCCTTCCTGGAGCTGAAGCTGATCCCCAAGCCGGTGCGCATCGCCGACGCGCTGCCGGCCACGCCCGTCACCACGGCCGCCCGCTGAACGCCCGGAGCCCGCCATGTCCCACCGCTCTCTCTCGCGGCCCCGCCGCACCGTGCTGGCCTCGGCGCTGGCGCTGGGCCTGCTGCCGGCGCTGTCGGTCACGCCGGCCTTTGGCCAGGCCGGCAGCGCCGCCCCCGCCGATCTGCGCATCGGCTTCCAGAAGGGCTCGATCGCGCTGGCGCTGCTGCGCCAGCAGGGCCTGCTGGAGCGCCGCCTGCCCGGCACCCGGGTGCGCTGGGTCGAGTTCCCGGCGGGCCCGCAGCTGCTGGAGGCGCTGGCCGTCGGCAGCATCGATGTCGGCGCCACCGGCGACGCCCCGCCGGTCTTCGCCCAGGCCGCTGGCAAAGACCTGGTCTATGTCGGCGCCGAAGCCCCGAAGCCGGACGCCTCGGCCCTCCTGGTGCGCGCCGACAGCCCGATCCGCCAGGCCCGGGACCTGAAAGGCCGGCGCATCGCGCTGCAGAAGGGCTCGAGCGCGCATTACCTGCTGGTGCGCGCCGTCGAGCAGGCCGGGCTGGCCTGGGGCGACATCGAGCCGGTCTGGCTGCCGCCGGCCGAGGCCCGCGCCGCCTTCGAGCGGGGCGCGGTCGACGCCTGGGTGATCTGGGATCCGTACTACGCCGCCGCCGAGATCGACGGCCGCGTGCGCGTGCTGCTGACCGGCCGCACCCTGAGCGGCAACAACAGCTTCTACCTCGCCTCCCCCGGCTTCGCCGCCGACCACGGCGCGACGCTGCAGACGCTGTTCGCCGCGCTGACCGAATCCGACCGCCTGCTCCAGCAGGACCGCCCCGCCGCGGCGGCGCTCTACGCCGACTTCGCCGGCCTCAGCCTGGGCACGGTGCTGCGGGTGCTGTCGCGCCGGCCGCCCTCGCCGGTCGGGCCGCTCACGCCGGCGCTGGTGGCCGAGCAGCAGCGCGTCGCCGACACCTTCCACCGCCTGGGCCTGATCCCGCGCGCCATCCACGTCGCCGCCATCGTGCGCCAGCCCGGACAGCGCCTGGCCTCCGCACGCTGACCCGCCTCAAGACGAACACGCTCATCATGAAGATCTTCTGGTTCATTCCCACCCACGGCGAGACCCGCTACCTCGGCACGAACCATGGTGCCCGCCAGGCCGACTTCGCCTATTTCAAGCAGGTCGCGATCGCCGCCGACAGCCTGGGCTACGAGGGCGTGCTGATCCCGACCGGCCGCTCCTGCGAGGACTCCTGGATCGTCGCGGCCAGCCTGATCGACGCGACGCGGCGGCTGAAATTCCTCGTCGCGCTGCGCCCCGGGCTGGTGGCGCCGTCGCAGTCGGCGCGCATGGCGGCGACGCTGGACCGGCTCTCGGGCGGGCGGTTGATGGTCAATCTGGTCACCGGCGGCGATCCGGGCGAGCTCGCCGGCGACGGCCAGTTCCTGAGCCACGCCGAGCGCTATCAGGAATCGACCGAGTTCATCCGCATCTGGAAGGAGGTCATCGCCCGCTCGCACGAGGGCGAGTCCGTCGACTTCGAGGGCCGGCACCTGCGGGTGAAGGGCGCGAAGCTGCTGTACCCGACCTGGTCGCGGCCGCATCCGCCGGTCTTCTTCGGCGGCTCGTCGGAGGCCGCGCATGATCTGGCCGCTGCCGAGGTCGAGACCTACCTCACCTGGGGCGAGCCGCCCGAGGCGGTCGCGGCCAAGGTGGCCGACGTGAAGGCGCGCGCCGCCAGGCTCGGCCGCACGCTCCAGTTCGGCATCCGGCTGCATGTCATCGTGCGCGAGACCGAGGACGAGGCCTGGCGCGCCGCCGCCGATCTGGTCTCGCACCTCGACGAGGCGACGGTCGAGGCCGCGCAGCGCAAGTTCGCGCAGATGGACTCGGCCGGCCAGCGCCGCATGGCCGAGCTGCACCGCGGCAAGTTCAACCGCGCCAATGTGCGCGAGGGCCTGGAGATCTCGCCGAACCTGTGGGCGGGCGTGGGCCTGGTGCGCGGCGGCGCCGGCACCGCGCTGGTGGGCAGCGCGCAGCAGGTGGCCGACCGCATCCAGGAATACGCCGCGCTGGGGCTGGACCACTTCGTGCTGTCGGGCTATCCGCACCTGGACGAGGCGCACCGCTTCGCCGAGCTGGTCTTCCCGCTGCTGCCGCTGGCGCTGCGTGAACGCCTGCCCGGCCAGGCGCTGACCGGCCCCTTCGGCGAGATCGTCGCCAACAGCTTCGTGCCCCGAGTGGCACAGAGCTGACGCACCGCATGACGCAGGAGACGGTTCGATGACGACGTCCGAGATCCCCCGCACGGGCCACGGGCAGCGCCTGCTGCCCTGGCTGGTGCCGCTGCTGATCCTGCTGGGCTGGGAGGCCGCCTCGCTCTCGGGCTGGCTGTCCAGCCGGGTGCTGCCGGAGCCGCTGGCGGTGGCGCGCGCCTTCGTCCACCTCGCGCTGTCGGGCGAGCTGCTCGAGCATGTGCTGGTCAGCACCCGGCGCGCGCTGCTGGGATTCGCCATCGGCGGGGGCACCGGGCTGCTGCTGGGCCTGCTGACCGGCACCTTCCGCCAGGCCGAGACGCTGCTCGACTCGACGCTGCAGATGGTGCGCAACATCCCGCCGCTGGCGCTGATCCCGCTGGTGATCCTGTGGTTCGGCATCGACGAGAGCGCCAAGCTCTTCCTGGTGGCGCTGGGCGTGTTCTTCCCGGTGTACCTCAACACCTTCCACGGCATCCGCTCGGTGGACAAGGGCCTGATCGAGATGGCGCGCAGCTACGGGCTGTCAAGCCGGGCACTCTACACGCAGGTCATCCTGCCCGGCGCGCTGCCTTCGATCCTGGTGGGCGTGCGCTTCTCGCTCGGGCTGATGTGGGTGCTGCTGATCGTGGCCGAGACCCTGTCCGCCCAGGCCGGCATCGGCTACCTGACGATGAATGCGCGCGAGTTCCTGCAGACCGACGTGGTGCTGGTGGGCATCCTGCTCTACGCGCTGCTGGGCAAGCTGGCGGACCTGCTGGCCCGGGCGCTGGAGCGCCGCTGGCTGCGCTGGCATCCGGGCTACGCCCGCCCAAGCGCCAGCACCTGACCTTTTGCGGATCCGATCATGACCCTGACCCTGAAGCTGCCGGCCTCATCTGCGCCGGCCTCCACATCGCAGCCGGTGCGACGCCCGCTGCAGCGCAGCCACCCTGAGCCCGCGCACGGCCTGTCGGTCGAGCTTGCCGGTCTGGGCAAGTCCTATGGGCCGCGGCGCATCCTGGGCGAGGCCGGTGCCGGCCTGGACCTGCACATCGCGCCGGGCGAGTTCGTCGCCATCGTCGGACGCAGCGGCTGCGGCAAGAGCACCCTGCTGCGCCTGGTGGCCGGGCTGGAGACGGCCGACACCGGCCGGCTCGCGCTGGGCGGGGACACCGGCGGCAGCGCCCGCGACGACCTGCGCATCATGTTCCAGGACGCGCGGCTGCTGCCGTGGAAGCGCGTGATCGACAACGTCCGCCTCGGGCTGGACGGCGAGGCCGGGCGCGCGCGTGCCGCCGAGGCGCTGGCACAGGTCGGTCTGGCCGACCGGGCCGGCGACTGGCCGGCGGTGCTCTCGGGCGGCCAGCGCCAGCGCGTCGCGCTGGCTCGCGCGCTGGTGCACCGCCCGCGCCTGCTGCTGCTCGACGAGCCGCTGGGCGCGCTCGACGCGCTGACCCGCATCGAAATGCACCGGCTGATCGAGTCGCTGTGGCGCACGCACGGCTTCACCGCGCTGCTGGTCACGCACGATGTGGCCGAGGCGGTGGCGCTGGCCGACCGGGTGCTGCTGGTCGAGGACGGCCGCATCGCCCTGGATCGGCGTGTCGAGCTGCCCCGCCCGCGCTCGCACGGCTCGCCCGCCTTCGCCGCGCTGGAAGACGAGATCCTCGGGCGTGTGCTGCAGCGCCCGGGACATGACCAGCCAGGGCCCACGACCCCGCTGGCCCCGCAGGCGCTGCGCTGGGCCATCTGAGCCCTGAAGCCCGATGGGAGGCTGCTTCATATTCGTTGATCGCATAAGCAACCAACAAAAAATGCGTTGTCCGCAGAACGTGGCGGTTCTACGATCCACAGCCCTCCCGCCCACGAGCCCGACATGAACCACCCGACCCGTCGCCATCTTCTGCGTCATGCCGCTGCTGCCCTGACTGCCGTCGCCGGCCTGATGCCGGCTGGTGCGGCGCTGGCCGCGTCGACGCTGCTCAACGTCAGCTACGACGTCTCGCGCGAGTTCTACAAGGACTACAACAAGGCCTTCGCCGCGCACTGGAAGAAGACCACCGGCGAGGACATCGTGCTGAACCAGTCGCATGGCGGCTCGAGCAAGCAGGCCCGCGGCGTGATCGAGGGCCTGGAGGCCGATGTCATCACGATGAACCAGGCGCTCGACATCGACGTGGTCGCCGACAAGGGCCTGATCGGCGCCGACTGGGCCCGGCGTCTGCCCAACAACGCCGCGCCGACCAGCTCGCTCACCATCTTCCTGGTCCGCAAGGGCAACCCGAAGGGCATCAAGGACTGGCCCGACCTGGCCCGTGCAGGCACCTCGGTCATCATCCCGAACCCCAAGGTCACCGGCAACGGCCGCTACGGCTACCTGGCCGCCTGGGGCTCGGTGATCAAGGCCGGGGGCACGCCGGCGCAGGCACGCGAGCTCACGCAGAAGATCTTCGCCAACGTGCCGGTCTTCGACGGCGGCGGCCGCGCGGCCACCACGACGTTCGCGCAGCGCAACATGGGCGACGTGCTGGTGACCTTCGAGAGCGAGGTGCAGTCCATCGTCGAGGAGTTCGGCAAGAACTTCGACATGGTCTATCCGAAGAGCACCGTGCTGG
>JBJOPV010000066.1:0-16669 GCA_046050625.1 Pseudomonadota bacterium
TCCAGCCCAACGGCCACGGCTCATTCGACTTCGTCTGGACCCACTTCGGCTTCGAGGACGACACGCCCGAGATGGAGCAGCGCCGCCTGATCCAGGCCAACCTCTTCGGCCCGGCCGGCTTCGTCTCCGCCGACGACGGCGAGGTGATCGAGTGGTCCCAGGAAGGCTTCGAGCAGAAGCCGGCTCACCGCACCGTGCTCGAGATGGGCGGCCACGACATCGCCGACAGCGACCACATGGTCACCGAAACGCTGATCCGGGGCATGTACGCCTACTGGCGCCAGGTGATGGGGGAGTGAACATCATGACGATCGAGATCGACTTCAAGACCTTCTTCGAGCTGCAGTCGCTCTACAGCGACTACGCCATGGCCTGCGACTCGGCCGACTGGGAGCGCTGGCCGGACTTCTTCGTCGAGGACGGCACCTATCGGCTGCAGCCGCGCGAGAACTTCGAGCAGGGCCTGCCGCTGTGCCTGCTGGCCCTGGAGAGCCGCGCCATGATCCGCGACCGGGTCTACGGCGTGAAGGAGACCATGTACCACGACCCGTACTACCAGCGCCACATCGTCGGCCTGCCGCGCGTGCTGTCGGTGGAGCGCGATGCGGCCGGGGTCGAGCGCATCCTGAGCGAAGCCAACTACGCCGTCATCCGCACCAAGATCGATGGCGAGTCCACCGTGTTCAATGCCGGCTACTACCGGGACCTGATCGTGCGCACCCCCGAGGGCCTGAAGCTGCAGTCGCGGCTGTGCGTCTACGACAGCGAAATGATCGCCAACTCGATCATCTACCCCATCTGAGGAGACCCGGACCATGAGCGAGAACTGGATCGTGGCCGCGGCCCGAGACGATGTGCCCGAGGGCGACGTGATCGGCGTGCGGGTGGACGGGCGGGAGATCGCCCTCTATGAGGTGGAGGGCGAGATCCATGCCTCCGACAACCTCTGCACCCACGGCGCCGCACGCATGAGCGACGGCTTTCTGGAAGGCCGCGAGATCGAATGCCCGCTGCACCAGGGCCGCTTCGATGTCTGCACCGGCCGCGCGCTGTGCGCGCCCCTGACCGCCGACCTGCGCATCTACCCGGTGCGCATCGAGGGCGGACAGGTGCTGCTGAAGCTGGACTGAGCCGCCCCTCTTCCCCGTTCCTCCCCCAACGCAGAACGCCCGGGCGACGACCCGGGCCGCGAGGAGACACACATGCGCCAGATCGACATTGACCAGGCGGCAGATGCCGCGAACTTCAACGCCTTCCACGGCCGCATCCTGCTGTGGTGCGCGCTGATCGTCATCTTCGACGGCTATGACCTGGCGGTGGCCGGCATCGCGATGCCGGCGATCATGAAGGACATGGGCGTCAGTGCCACCCAGGCCGGGCTGATGGCCAGCTCGGCGCTGTTCGGCATGATGTTCGGCGCCATCGTGCTGGGCACGCTGTCGGACCGCATCGGTCGACGCCGGGTCATCGCGCTGTGCATCGTGCTGTTCAGCGCCTTCACGGCCGCGGCCGGACTGACCCGGGATCCCGTCCTGTTCAGCCTGATGCGCTTCCTGGCCGGGCTGGGCATCGGCGGCGTCATGCCCAACGTGATCGCGCAGATGAGCGAATACGCACCGCGACGCCTGCGCTCCACGCTGGTGACGGTGATGTTCAGCGGCTACTCGATCGGCGGCATGCTGGCCGCTCTGCTGGGCAAGATGATGCTGGAAAGCCTGGGCTGGCCCTCGGTGTTCCTGGCCGCGCTCGCCCCGGTCCTGCTGGTGCCGCTCATTCTGCGCGGCATGCCCGAGTCGCTGACCTTTCTGCAGCGCACCGGGCAGACCGACGCACTGCGCTCCGTGCTGACGCAGCTGCGCCCCGACCTGAAGGTCGGGCCCGACGACACCTTCGTGCTGCCGGAGCGCCAGGACGTGGCTCGCGCGCCCGTCGCGGCCCTGTTCACGCACGGCCGGGCCCTGAGCACGGTGATGTTCTGGGCCAGCTGCTTCATGTGCCTGTTCATGGTGTACGCGCTCAGCACCTGGCTGGCCAAGCTGATGGCCTCAGCCGGCTACAGCCTGGGATCGGCCCTGACCTTCGTGCTGGTGCTGAACTTCGGCGCCATGTTGGGCGCGGTGGGCGGCGGCTGGCTGTCCGACCGCTTCCCGATCCAGCGGGTTCTGGTGGTCATGTACCTGCTGGCTGCCGGCTCGATCGCGCTGCTCGGCCAGCCCCTGCCCTCGGCCGTGCTCTTCATCACCGTGGCCCTGGCCGGCGCCTCCACTATTGGCACCCAGATCGTCACCAATGCCTATGTCAGCCAGTTCTACCCGATGGCGATCCGCTCGACCGGGCTGGGCTGGGCGCTGGGCATCGGCCGAACCGGCGCCATCCTGGCCCCGGTGCTGATCGGCGCCCTGGTGGGCATGAACCTGCCGCTGCAAAGCAATTTCCTGGCGATCGCCCTGCCCGCCCTGATCGCCGCCGCCACCATCGCGCTGGTCGATCCGCGGCGATCGGCCGCCCACCCGGCCTGATCTGTCCCGACCTGCCTGACCCTTGACCGGAAACACGACCCCATGACCGCCGACGATTCGAACCGCTTCGACACCCTGGGCCGGCTGGAAGACCTGCCGCAGGACTACCGCGACGAGCTGACCGCCCAGAACCTGGTCCCGCTGTGGCCCAGCCTGCGCGCGGTGCTGCCGCCGCATGTACCCACCCGGCGCACTCGCATCACCCACTGGCCCTACGCGCCGCTGCGCAAGCTGCTGCTGCGCGCCGGCGAGCTCACGCCGATCGAGAAGGCCGAGCGGCGCGTGCTGGTGCTGGCCAATCCGGGCCACGGCCTGGAGAAGATGCAGGCCAGCGCCGCGATGTACCTGGGCATGCAGCTGCTGCTGCCCGGCGAGCTGGCCCCAGCCCATCGCCACACGCCGAACGCGGTGCGCATGGTGGTCGAGGGCGAAGGCGCCTGGACCCTGGTCGATGGCGAGAAATGCCCGATGCAGCGCGGCGACCTGATCCTCACGCCCACCGGCCTGTGGCACGAACACGGCCATGACGGACAGGATCCGGTGATCTGGCTCGATGTGCTCGATCTGCCGCTGATCTACTACACCGAGACGTCCTACCACGAGGAAGGTCCGAGCCAGCCGGCCCGGCCCGCCACCGGTGACCGGGCCTATGCCCGCGGCGGCGTCGTTCCCACCACGGTCTTCCAGCGCTCGGAGCGCCGCTATCCGATGCTGCGCTACGCCTGGAGCGATGCACGCGCCGCACTGGAATCGCTGGCCGACAGCCAGCCCGACCTCGAGTGCGTGCAGATCACCTATGTCAACCCGGAGACCGGCCAGGATGCGGAGAACATTCTCGGCTTCCACGCGCTGATGCTGCGCCCTGGCCAGACCCTGCGCATTCCAGCGATGTCGCCGGCCCAGGTCCTGCACCAGATCGATGGAGCCACGCAGGTGAGCGTGAGCGACCAGCGCATCGACCTGGCCGAGGCCGGCACCTGCGCCATTCCGGGCTACACGGCCATCACGCTGACCAATGCCAGCGCACACGCCCCGTCCTTCCTGTTCATCGCCGACGAAAGCCCGCTGCACCGCAAGCTCGGCGTGCACGAGATCCGCCCGGACCGGGCCTGAGCATCGCCCCCCCCGTTTTCAACCCCGACCCGACCTTGCCATGACTGCCTATCTCTTTGCCCCGCCCGCGATCGAGTCCCTCGAGATCCAGGGCCGTGACGAGCGCTTCCCGGTGCGCCGGCTCTTCTTCGTCGGTCGCAACTATCACGCCCATGCGGTCGAGATGGGCCGCCCGGTCGACAAGAGCGTCGAGCGTCCGTTCTACTTCACCAAGTCGCGCGACACGCTGCTGGCCAGCGGCCAGACCATGGCCTATCCGCCCGAGACCGCCAACTTCCATTTCGAGATGGAGCTGGTGGTGGCGATCGGCCAGCCGGGCTTCCGCGTGCCTGCCGAGCAGGCGCACCAGCTCATCTACGGCTACGCCGCCGGTCTGGACATGACCCGGCGCGATCTGCAGCTGGTGGCCCGCGACAAGGGCCGCCCCTGGGATCTGGGCAAGGACGTCGAGCAGTCGTCGGTGTGCAGCCCCATCGTGCCGATGCCCGAGCAGGTGATCGAGCGTGGTCGCATCAGCTTGGCCGTCGACGGCCAGACCAAGCAGGATTCGGATGTGGATCGCCTCATCTGGAACGTGCGTGAGATCATTGCGGACCTGTCGCTGTTCTACCATCTGCAGCCGGGCGACCTGATCTACACCGGCACGCCCGAAGGCGTCGGCGCGGTGAAGACGGGCGAGCGCATCACCGGTTCGGTCGAAGGCGTGGCCGACATCGTGCTCGACATCGGCCCGACCGTCTGAGTCTTTCCCCATGCAGCTCTACAGCTTCTTCCGCAGCGGCACCTCCCACCGACTGCGCATCGCGCTCGGCCTGAAAGGCCTGTCGCCCGACTATGTGGCCGTCGACCTGCGCCGCGAGGAGCATCTGCAGCCGGCCTACCGGTCGATCAACCCGCAGGGGCTGGTGCCGGCGCTCCGGCTCGACGACGGCGAAGTGCTCACCCAGTCGCCGGCCATTCTCGAGTGGCTCGAGGAGCGCTATCCTGAGCCCGCGCTGCTGCCGGCCGACGCGCTGGGTCGCGCCCGGGTGCGTGCACTGGCAGCGCTGGTCGGATGCGACATCCATCCGATCAACAACCGCCGCATCCTGGAGCATCTGCGCCACGCCTGCAAGCTGCCCGAGGACGAGATCCAGCGCTGGTGCGCCACCTGGATCACCTCAGGCTTCGATGCCTACGAGGCCCTGCTGGCCGGTGACCGTCAGCGCAGCGACGACTTCAGCTTCGGTGACCACCCGACGCTGGCCGATGTCTACCTGATCCCCCAGGTGGAGAGCGCCCGGCGCTTCCAGGTCGATCTGGCACGCTGGCCGCTCATCAGCCGCATCGACACGGCCTGCGCCCGCATTGAAGCCTTCCAGCAGGCTGCGCCCGCCCGGCAGCCCGACGCGGCCTGAGCCATGAACGCACGCGCCGCGAGCCCCTTCTTCTCGAGCCGGGAGGATCGGCTCGAACTGGCGCGTCGTCGCTACTTCGATGACGGCATCACGCCCGTCGGGGTGGTCAGCGAGGCGATCTTCCACTCCTGGACCCGCTGCCAGCGCCTGCACAGCACCCCGACGGGGCAGGTCGAGTTCCAGCCAGTGACCCCCAGTCGAACGCATTTGGCGCTGCAGAAAAACCGCGCTCTGGTCGAGGCCTGGCGGCACGAGCTCTCGCACATCGAATCGATCATCGGCATGAGCTCCTGTGCCGCGATGCTGACCGATCCGTCCGGCGTGCTGATCGCCTCGAGCTGCGCCGGGCGGTCGCACGAGCGGATCATGCCGATCGCCACCCGCCTCGGTGTTGACCTGTCGGAAGAGGCGGTCGGCACGACCGCACCCGGGGTGGTTGCGCGCACCGGCCAGCCTCTGTGCGTGATCGCCGGCGAGCATTTCTTCGACGAAGTGCGCCGCATGCACTGCGCAGCCGCCCCGATCCGCGACCACCTGGGCCGACTGGCCGGCGTGCTCGATCTCTCCAGCGAGGTGATGCCCTTCGGCTTCGATGCGGCCTCGGTGGTGAGCCTGCTGGCCCGGGCCCTGGAGAACCGCATCCTGACCCAGTCAGCGCAGGAGGTCCTGATCCTCGCACTGCAGATCACGCCGTCGTTGCTGGCCTCGCCGATGGCCGGACTGGTGGGCATCTCCGGCAAGGGCGAGATCCTGTGGTGCAACGGTGCGGCGGTCAGCCTGCTCGGGCTGCCCACGATCGAGATCCGGGATCTCAGCCTCGATGTGGAAAGCCGCATCGGCCTGCCGGTCGAACGTCTGCTGCACCGTGCCGGCTCCGAACACTTCCAGCTCCGGCTGCCCAGTGGCCTGGCGGTCTGGGCCCGGGTCAGCGCCCCCCGCTCGGAAAACGCCGGCCCGGTGTTCGCCGTGCCGGCACCGCAGGTCGATGCGGAGACACCGACACCCCCGAGCCAGGAACCCATGGCGGTATGTTCCCCTCCCGCCTCCACGCCGGCACCACGCAGCCTGCGCACGATCGACCAGGAAATCATCCGCACCACGCTGCAGGACTGTGGCGGCAACGTGTCCGAGGCCGCGCGCAGGCTCGGGGTCTCGCGCGGGCTGATCTACCGGCGCGCCCGTCAGATCGATGCGACGGACCTCAGCGATCCAGAAAGGCCCGCAGATCCCGGACAAAGCGCATCGGGTTCTTGAACATCAGGAAGTGATCGCCCTGCTCGGCCTGGCTGTAGACCTGCAGGGAGGCGCCCGGAATGACCGAAGCCATCCAGCGCTGGCTGGGCAGGTTGTTGCTGTACTCGCCCGAGAAGATCGCGGTGGGCACATCGATCTTGTGGCGCAGCACATCCTGCCAGTCGTTCGTGGCGTGGTCGAACAGCACCTGGGCGGCGAAATTCGGATCGGTGCGCACGAACTCGGCAGCAAAGGCCTGGGAGTTGACATAGGCCGGCGCATCGTTCGCCATGGCGCGCTCGAGCACCTTGGTGTCGATGATCTTCGGGTCCGGTGCGGCACCGGCCGTGAAGACGGCCTGCATGTGCTCGACCGAGGTGGTCATGGCCCCGGCCTGGCGGCGCTGCGCCTCGCTCCAGTCGGAATGCGCATAGATCGAGACCGGCTCGTCGACGAAGACCAGCCTGCGCATGCCCTGGGTGCCGAACAGGTCGATGCGGCTCCACAGCACCGCCGCCCCCATCGACCAGCCCACATAGTCCGCCGACTTGAGCCCGAGATGCTCGGTGAACTCCTGAAGATCGGCGGCAAAGCGCGAGATGCGCACGCCATGGTCGACCTGCTGGGACAGCCCCTGGTTACGCGGATCGAGCACCAGCACGCGGTAGTGCTTGCCGAGCAGGTGCAGCAGGTTGATGTATTCCGCCCCATGAGCCGACCAGCCGGGAATGAAGATCACCGGGCGGCCCGAGCCGATCTCCCAGTAGGCCAGCTTCACCCCGTCGCGGGTGGTGAAACGGTTGATCTGCAGGCCCTGGACATCCGAGAGCCGCTCGGGCAGACCCTCGATCCGGTTCGGGAAGGTGAAGTCGCGGCCCAGAACTTCGAGAGCCGGTGCCGCCAGCGCACTGCCGGAGGCCAACCAGAGCGCCAGAGCCCAGCGGGCCACATGTTGTCGTGTCGACATGGACATCTTTCGGAAAGAAGCGGCGTGCGAGGTAAGCACGGCCGCGAGACGAGACGGAAGCCGGGCTGAAGTCGTCAGGCGTGCTCGACGACCCAGTCCGAGAAGAAGGCCTCGGTGCCGATGTCCACGAACAGTCCGATGTGTCCCGCACAGGGTGCGATCAGCTGCTGCTGCAGATCCAGCACCGCCACGTCATCGACCTCCACCCGGACACGGGACTCATCGACCCGGACCACCAGATGGGCCCATTCGTCAGGCGCGATCGCGGCACCCGCTTCATGCCGTCCATCCGGGAATTCAGCGCGCAACCGCTCGAAGCGCCAGTCGGGATGTGCGAAGTACTGGACCGCTCTGTGTCGACGCGGTGCCGACACCCCGGTACGCAGGCCATTGCTGGGTCGCAGATAGACCGACTCGAAGGTTTCCGGCGTGATGCGCCAGGCCAGACCGGCAAAACCGCGGGCATAGTCCGGCGCATCAGGCAGCGTCCGTGCACGCACATCGACGCTCAGCGTTCCGTTGCGGAACGACCAAGGCATCCGCACGAAGGTGCGCATGTCGATGTAGTCGACGTTCGGCAACCCGTCGCGGGCGATCCTTTCCTCGAGCGTCACACGCAGCGCACACCGCTCACCCAGCGTGACGATGCGGGCATCGACCCCGTGACAGCACAGATCGTCCCGCAGAGAAAGATCGACGGAGCGGGGTGTCATGACCGCCTCAGACCTGAACCCAGGCCGGCGCCACGACCGGTCCCCGGCCCAGGAAGAAGCCGAACTGGATGTTCATCATGCCGACAGGCTCGAGGAAGCGGCTGTTGCGCAGGGTACCGGCGTCCACCGCCTCGAAGCCGAGCGTGGTGACC
This sequence comes from Pseudomonadota bacterium, assembly GCA_046050625.1. Classification (GTDB taxonomy): domain Bacteria; phylum Pseudomonadota; class Gammaproteobacteria; order Burkholderiales; family Burkholderiaceae_C; genus Sphaerotilus. The sequence continues at coordinate 8,095 of JBJOPV010000066.1, forward strand.
AGGGCGCGGACCTGTTCCTTGGCTGCGGCATCGTCGGCCGCGACGAAGACCTGCAGCGTGCTCGCCGTGCGGGCCTCGGGCGCCAGCAACTGGGCAAAGATCGTGTTGAAGGCCTTGACCACTTGCGCCTCGGGAGCGGCCGCCTGGATGGCTTCGGCGGCCGAGGTGGTGGTGCCCAGCTGCAGGCCCTGGAAATCGGCCGTCAGCGGGTTGCTGATGTCCACCAGCACCTTGCCCTGCAGCGGGCCCAGGCTGGCGAGCGTGCCGGCGATGGCGTCATAGGGCAGAGCCAGCACCACCACCGAGGCCACGCGCACGGCTTCAGCCGGCGAGGCGCTGCGTACCCGGTGGCCCAGCTCGGCGGCCAGCGCCTCGCCCTTGGCGGCATCGCGGGCACCCAGGACCACATCCACGCCCTGGGCAGCCATCGCCTTCACCAGCGCCGAGCCCATGTTGCCGCTGCCAATCACTGCGATCGTCATGTCGTTTCCTTGTACGTTGAAGGGGTGTCGAGACAGGAATCCAGTGTGGATGGCGATGGATCGGCGATAAATGGACAATCGAGCTCGACATTCGAAGCACAGAGTAGGCAATGGACCGATTCACCAGCATGCAGGTCTTCGTGAAGGCGGTCGATTTGGGCTCGTTCCGCGCGGCAGCCGACGCGCTCGGACTCTCTGCCCAGGGTGTCGGCAAGCATGTCCAGGCGCTCGAGCAGCATCTGGGCATGCCGCTGCTGGTGCGCACCACCCGGCGCCAGAGCCTGACCGACTTTGGACACGACTACCTGGAGCGCGCCCGCCTGATCCTGGCGGAGCTGGCGGATGCCGAACAGCTGGCCGCACAGCGCCGGGGCGTGCCCAGCGGGAGGCTGCGCATCAATGCGCCGGTGAGCTTCGGCGTGCATGCGCTCTCGCCCCGGCTGCCCGAGTACATGCGCACGCACCCGCAGGTCGCGGTGGAACTGACGCTGGCCAATCGCACCGTCGATCTGGTGGAGGAAGGTCTGGACGTCGCCTTCCGCGTCGGCGTACTGCCCGACAGCGGCCTGGTCGCCCGGGCGCTGGCGCCCTACCGACTGGCGGTCTGTGCCTCACCGGCCTATCTGGCGGGGCGAGCCCCGCTGCACACGCCCTGGGATCTGGCGCTGCACGACTGCCTGGGCTTCGCGCACAGCGAGCTGCTGACGCACTGGAGTTTCGACGGCCCCGACGGGGCCCATGTGAAGGTGCCTGTGAGCTCGCGCCACCGCTTTGACCAGGGCGAGGCGCTGCTGCATGCGGCCCTGGCCGGCCTGGGCATCCTGCTGCAGCCGCTGGAGCTGCTCGCTCCCGCCTTGGCCGAGGGCCAGCTGGTGGAGTTGCTGCCCGGCTGGCGCGTGCCGACCCGGCCGCTGCATCTGGTGCATGCCGGCGGGCGGCGCGTCACCCCGGCGCTGCGCAGCTTCATCGACTTCGCGGTGAAGGCTTTCGGGCGCGACAGCACATCAGCCGAACTGGCGCAGCTCGGCAGGCCATAGCCACCATCAGACCCGCTTGCGCGACATCGAACCGTAAGCTCCTCCGTCAAGCAGACAATTGATTCCCTGCACCTGCAGCGGTTGTGGTGATCAATCGGGGCATGAACTGCCGGGTTGGCTTGCCACCCAGGGCGTCATGCGATCGGCATGCGTCGCACTGAGCCACCCGAAAGCCCGATCGCAGATTTTTCCAGTCCCATATCACGTTCTGGAGATGGCCCGCTCTGGGCTGCTCCGCTGTGTCCGCCCCGGGCTGAGCTCGGGGGCGACAGCGTCCTTCCATCCTGACCCTGTCACGAGGAGCGACTCCATGACGTTGTCCTGTCCTGTCTGTCATTCGACGCACCTGCTGCCCCACAACACCGCCGCGCGGGTGGGCGGCTCCATCGGCCTGTTCGCGGGCCTGGCCGGAGGCTTCAGCGGGGCCCTGCGCGGCCTCATCGTCGGTCTGCCCGAGGGGCCGGTCGGCATGGTGCTGGGCGCCCTGGTGGGCGGGGCCATGGGCTGCGGCCTGGGCGCCAGCGCCGGCGAGACCGTCGACGAGCGGCTGCTGGGCAACTGGGCCTGCGGCGGCTGCGGCCACGTCTTCTGCGGCCCGGCGCGCACCTGAGGCCGTCCGCCTGACCGGGCTGACGCCCGGCTCCTTTCTCCCCGTTCCTTTCATCCCATTCGTCCCTTTGCGGGCCGCCTTCGTCCTCGCGAGCGCATCGCTCCGGGACGAGGCGGCCCTTTGACTTTGTGCTCTCACCCCTTTCGGAGATCTTCACCATGGCTCACCTCATCGAACAGATGGCCTACGTCGGCGCCACCCCCTGGCACGGTCTGGGCAACGAACTCCCCGCCCAGCAGCCCCTCGAGGTCTGGATGGAGCGCGCCGGCATGAACTGGACCATCGAGCAGGCGCCGGTGCAGTACGTCGTCAGCCAGTCCGGTCCCTTGAGCGAGATCTGCTCCTTCGACGACCAGAAGGTGCTCTTTCGCAGCGACACCAAGGCGCCGCTGTCGGTCGTGGGCAGCCGCTACCACGTCGTGCAGCCGCGCGAGGTGCTGGAGTTCTACCGCGACCTCACCGAGGTCTCCGGCTTCGAGCTGGAGACGGCCGGCGTGCTCAAGGCCGGCAGGAAGTTCTGGGCCCTGGCGCGCACCGGCCAGGAAAGCGCCCTCAAGGGCAGCGACCGGGTCAAGGGCTACCTGCTGCCGGCCACCTCCTGCGACGGCACGCTGGCCACCACCGCCACGCCCACCACCGTGCGGGTCGTCTGCAACAACACGCTCACCATCGCGCTCGACGGGGCCAGCAGCGCGATCAAGGTGCCGCACAACACCAGCTTCGACGCGCAGGCCGTCAAGCGTCAGCTCGGCATCGCCGTCACCCGGTGGGACGGCTTCATGCAGCGCATGCGCACGCTGGCCGATCGCCGGGTCAAGAGCACCGAGGCGGAGAACTTCTTCCTCCAGGTGCTGTGCCCGGGCGGGGAGGCCGCCAAGGACGGCGCCACCCCGACGCACGAGCGGGCGCTCAAGAAGGTCCAGGCCCTCTATGACGGCCACGGCCGCGGGGCCGAGCTGGCTGCGGCCAAGGGCACCGCCTGGGGCCTGCTCAACGCCGTCACCGAGTTCGTCGACCACGAACGGCGGGCCCGCAGCCCGGAATACCGCCTCGACAGCGCCTGGTTTGGCCAGGGCGCCAGCCTCAAGCAGCGCGCCCTCGACCAGGCCTTGCTGCTGGCCGCGTGAGCCCCTGCGCTCGTCCTCCCCGCCTTTTCCTCCCCCCCCTCGCCCCGGCTCCTTGCGGACCGGGGCTTTTTTATGCCCTTCAAGGAGTCCTGACCATGAATGCCATTGCCCTGCCCGTGTCGCCCGAGGTGTCTGTTGCGAGCCCGGCCGACACCCTCTCCCCGATCCCCTCGCGCAAGCGCCGCACCGGATCGGCCCTGGCGCTGGTGCGCACCGCCCACCTGAGCCGCCAGGCCTGGTTGCAGGTGCGCCGCAGCGGCATCGGCAGCTCGGACGCAGCCGCCGCCGTGGGTCTCCACCCCTACAAGTCCCCGCTGGCGCTCTGGCTGGAGAAGACCGGGCGCGACAAGCTCCTGCCCCAGCCCGACCCGCACGACCTGCGCAGTCCGGTGTACTGGGGCACGGTGCTCGAGAGCCTGGTGGCGCAGCAGTACAGCCGCCAGACCAGCCGCACGGTGCGGCGCGTCAACGCCGTGCTGCAGCACCCGCAGCAGCCCTGGATGCTCGCCAACCTCGACCGCGAGGTCGTCGGCTGCCCCGAGGTGCAGATCCTCGAGTGCAAGACCGCCGGCCTGAACGGCGCACGTCTCTGGCGCGACGGCGTGCCCGAATACGTCCAGCTGCAGGTCATGCACCAGCTCGCCGTCACCGGTCACCAGGCGGCCGACGTCGCGGTGCTGATCTGCGGCCAGGAGCTGCAGATCCACCGCATCGAGCGTGACGAGACCATGATCACCCAGCTCATCGAACTGGAGCGCCAGTTCTGGGACCGGGTCGAGCAGGACCAGCCACCACCGGCCGACGGCTCGGAGTCGGCGGCCACGGCCCTGCAGTGCCTCTACCCGCGCGACAGCGGCCAGCGCCTGGACCTGTCGACGGACCCCGAGCTGGGCGCGGTCTTCGACGAGCTGGTGGCCCTGCGCCACACGCTCGACGCCGGCGCGCAGCGCGAAAGCGAACTCCGGCAGCGCCTCCAGCAGCGCATGGGCGATGCCTCCCTGGCGATCTTCGCTCGGGGCGAGATCAGCTGGAAGCGCAGCAAGGACAGCACCCGCCTGGACGTGGACCGCCTGCTGCAGGACCAGCCCGAACTGCTGCAGCGCTACAGCCAGACCCGCCCGGGGAGCCGGCGCTTCCTGGTGCGCACCTGACCCCCTGCCTCTTACCCTCCCCCTGGAGAACCACCCATGCTCAAAGGACTGGCCCTGACCCCGCCCGTGATCGGGCGCATCTCCATCGGCCGCGTGGTCGAGAAAAACGGCAAGCGCCTGCCGGAAAAGGACGACGAGTTCACCCTCACCAGCCAGGTGCAGAACCGGGACGGCTGGGTCCCGCACCCGATGGACGAGGCGCTGCGCCAGGCCAGCCCCGGCCAGGCCAAGCTGCGCAGCCTGCCGGTGCGTCTGCTCTTCAACGACCCCGCGCTCAACCTGCGTGCCCAGTACGCGATGTTCGATCGCGGCACCGGCCGGCCGCTGTGCGTGGGCAACGGCGAGCACTGCCGGCGCATGACCTCGGCCGGCATGCAGCAGCTGCCCTGTCCGAGCCCGGCCGGCTGCGAGGCGGCGCCCCCGGGCCACTGCAAGCCCTATGGCCGGCTGCATGTGCGCATCGGCGACGAGGATGCGCTGGGCACCTTCATCTTCCGCACCACCGGCTTCAACAGCATCCGCACCCTGGCGACGCGCCAGCAGTACCTGCAGGCGCTGTCGGGCGACCGGCTGGCCAGCCTGCCGCTGGAGCTGCGCCTGCGCGGCAAGTCCACCCCGCAGTCGCACCGTGCGCCCATCTACTACGTCGACCTGGTCATCCGCCAGGGCCTGACGCTCGAGCAGGCGCTCGACGCCGCGCGCCAGCTCCAGCAGGCCCGGAGCGAGGCCGGCTTCGACCAGCCGGCGCTCGACGAGGCCGCACGCCGCGGCTACGCCCAGGGCGCGTTCGAGGAGTCCGACGAAGACGGCATGAGCGTGGTGGAGGAGTTCTACCCGGAGCTGAGCCCCCCCGCCCAGGCTCCAGCACCGACCGCCGACGTCGTGACCGAGGCCCCGCCCGGAGCACCGGCGTCGACGCGGCCGACCTGGCCAGCAAGCTCGGACAGCGCATGGCCCAGAGCGCACACCGTGCCCCGAAGGTCCCCGCACCGACCCCGGCCCCGCAGTGAAGCCTGCCCGACCTCCCGATGGGGCTGCTGCGGCAGTCCCGTCGGGGGCAGCGCTTCTTTTTTTGTCGCCACCCTCCGCCGAGGGCTCAGAGTCCCAGCTCGCTCAGGCCCGGATGGTCGTCCGGCCGACGACCCAGCGGCCAGAAGAACAGCCGCTCCTCAGGCGCGATGGGTCGGTCGTTGATGCTGGCGAAGCGCTGCTGCATCAGCCCCTGTGCATTGAACTCCCAGTTCTCGTTGCCGTAGGAGCGAAACCACTGCCCCGAGTCGTCATGCCACTCGTAGGCGAAGCGCACCGCGATGCGCGCACCCGAGCAGGCCCACAGCTCCTTGATCAGCCGGTAGTCCAGCTCGCGCGCCCACTTGCGCTCCAGAAAGCGCTGCACCTGCTCGCGCCCCACCGGGAACTCGGCCCGGTTGCGCCAGCGCGTGTCCTCGGTGTAGACCTGCACCACCCGCGCCGGATCGCGCGAGTTCCAGGCGTCTTCGGCCCGGCGCACCTTCTGGCGCGCCGTCTCGTCGGTGAAGGGGGGCAGCGGGGGCTTGAGGTCCATGCGGGGCTCCTGGGATGCGGTCGTCGTGTCGGGGAGTAGACCGATCTGTCTACTCGCGACCAGTGTAGAGAGAAGTAGACCGGTCTGTCTACAATCCGGCGATGACTGCCGCCTCACCGATGCCCACGGCCCGCGAGCGCATCCTGCGCGCTGCCCACGATCTGTTCTACCAGGACGGCATCCGCGCCACCGGCGTCGATCGGGTGATCGCCGAGTCCGGCGTGGCCAAGCTCACCTTCTACCGGCACTTCCCCAGCAAGAACGATCTGGTGCTCGCCTACCTCGAGCACCGCCACCTGAGCTGGATGGCCGGGTTCGAGGCTGCGCTGGCACGCCACGGTCAGAGCCCGCAGGCCATCGCACCGGCCCTGGGCGAATGGCTGCACGAGCCGGGCTACCGGGGCTGCGCCTTCCTCAACACGGTAAGCGAGCTCGCCGGGGCCCTGCCCGAGGTCACCGAGATCACCCGTCGCCACAAGGCGGACATGGGTCGCGCCATCGCAGCCGTGCTGCCGCCCGAGCACCAGCACCTCGCCTCTGCCATGGCCCTGGCGGTGGATGGCGCGATCGTGCGAGCACAGTTCGATCGCTCGGCCCACGAGGCCTTGCAAGGCCTCGACCTGATCGTGCGCAGCCTGCTGAGCGGGGCAGGCTGAACCCTGACCCAGAAAATCCGTCAGGGCGAAGAATCCGGCCACGGAACCGGCCCGGCCCTTGCCCCACCCTGATCGGGAGAAACAGTTCAGGGAAAAACCCTGGAATCTGTCCAGCAGAGCGGACGGGTCCCGAATGGAGGGGCAGGCAGAACACGTCACGCCCGCCAAGAGTATCCGCCGATTCAAGTCTTGCGGGGTCGACCACGCCTGGGCGCCTGGCTGGCCAGCCCGATCATCGGCGAACGGCCTGTGCCCATGGTGCGCTGGAACGGCGCAAGGTCCTGGCGCACCAGACCATCGTGCTTGCCCAGATACGAGGCTGCGACCTGCAGGTGCTGCCGCTTGTCCATTTCCCTGTGGCTCACCATGCCGATGCCACAGCCGTCGTACCGCTCCTTCTGCGCGTTGCAGTTGAAGTAGTTGCCTTGACCTGCGGTGATGACCTGGTTCCAATGCTCGCCGATGATACGACCCAGATTCACGTCGCGACACAGCTGCGCGCCGTTGAAGAACAGCATCAGGTGGTAGTGGTAGCCCTTCTCGAAGCCGTATTCCAGCTTCCAGATGTAGCCGCACAGATGCTTGCCGAAAGTCGAGCGCAGGAAGTCGAAGAGATCCTGCCGATGCTGCCGCAGCGTCGCGTAGGCCAGCAGGTCATCGGTCGGGCCGATCGGGCCCTGAAGGCCCATGGACGCACAGGACGGTGGGGCGAAGACCGGCTTGAGCGCCAATCCCTTCAGGTAGCCCAGATCGATGCGAACCACCAGAAGACGGCTGTAGCATTTGAAGAGATCGTCGATGTAGGAGCGGAAGGTCTTGGTGCGACGCCCAGCCGGGAAATTGAAGCGGCACAGGGCGCGACGGACCTCCGGCCGCCACAGGGACCGTCTCAGATCACCGAGCTTGGCTTCGAGGAAATGAAGCCACTTGTGAGCCGCATCCACGCAGCTCAAAGCCAAGTCCAGAACCGCGCCCAGGTTCAGGCCAGCGAAGATCCTCATGTACTCCACCAGATAAGGATGAATCTCGTCAGGGTGGGCTTGGCAGAAGTGGTGATGCAGCGCGTGGACTGGAAACTGGCGCAGGGACTGCAGCTGAGGTGCCAGCCTGATCACCGGCCAGCACGAGCCTGACACATCAGGCTCCTGCGTCATCAGGAGGCCTGGACCGCGATACTGGAGCAGGAGGTAGAGGGTGTTGATCAGCTCACGCAGAGGCGGCAGGCTCACCGCCAGTTCGAGTGAATCCATGCCGCAAGAATCGCCCCCCTCCACTGGGGTTGCGGGAGACGATTCCAGCAGATCGATCGCCTGCTGAGGATGGTGGATCTCGACTGCGCTCGAGTCCGTGGGGAAAGAGAAGAAAGCCGTCATGATGGTCAACTGAGGGGGAGTGGTCTCAGATCCATCAGGGACACTGCTCTTTTATCTTTTTTCTCATGCGCCGGATCTCTCGCTGATCCGGCGGATCCCTACCGGTGAAGACGACTGCTTCTTGGATTCACGCTGGGAGCTTGGGGCCCCCAGCGCAAGAGGCTTCAGAGAGCCCTTGCGGGGCGAGCTTGGACGGTCAGAGAGGCCGGATCCTCGGGCAATGAAGTTGTGACTGATAGGTAATTACATAAGATCCAAAAATCAGGTCAGCCTGTTGAGCGCTTTGCTCATGAGCACTTGGCAAGGTCTTTTGATGGTCATGTGCGTCGAGCGTTTCAATGAGTCGGCGCCAGTGAGACACTTTTGCCTGGGGTAGCGACACGAGACGCCATCAATCGAGATGACATGAATTTTTTATAAAATAAATCTGTTCTTGCTATTTTTGCTATTATTAACTAGGCAATAAAATACATTATAATTTATTAATGAAGAAGCCTGACGCCCGCCGCCTCGGCGAAGAAAGCCTGCAATTGCTCCGTTCCCAAGCACACCGCTTGAGGCTGGATGGACGAACT
>JBJOPV010000067.1:0-16492 GCA_046050625.1 Pseudomonadota bacterium
GAACTCGATGATCTGCAGCGTGAAGTTGATCGGGGCCAGCAGGATCGCGGCCGGACCGTGTGCATGGAACGGTGCCGAGAACAGCTCGCCGACCCAGCCGCCCAGGCCCTTGATCTTGATGCTGTAGTACAGGCAGGCCAGCAGCACGGTGACCGACATGCCCAGCGTCACCGACAGGTCGGCGGTGGGCACGACGCGCAGGTAGGCGTGGTGCGGGTCATGGCCCATCGCGCCGTAGATGCCGGCCCACAGGCGCGGCAGCAGGTCCAGCGGCAGCAGGTCCATCGCGTTCATCAGGAAGATCCAGACGAAGGCGGTCAGCGCCAGAGGAGCGACGACCTTGCGCGACTCCTCGTTGTGGATGATGCCCTTGGCCTGGGTGTCGACCATCTCGACCAGGAACTCGACCGCAGCCTGCAGGCGACCCGGCACGCCGGAGGTCACGCTGCGCGCCACGCTCCACAGCAGGAAGCATCCGACGACGCCCAGCAGGATCGAGAAGAACAGCGAGTCCAGCTTCAGGACCGGATCGGTCAGCGAGAAGTCGGCAATGCCGGTCTGGGCACGGTTGGTCAGGTGGACCAGGTGGTGGGAGATGTACTCACCCGCGGTCGGAGCGTGTTGATCGGCAGCCATCGTCTTCTCTCGAACGGTTGTCTTTTGTCTTAAGACCGATTGGTTGTCACCCGACCCTGCCACAGCAGAGCCAGCCAGTTCATCTTCATGCACACGATCATCGTGACCAGCAGGGCCGGCCAGCTCAGATCAGGCACGACCAGGACCGCAGCCGCCAGCATGGCCACCGAGACCCCGATCTTCAGGAACTCCCAGAACATGAAATTGAACGCAGCCACGTTCGCCTTCACCTCTGGCAGCCGGTTCATCCGGGTCATGCCGCGCGCAAGAAGCGCCGTCGGCACCACCACGGTGGCCGCACCGTAGAGCGCGGACCAGACCGCCCCCCGCCCCGTGATGACCAGCCAGCACAGCACCGTCATCACCAGACCTGCCGCGGCTTGCGCCGCCACCACCCGCCACGGAGAGAGCTGCGGGAGACGGCTTCGAAGGGCTTGCGCCTCTTCCTTCGTCAGGCTCTTGAATTCTTCCTGCCCATCCTCAACTGATGCTTCATCGAGGTCGACCTGCTCCGGGAACGTCCCGGATGTGCTTGTCTTCACGCTGTTCATCGGCTGGTTCGGCAAAACCACCGAATTATACGTGGAAACCCCGACAGCTTCGACGTTTCAGCATCGTTTCAGCGCATCGTGCAGCGACCGCCCCTGAAGCGTGCACGCGATACAACACTGCGCCAGGCTCGTGCATTCGTTCGCGGGTTGATCACACTTGACGGTCACAGGGTCGTGATGATGCGCAAGATCGATGACATTGCGCTTTCATCGCGACGCACCACCATGGTGCGCGCCATCACTCCTGGTCCCGCCCTGCTCAGCCCAGGGCGAACTGCGCCGGCAGCCCCGGCACGTCGACCTCCAGCGCCAGCACGCAGCCCGCCAGCGGCTGGGTCGCCAGTTCGTCGGCCGGGCGCTTCTCGCGTGCGGTGGTGATGTAAAGCGTCTTCAGGTCGGCGCCGCCGAAGCAGGGCATGGTCGGACAGCGCACCGGCAGGCGGATCTCGCGCAGCACCTCGCCCGAGGGCGACAGCCGCAGCACGCGCTGGCCCTCGAACATCGCCACCCAGTAGCAGCCCTCGACGTCGACGGCCGCACCGTCGGGACGCCCGCCATAGCCCTCGAGCGGCTGCCCCGCCTGCTTGAGCGGGAAGGACGCAAACACCCGCCGGCGCGACACGTTGCCGTCATGCGCATCCACGTCGAGCGCATGGATGGTGTGCGAGGTGGTGTCGGTCCAGTACATCGTGCGCCCGTCCGGGCTCCAGGCCAGGCCGTTCGAGACGGTGACGCCGTCGGCCACCCGCTGCAGCTCGCCATGCGACCAGCAGTACAGCGCCGCCAGCGCCGGCGTGCGCGGCTCGTAGATCGTGCCGACCCAGAAGCGGCCGAGCGCATCGCTCTTGCCGTCGTTGAAGCGTTCCTTGGCGGGGTCGTAGGGCGGCTCGGCCAGGCGTTCGCGCTCGCCGCTGGCCGGGTCGAAATGCCACAGGCCGTCGCGCATCGCCAGCAGCAGGCCGCCGCCGAGCAGCGGCGCCAGGCTGGCGGGCTCGACGGGAAAGTCCCAGGTGGCGGTCGCGCCGCTGGCCGGATCGAGCCGGTGCACGCGCCGACCGGGAATGTCGCACCAGTAGAGCACCTGCTCCTGCGGATGCCACATCGGCGATTCGCCAAGCAGGCAGGGGTCGCTGACGGCGCGGATCGGGGTGCGGGTGTCGTCCATCGGGCAGGTCTCCGGGGAATCTCGAAAGCCCGCGATCCTAGCGCCGTACCGCGATGTAACCCGGCTGCGGCGCCGCAGGTCGATCAGTAGCGACTGCCGCCGCCGTCCAGCTCGGCGCGCAGGTAGTGCGCGCCAGGAATCGGGTTGTAGTAGTAAGGCGGCACCTCGACGAAGCCCAGCGAGGCGTAGAGCTCGCGCGCGGCCTCCATGTCGTCGAGCGTGTCGAGCAGCACCGATGAATAGCCCGCCAGGCGCGCCGCATCCAGCAGCGCCTCGACGATCTGCCGGCCCAGCCCGAAGCGCCGGAACGCGCGGCGCACATACAGGCGCTTCATCTCGCAGGCGTTCGGGTAGTCGACATCGGTCAGCCGGCGCAAGGCGCCGCAGCCCGCCACCTCACCGCCGACCAGCGCCAGCAGCAGCGTGCCGTCGGGCGCGGCATAGGGCGCCGGCAGCCCGGCCAGCTCCGCATCGAAATCCTGGAAACACAGGTCGAACGACAGGCTGGCGGCGTAGTCACGGAAGATCTCGCGGGCGGCCCCGACCAGGGCCGGCGTGTCCGCGACGACAAGTCGTGTCTCGGGTTGGTCCATGGCGCCGCAGTCTAGCCGCCCTGCGCGCCGACCCAGGCCGCCAGCGCCACCGCCGCCGCCGCGATCACCAGCGCCAGCGCGCGAGTGCGAAGATCGTCACGCGAGGCCGGCACCTCGGCCGGCAGCAGCTTGTCGCCGCCGAGCATCGGCCGCACCAGGTCGGTGCCGCGCAGGCGGTAGAAAACGATCGCGGCCAGATGCAGGCCGATCATGCCCAGCAGCAGCCACTGGCCCCAGCTGCGGTGCCAGGAGGTGGCCTTCAGGGCCAGCTCGGAGCTGGCCCAGGCGTACAGCGGCCCGGTGAAGGCGATCTCGTCGTCGCTGATCAGGCCGGTGCCCAGCTGCAGCGCCACCAGCGCCAGCAGCGCGAACACCGACAGCGCGCCGGTCGGGCTGTGGCCGGCGTCGAGATGCTCGCCCGGGCGCGGCTGGCCGCGCAGATGGCGCATCAGCGCGCCGGGCCCGTGCACGAAGCTGGCAAAGCGCGACCAGCGCCCGCCCGCCAGCCCCCAGACCAGCCGGAAGGCCAGCAGCGCCAGCACCGCCAGCCCGAGGCGCGAATGCCAGACCATCGCATGGCCGCCGATCTTGGCCGACACCACCGCGCCGGTCACCGCCAGCGCCAGCAGCCCGTGAAACAGCCGGGTCGGAAGATCCCAGATCCGCACCCGCGCCAGCGCGGTCGAGCGGGGGGAAAAGGTCGGATTCATCAAGTGTCCTGCGTCATGAAGAGCCTCAAGGCGAAGGCTACACTGGCCCGGCCCCCCGGGTCACGCCTGATTTCCATTTCCGACCGGAGAACCCTGCCGATGAAACGCCTCTGCCTCGCCCTGTGCACCGCCACCGGCCTGCTGGCCGCCCTGCCCGCCAGCGCCCAGTTCCAGAAGCCCGAGGACGCGATCAAGTACCGCAAGGCCAGCTTCACCCTGATGGCCGCCCACTTCGGTCGCATCGGCGCGATGGCCAACGGCAAGGCGCCGTTCGACGCCAAGGCAGCCGCCGACAACGCCGCCCTGCTGGCCGCGCTGGCGCCGCTGCCCGGCACCGCCTTCGGCCCGGGCACCGACAAGGGCGAGACCCGCGCCGCGCCCGAGATCTGGACCGAAGGCGACAAGTTCAAGGCCGGCATGACCAAGATGACCGAAGAGCTGAACAAGCTCAACGCAGCAGCCAAGACCGGCGATCTGGCGCAGATCAGGGCCGCCTTCGGTGGCGCCGCGCAGACCTGCAAGAGCTGCCACGACAACTTCCGCAAGGACTGACCCGGCCGCCCTGGGCTCAGAGCCTGAGGGTGCCGCTGACGCAGCGCGTCACGTCACCGGCGATCCACACGCCGGCGTTCTCGCCCGCGGCGATGCGCTCGACATGCACCCGCCCGTCACGGCCGAGCGCGTGGCCCTGCCCCGCCACATAGCGCGCCGGCAGCAGGCCCGCACCGGTCAGCCACTGCGCCAGGCCGGCGTTCAGGCTGCCGGTGACCGGATCCTCCGGCACGCCCAGCTCCGGCACGAAGGCGCGCACCTCGACATCGACCTCGCCGCCGGCTGGCCAGGCGCCGACGACGCCGATCTTCAGCCCCGCCGCGGCCATCGTCGCGAAGTCAGGCTGCAGCGCCCGCACCGCCGCCGCGTCTGCCAGCCGCACGCCGAGCCAGCCTGGGCCGTTGTCGATCCACTCGACCTGCAGCACGTCGGACGCGGTCAGCCGCAGCGCGGCCCGCACCTGCGCGACGGTGGCCGCGTCGGCCGGGCCGCTGCGGCGCAGGGGCGGCGCCTGGAAGGCCAGCCGCGTCGCCGTTTCCGCCCCGTTCACCGCCACCCGGCGCACCCGCACGAGACCCACGCCGCATTCCTGCACCACCTCGCCGGCGCGCCGCGGCACGCCGCCCGCGTCCAGCCAGGCCTGGGCGCTGCCCAGCGTCGGGTGGCCGGCGAAGGGCAGCTCGCCGCCGGGCGTGAAGATGCGCACCCGGTAGTCGGCGGCCGGATCGGCGGGCGGCAGCAGGAAGGTGGTCTCGGAGAGATTCGTCCAGCGCGCGTAGGCCGCCATCTGGGCATCGCTCAGGCCCTCGGCGTCGATGACGACCGCCAGCGGGTTGCCGAGCAGCGGCGCGGCGGTGAAGACATCGAGCACCGCGTAGCGGCGCGACAGGGCAGCAGCAGTCATGGTCAGAGCGTCAGGGCGTCGGGGTCGGAGCGTCTTCGGTCAGGTGGCGGCGCAGCAGTGCGCCCAGCATGGCCACCGCGGTGCGGATCTCGTCGGGCGTCAGCGTCACGAAGGACAGGCGCACGGTGCGCGCATCGGGCTGGCGGGCGTAGAAGGCCGCGCCGGGCACGAAGGCGATGCCCTGCTCCACCGCCTGCGGCAGCAGCGCGACCGCATCGCAGCCCGCGGGCAGCCGCACCCAGCAGAACATGCCGCCCGAGGGCGGCTGCCACTCGCTGCCGGCGGGCAGGTGCTCGCGCAGCGCCTCGCACAGCGCGTCGCGCTGGCGGCGGTACATCGCGCGGATCTGGGGCACATGGGTGTCGAGGAAGCCGTCGCGGATCACCTCGTGCACCACACGCTGGTTGAAGCCCGGCGTGTGCAGGTCGGCGGCCTGCTTGGCCTGCAGCAGCTTGGGGTAGAGCGCGCTCGGCGCCACCAGATAGCCCAGCCGCAGCCCCGGTGCCAGCACCTTCGAGAACGAGCCCAGATAGATCGTGCCCTCCGGCCAGCGCGCGGCCAGCGGGCGCGGCGGCGCGGCGTCGAACCACAGGTCGCCGTAGGGGTTGTCCTCGACCAGCGGCACGCCGGCCTGCTTTGCCGCGGCCACCAGCGCCTCGCGGCGATCTTCGGGCATCAGCCGGCCGCTCGGGTTCTGGAAGTTCGGCAGCACATACAGGAAGCGCGTGCCCGGCGCGTCATGCGTGAGCGCCGCCACCGCCTCGGGCAGCGGGCCGTCGGCATCGCTGGCGACGCTGGCGAAGACCGGCTCCATCGGCGCGAAGGCCTGCAGCGCGCCCAGGTAGGTCGGCGTCTCCACCGCCACCGGCGCGCCGGCATCGACCAGCACCTTGGCCACCAGATCCAGACCCTGCTGCGAGCCGGTGGTGATCAGCACCTGATCGGCGCCGACCGCCATGCCCTGCCCGGCCAGATGCGCCGCGACCCACTCGCGCAGGGGCGCGAAGCCCTCGCTGGCGGCGTACTGCAGCGCCTCGCGCGGGGTGTCGCGCAGCACGCGCTCGCAGGCGGCGCGCATCGCCTCGACCGGAAAGCTCTCCGGCGAGGGCAGGCCGCCGGCCATCGACAGGATGCCGGGGCGGTCGGTGACCTTGAGGATCTCGCGCAGGATCGACGGATTCATGCGCTCGGCGCGACGCGCCAGGATCCACGGGGAGGAAAGTTCTTCAGCAGTCATGCACGGCCTTCGGGCTCGGATCGGTTCAGGGAAGACGGGACCGCCAGGACTCGGGGTGGCGTGCGCCCGACCGGCATTGTCCGTCCGATGCCCACGCAGGCCATCACCGCCAGCGCGAAGACCAGCGTGTCGGCCTGCAGCGGCTCGCCCAGCAGCGGCACGGCCGCCAGCAGCGCGAGAAAGGGCTGCAGCATCTGCACCTGGCTGACCCGCACCAGCCCGCCCAGCGCCAGGCCGCGGTACCAGGCGAAGAAGCCCAGCCACATCGAGAACACGGTGACATAGGCGAAGCCCGCCCAGGCCGAGCCCGACACCGCCTGCGGCGCGGGCGGCCACGACCACAGCGCGACGGGCAGCGTCAGCGGCAGGCTGATCACCAGCACCCAGCAGATCACCTGCTCGGGCGGCCGCGCCGCCGACAGACGCGCCCCGGACACATAGCCCACCGCCCCGCACAGCATCGCCAGCAGCAGCCAGCCGTCGGCAGCGCTCGCCCGGCCACCGCCCTGCCTCCAGGCAAAGCCCAGCACCAGCGCCGCCCCGGCCAGCGCGCAGAGCCAGAAGCCGCGCGAAGGCCGCTGGCGCAGATGCCAGGCACCGACCGCCGCGGTGCACAGCGGCAGCAGGCCGGTGATGACCGAGGCGTGCATCGACGGCACCTCGCGCAGCGCCATCGCCAGGCACAGCGGGAAGCCCAGCACCGTGCCGGCGGCCGACAGCAGCAGCGCGCCCCGCTCGGCGCGGGTCGGCCAGGCCGCACGGGTCAGCAGCAGGAAGATCAGGCTGAGCAGCGCAGCACCGGCCGCGCGCCCGGCGGTGACGAACAGCGGCGGCAGCTGCGGCGCCTCCAGCGGCCCGACCGCCAGCCGGGTCATCGGCGTGGTCAGCGCGAACACCGCCACGCCCAGCAGGCCCAGCCAGAGGCCGCGACGCTCGGCCGCCAGGTCCCGCAGCGGGGAAGACATCGATGAAGTGGTGCTCATGATGGAGTGCAGTCTAGGCACGTCAACCAATACACTTGCAGTACAGATTTCCCCACATTACGACACACTGTATGGCCCGAACGACTGACACAGCCGTCTCCCCTGCCGCGCTGCAGCTCAGCCGCGACGGCGATCGCACGCTCTCCGAGCAGCTGGCCACGCACTATGCGGCGCTGATCCGCCAGCGCCTGCTGCCACCGGGCAGCCGGCTGCCTTCGGTGCGCGAGGGCGCCCGCCGCCACGGCGTCAGCCCGCACACCCTGGTCGCCACCTACGACCAGCTGCTGGCGCAGGGCCTGGTCGAGGCGCAGCGCCAGCGCGGCTTCTTCGTGCGTGAGCGTGCGGCCCCTGCGCAGCGCGGCGAGGCCGCGGCCGCGTCACCGCCCGACAGCCCGCGGGTGCCGGTCGATGCCAGCACACTGATCCGCGGCATGCTCGGCAGCGGCGGCCGGCCCGGCCCCGGCCTGGGCGTGCTGCCGCCGGCCTGGCTGGACGCGCCGATGCTGCAGGCCGCGCTGCGCAGGGTGCTGGCCAGCGGCCGCGAGGACGAGCTGGGCGCCGCCGCGCTGCACTACGGCGAGCCGGCCGGCGACCCGCGGCTGCGCGAGGCGCTGGCGCAGCGCCTGGCCGATGTCGGCGTGCGGGCCGCGCCGCGCCAGATCATGACCACGCTGGGCGCGACCCAGGCGCTCGACCTGGTCTCGCGCGCGCTGCTGGCGCCGGGCGATGCGGTGCTGGTCGACGAGCCGGGCTGGTCGGTCGAATACGCCCGGCTGACGCTGCTGGGCATGCGGCTGCTGCCGGTGCCGCGCGGCCCCGACGGGCCCGATCTGGCGGTGATGGAGGCGCTGGTGCGCGAGCACCGCCCGCGCCTGTACGTGACCGTCTCGGTGCTGCACAACCCGACCGGCGGCATGCTGTCGCTGGCCACCGCCCACCAGCTGCTGCAGCTGGCGCAGACGCACGACTTCCATGTCATCGAGGACGACACCTACGCCCACCTGGCGCCCGCGCACGCGCCCCGGCTGGCGGCGCTCGACGGGCTCAAGCGCTGCTTCCACATCAGCGGCTTCTCGAAGATCCTGGCCCCGGGCTGGCGGGTGGGCTTCGTCGCGGCGCCGCCCGACTGGATCGAGCGGCTGATCGACGTGAAGATGCTCGCCAGCCTGACGACGCCAGCGCTGCTGGAGCAGGCGGTGGCGGTCTGCCTGGAGCAGGGCCTGCTGCGCCGCCATGCCGAGCGGGTGGTGGCGCGGCTGGACGCAGCGCGCGGACGCAGCGTGCGGCTGGCGCAGGACGCGGGCTGCGAGTTCGTCTGCCCGCCGCAGGGCCTGTTCGGCTGGGTCGAGACCTGCATCGACACCGAGGCGCTGGCGCAGCGCCTGCTCGACCGCGGCTGGAGCACCGCGCCCGGCAGCCTGTTCCACGCCCGGCGTCAGCCGGGCACGAAGATGCGCATCAACTTCGCGTCCGCACAGGACGCCGCGTTCTGGCGCGACTTCGAGCGCGAGCGCGACGCGATGCGGCGCTGAATCAGGCCGCCTCGACCAGCGCCTTCTTCATCTTCTTCATCGCCGCGACCTCGATCTGGCGGATGCGCTCGGCGCTGACGCCGTATTCGGCCGCCAGCTCGTGCAGCGTCATGCCGCCGGAGCCGTCGTCGTTGACCTGGAGCCAGCGCTCCTCGACGATGCGGCGGCTGCGGGCGTCGAGCGCGTCGAGCGCGCGCAGCAGGCCCGGGCCGGCCAGCTCGTCGCGGCGGCGCGCCTCGATCGCGCGGGTCGGCTCCTGGCGGTCGTCGGCCAGATAGGCGATCGGCGCGAAGGACTCGTCATCGTCGTCGCCGCCCGGCTCGAGCGCGACGTCGCCGCCGGCGAAGCGCGTCTCCATCTCGATGACATCCTCGCGGCGCACGTTCAGCTCGGCGGCCACGCGGTCGATCTCGGCCTCGGTCAGGCCGGCGCGGTGGGTGGCGCCGTCGGCGGCCTCGCCCTTCATCTGGCGCTTCATCGAGCGCAGGTTGAAGAACAGCTTGCGCTGCGCCTTGGTGGTGGCGACCTTGACGACGCGCCAGTTCTTCAGGATGTATTCGTGGATCTCGGCCTTGATCCAGTGCAGCGCGTAGCTGACCAGCCGCACGCCCTGATCGGGGTCGAAGCGCTTGACCGCCTTCATCAGGCCGACGTTGCCTTCCTGGATCAGGTCGCCCTGCGGCAGGCCGTAGCCGAGGTACTGCCGGGCCACCGAGACCACCAGGCGCAGGTGCGACAGCACCAGCCGGCCTGCGGCGTCCAGATCCTGCTGGTCGCGCAGGCGGCGCGCCAGACGCGACTCGTCTTCGGCGCTGAGCATCGGCAACCGGTTGACGGCGCTGATGTAGGCGTCGAGGTTGCCCAGCGAAGGCACCAGGGCCCACGGATCACGGACGGCAAGAGCGGTGGAGGAAGACAGTTGCATGTTGACCATAGACTGTTTCAGTCTCTTGGAGTTCCTTTGATCTTAGCACTCGCTCTCAGGGAGTGCTAAAGCCGGAAACGGCGGAAAAAGGTCAGACTCGTGACAATCAGGGCCCAGCAAAAAGGGAGAGAGACGACATGGGACATGGGCCCGGGCAGCCATGGCGCCAGCTGGTGGCGCTGGACACCTCGCTGCTGCGACGCCACCGGCGCTTCGCGCTGGCGGCGCTGGGCGCGCTGCTGGTGCCGGCGCTGTATGCGCTGATCTACCTCTCGAGCCTGTGGGATCCGAGCGCACGCACCGGTGCGCTGCGCGCCGGGCTGGTCAATGGCGACCGGGGCGCGTATCACCGCGGTGTCGAGGTCAGCATGGGCGAGCAGGTGCAGCAGGCGCTGCTGCGCCAGCATCTGTTCGACTGGCAGCTCTTCGACGACCGGGAGGCGGCGCGCCAGGCGGTGCGCCGCGGCGAGCTGAGCTTTGCGGTGCTGATCCCGGGCGACTTCAGCGAGCAGGCCCTGCCCGGCCGGGAGGCGGGCGCCGCGCGGCTGACGATCTACACCTCCGAGGGCAACAGCTACAGCGCCGCCGGCTTCGCCAAGCGCTTCGCGCCGGAGCTGGCGCACCGGGTCAACGAGTCGCTCAACGAGCAGCGCTGGGCGCTGGTGCTGGAGACGGCCGCCGGCTCGCGGCTCGACCTGGCGACGCTGCGCGAGCGGGTCGAGCAGATCCGCGACGGCAGCGGCCGGCTGGCTGACGGGCTGCATCAGGCCGACCTGGGCGTGCGCGAGCTCGGGCACGGCCTGACGCAGGCGCAGGACGCCAGCCAGCAGCTGCACCGGGGCGCCGGCCAGCTCGCCGACAGCAGCAGCGCGCTGGCAACCGGCTGGCGACCGCTGGCCGGGGCGCTGCGCACGCTCGACGCGCAGCGCCCGCCCGCCACCGACCTGGAGGCGCTGCGCCAGGGCAGCCAGCGCCTCGTCCAGGGCCAGGAGGAGCTCGGTCGCGGCCTGGAGGCGCTGCAGAGCGGCAGCCGCACGCTGCGCCAGGGCGCGCTGATGCTGCAGCAGGCCAGCGAGCCGATCCCGCTGGTCGGTGATGATCTGGCCGAGGCGGCCGCACACCTGGGCGACGGCGCCGCTCAACTCGGTACCGGCCTGGGCCAGGCCCGCGAGGCCAGTCGGCAGCTGCACGCTGGCAGCCATCAGCTCGCCGCCGGCGTGCAGACGCTGACCGGCGGCGTGGCCCAGGCGGGCGGCGCACTGCACCAGATCGTCACGGCGCTGCCGGAGGACGGCCGCATCGATGCGCTGGCCCAGGGCACGCAGCAGCTCGGCGCCGGCATGCAGGCACTGGGCGGCGGCCTGAACCAGCTCCAGGCCGGTCAGGATCGGCTGCAGCACGGCCTGATCGAACTCGACGACGGCAGCCGGCGGCTGCATGAGGCGCTGACGCTGCTGGTGCGCTCGCTGCCCGCCGACCTGCCGCTGCCCGAGGGCAGCGCGCGTGGCCTGGCCGATTCGGTCGCACCCCGGCTCGAGGTGGTCGCGCCGGTGGGCAGTGACGGTGCAGGCTTCGCGCCGAACTTCGTGCCGATGTCGCTGTGGATCGGCGCGGTGACCGCCGCACTGATGTTCCACCTGCGCCGGCTGCCGCGCGAGGCGGCCACGCTGTCGCGGCCGCTGCAGGTGCTGGGCAAGCTGGCCTGGCCGGGGGCGATCGTGCTCGGCCAGGCACTGGTGATGGTGGCGATGCTGACGCTGCTGCTTGACCTGAAGGTGCTGCACCTCGGCCCCTTCGTCGCCACCGTCATCACCGCCTCGCTGAGCTTCCTGGCCATCGTCTTCCTGCTGATCCGCTGGTTCGGCGACATCGGCAAGGCCCTGGCCCTGCTGCTGCTGGTGATCCAGATGTCCGCGGCCGGCGCGGCGATGCCGATCGAGCTGGCCTCACCCGTCTTCCAGGCGATCCACCCCTGGCTGCCGCTGACCTGGGTGGTCAAGGCCTTGCGCGCCAGCCTGTTCGGCGCCTACGACGGCCAATGGCTGATGCACTGGGCCGTGGTGGCCGGCTGCGGCGGAGCCGCCCTGCTCGGCGCGATGCTGGCTGGGCGCTGGCGGCTGGTCGACGCGCAGGACTATCCGCCCGGCATCGAGTTCGACTGACGCCGCCGCCTCACCCGCTGCCCAGCGCCGCCAGGCCAGCCAGCGCGCACAGCGCCGCGACCTCGGGCACGCGCACCTGGTAGCCGCGCACCGACAGCACGCCGCGCGACTGGAAGCTGCGGATCAGCCGCGACAGCGTCTCCGGCGACATCGCCAGCTGCTGCGCGATGTCGCGCTTGCGCTCCTGCAGGCGCAGCTCGGTCGGGCCGCTGCGCACCGGACAGCGCTGCAGCAGCCACTGCGCCAGCCGGGCCGGCGCGTCGTTGTGCAGCAGGTTGCGCGAGGCCAGCGTCATCTGGCGGATCTGCTGCGCCAGCGCCTGGCAGAGCAGCCCGGCCAGTGCCGGTTGAGCGGCCATCTGGCGCATCACCTCGTCGATCGGCAGCTCGGCGATGACCGCATCGGACAGCGCCTGCGCCTCCATCGTGCAGGGCTGGCCGAGCCAGGCGGCGCTGACCTCGAGCCAGGCCGGGCCGTTGACGCTGCGCTCGGTGCGCAGGCTGCCGTCAGGCGCGCGCGAACCCATCACCACATCGCCCGACAGCAGCAGCACCAGGGCGCGCGCCGGCAGGCGGGTCTCGAGGATCATGTCGCCGGCCGCCACCATGCGACGGCGGGCCATGGCCATCAGCGCATCGATCTCGGTCTGAGCCAGCGCCGAGGCGGCCAGCACCCGGCGCCACGGCGCCGGGTCGGCCGGGGACGGCGGCGGCGCAGCCAGGCGGCGGCGCGGACGGGGCAAGGGGACGGCCGCAGGGGAAATCCCCTCGGCCCGGGTGGTGAACATCTCCATGGGCGGGCAGTCAGGCTGTGCGGACGCGGCAGGATCGCCACGGCACTGTCACCCAGGTTCGCGCCGCCACTGTTGAGACAAGTCAAGCCGGACCGCGCAATACCCCCCGGCGGTTCAGGCCGCCACGGCGATTCAATCGAGCCCGAGCTCCTGGATCTTGCGGGTGATGGTGTTGCGGCCGATGCCAAGCTTGTGCGCGGCCTCGATGCGCCGGCCCTTGGTCAGCGACAGCGCCGCCAGGATCAGCCGGGCCTCGAACTGGCGGGTCAGCGTGTCCCAGACCTGCGGATGCCCCTGGTCGAGCAGCTCGCGCGCCTGGCGCTCCAGGCCCACCAGCCAGGCCTCCTGCCCGGGCAGCAGCACCGCGGTGGCCGGATGAGCCGCCTCGCGCGACGACGCAGGCATCGCCAGGCCGGTCGGCAGCGTGGGGGCCGCACCGCTGCCCTGCAGACTGCTGTCCGCCACGGCCGACAGACCGGCCGCTCCGGCAGCCACGGCTGCCGCCGCATGCGACTGCACCTCGGGGGGCAGATCCTTCGGATCGACCACCTGGGCCGGCGCCATGACCGTCAGCCAGTGGCAGAGGTTCTCGAGCTGGCGCACGTTGCCGGGAAAGTCGAACAGCACGATCTGCTGCAGCGCAGCCTCCGACAGTCGCTTGGGCTCGACGCCCAGCTCCTTGGCGCTGCGCTGCAGGAAGTGACGCGCCAGCCCGGCGATGTCCTCGCGGCGCTCGCGCAGCGGCGGCAGGCGCAGCCGGATGACGTTCAGGCGGTGGAACAGATCCTCTCGGAACGCCCCCTCGCGCACCCGCTCCTCCAGATGCTGGTGGGTGGCGGCGATGACGCGCACATTGCTCTTGAGCGGCTGGTGGCCGCCGACGCGGTAGAACTGCCCGTCCGACAGCACCCGCAGCAGCCGGGTCTGCAGGTCGAAGGGCATGTCGCCGATCTCGTCGAGGAAGAGCGTGCCGCCCTCGGCCTGCTCGAAGCGGCCACGCCGGGTCGCCTGCGCGCCGGTGAAGGCGCCACGCTCATGGCCGAACAGCTCGGATTCCAGCAGGTCCTTCGGGATCGCCGCGGTGTTGATCGCGACGAAGGGCCCCCCGGCGCGCGGGCTGTGCTTGTGCAGCGCGCGCGCCACCAGCTCCTTGCCCGAGCCGGACTCGCCGGTGATCAGCACCGTGACATTGCTCTGGCTCAGGCGGCCGATGGCGCGAAACACGTCCTGCATCGCTGGCGCCTGGCCAAGCATCTCGGGCACCTCAGGCGCGCCGCGGTCCTCGACGCTCTCCTCGCGCAGGCTTTCCTCGACCGCGCGGCGGATCAGCTCGACCGCCTTGGGCAGATCGAAGGGCTTGGGCAGGTACTCGAAGGCCCCGCTCTGGAAGGCGGAGACCGCGCTGTCCAGGTCGGAGTAGGCGGTCATGATGATGACCGGCAGGCCGGGATGGCGGGCCTTGACGCTGGCGAGCAGGTCGATGCCGGTGCCACCGGGCATGCGGATGTCGCTGACCAGCACCTGCGGCGCGTCGTCCTCGAGGGCAAGCAGCACGTCACGCGGATTGGTGAAGCTGCGCACCGGCAGCTCCTCGCGTGCAAGCGCCTTCTCCAGCACGAAGCGGATGGATTGGTCGTCGTCAACGATCCAGATGGGTTTCATGCGCGTGGCCTGTCATGGCGTGAGATCCCGCCGTCCCTGGCCCGGTCGGGCTCAGGGCAGCGGAATCTGGATCTTGAACAGCGTGCAGCCCGGCTCGCTCTCGCATTCGATCAGGCCATGATGCTGCTGGACGAAGTCCTGTGCCAGCGTCAGGCCGAGTCCCGAGCCGCCATCGCGGCCGGAAACCAGCGGAAAGAAGATGCGATCGCGGATCTCGGGCGGCACGCCGGGTCCGTTGTCCTCGATATGCAAGTCCAGTGCCAGCCGATAGCGCTGCCGGCCGATCGTGACCTGGCGCGCCGCGCGGGTGCGCAGCACGATGCGCGCGTCGCCGGCATGGCGACGCTCGGCCAGCGCCTGCGCGGCGTTGTGGGTGATGTTGAGCACGGCCTGGATCAGCTGCTCGCGGTCACCGCGAAATTCAGGCAGCGAAGTGTCGTAGTCGCGCTGCACCACCAGCCCCTTCGGGAACTCGGCCAGGATCAGCGAGCGCACCCGCTCGAGCACCTCGTGGATGTTGACATCGGCCACCATGTGCGGGCGGCGGTGCGGCGCCAGCAGCCGGTCGACCAGCGCCTGCAGCCGGTCGGCCTCATGAATGATGACCTGGGTGTATTCATGCAGCGAGCGGTTGTCGAGCTCCATCTCCAGCAGCTGCGCCGAGCCCCGGATGCCGCCGAGTGGATTCTTGATCTCGTGGGCGAGATTGCGGATCAGCTCCTTGGTGATGCGGGCCTGGTCGAGCGCGCGCGCCTCGCGGTCCTGGCGCGCCTGCTGCTCCAGCTCGACCAGCTCGAGCAGCACCTGCTCGCCGTGGTCGATCTGGGTCACGATCGCATGGACCGGCAGCGGCTCGCTGGAGGCCGCGCCGGGCGGCCGCCCCAGCAGGGCCTCGAGCCGGGCGGTGCTGTACTCGTTGGCCACCACCGCATCGAAGGTGACCTTCAGCATCGCCGGATCGACGAACCAGCCGAAGGCGCTGCTGCCCTGCAGCGCGCGGCGCGGCAGGCCCAGCGTGCTCTCGAAGGCGGCGTTGACATGCTGGCAGCGCCCCTCGCGGTCGAGCACCGCGACCATCGTCGCCAGATGATCGAAGGCCTCGAAGGACGGGGCGGTGCGGTTTCGGTTCCTGAAGAAGCTCACGGGTTGGGCAGCTTGCTGAGTTCACGCCGGATCGCGGCGACGTCGGCTTCCTTGCGGGCGATGGCGGCCTTCATCTCCGCCACCCGCTCCTGGTAGCGGGCGAAATTGCGCTCGTCGCCGCGGCGCTCGGGTTCGCCATTGTTGTAGTCCTTGCGCAGCACCGCCAGCGCGCTTTCCTCGCGCGCCAGCTCGGACTCGAGAATGCGCCGCGCATCGCTGTCGCGGGCGCGCTGCTGCGCGGGATCGACCCGCATGTCCGGTGCACCGGCCAGCCGGGTCGAGCCGGACGCGGCCGGCGCGCTCACCCGCGCAGCCCCCTCACCGGCCGCCGGCGCGGCGCGGCGCGGCGCCGTGCCCTGCACCACGGTGACCGGCGCGCCGTCGAGCGTGCGGCAGCCGCGCTCGACCGCCTCCTTCGGAGTGATCTGGTCGGTGTAGAGGTTGCCGGGGCAGCGGTACACCGCCCGCTCCTGGGCCGCGGCGTTCGGGACGAGGGCCAGCGTCGTCAGGCCGGCCCAGGTGAGCGCGGCGAGCCGCAGGCGAAGGCAGGAAGCTCGGATCATGATCGGATCAGTATCGCGCAAAAGGAAAGGCGGCCCGGAGGCCGCCTTCGCGATGGGTGTCCGCCAGGACAGCGCTGCCGCCGGCTTGGGGCCGGCGACAGGCCCGCATCACAGCGCGTAGTACATGTCGAACTCGGCCGGATGGGTCGTCATGCGCATGCGCTGGACTTCCTGCATCTTCAGGTCGATGTACGCATCGATGTAGCTGTCGGTGAACACGCCACCCTTGGTCAGGAACGCACGGTCCTTGTCCAGGGCTTCCAGCGCCTGCTCGAGCGACGAGCAGACGGTCGGGATCAGCGCGTCTTCTTCCGGCGGCAGGTGGTACAGATCCTTCGTGGCGGCTTCGCCCGGATGGATCTTGTTCTCGACGCCGTCCAG
>JBJOPV010000068.1:0-16336 GCA_046050625.1 Pseudomonadota bacterium
CCTTCTTCACCCGCAATCTGCTGATCCTGACCGACAGCGCGGGCCGGACCGGCGTCGGCGAGGTGCCCGGCGGCGAGAAGATCCGCCAGACGCTGGAGGATGCGCGGGCGCTGGTCGTCGGCCAGCCGGTGGGCGACCACCTGCGGGTGCTGCGCGAGGTGCAGCAGGCCTTCGCCGACCGCGACTCGGGCGGGCGCGGCCTGCAGACCTTCGACCTGCGCACCACCATCCATGCGGTGACGGCGGTCGAGTCGGCGATGCTCGACCTGCTCGGCCAGCACCTCGACCTGCCGGTGTGCGATCTGCTCGGCGAGGGCCGCCAGCGCGACGCGGTCGAGATGCTGGGCTATCTGTTCTTCGTCGGCGATCGGCTCAAGACCGATCTGCCCTACGCCAGCGAGCCCGGCGCCGACAACGACTGGTTCCGCCTGCGCCACGAAGCGGCGATGACCCCGGAGGCCATCGTGCGGCTGGCCGAGGCCACCCGCGCCAAGTACGGCTTCAACGACTTCAAGCTGAAGGGTGGCGTGCTGGCCGGTGATGCCGAGGTGGACGCGGTCACCGCCATCCACGAGCGCTTCCCCGAGGCCCGCGTGACGCTGGACCCCAACGGCGGCTGGCTGCTGAAGGACGCGATCCGCCTGGGCCAGCGCATGCGCGGCATCGTCGCCTACGCCGAGGACCCCTGCGGCGCCGAGGGCGGCTTCTCCGGCCGCGAGGTGATGGCCGAGTTCCGCCGCGCCACCGGCCTGCCCACCGCCACCAACATGATCGCCACCGACTGGCGCCAGTTCACCCACGCGCTGAGCCTGCAGTCGGTCGACATCCCGCTGGCCGACCCGCATTTCTGGACGATGGCCGGCTCGGTGCGCGTGGCCCAGACCTGCCGCGACTGGGGCCTGACCTGGGGCAGCCACTCGAACAACCACTTCGACGTCTCGCTGGCCATGTTCACCCACGTGGGCGCCGCCGCACCGGGCAAGGTCACCGCCATCGACACGCACTGGATCTGGCAGGACGGCCAGCGCCTGACGAAGGAGCCGCTGCAGATCGTCGGCGGCCATGTGCAGGTGCCGAAGAAGCCGGGCCTGGGCGTCGAGCTCGACATGGTCGAGGTCGAGAAGGCCCACCAGCTCTACCTGCAGCACGGCCTGGGCGCGCGCGATGACGCGACGGCGATGCAGTACCTGATCCCGGGCTGGACCTTCGACAACAAGCGGCCTTGCCTGGTGCGCTGAGCGCGCCGGCCGGAGGAGACATGACCATGAACGACACGACCCCCAGCCGCCGCCAGATCCTGAAGGTGGCCGCCAGCACCGGTCTGGCCGCACTCGGCGCCCCGGCACTGGCGCAGTCCATCGCCTTCAGCCCGAATGCGCGCTATCCCGATCCGGCCGTCCAGATCCTGGACCCGTCGTTTGCCAGGTACCGCATCTACAGCAGCACCCTGGAGCAGGTCGCCACTGGCATGCGCTGGGCCGAGGGCCCGGTGTACTTCCCCGGCGAGAACGGCGGCCCCGGCCATGTGCTGGTGAGCGACATTCCCAACAACCGCATCATGAAGTTCGACGAGAAGACGGGGGCCTTCACCGTCTTCCGCGGCCCGTCGAACTGGGCCAACGGCAACACCCGCGACCGCCAGGGCCGCCTGCTCACCTGCGAGCACTCGGTCACCCGCCGGGTCGTCCGCACCGAGAAGGACGGCAAGATCACCGTGCTGGCCGACCGCTTCGAGGGCAAGCGCCTGAATGCGCCCAACGACATCGTCGTCAAGAGCGACGACTCGGTGTGGTTCACCGACCCGCTGTTCGGCATCAACGGCGAGTGGGAGGGCTTCAAGGCCAAGCCCGAGCAGGCCACCACCAACGTCTATCGCATCGACCCGACCGGGCAGATCACGGCCGTCATCACCGACATCGTCAACCCCAACGGCCTGGCGTTCAGCCCGGACGAGAAGAAGCTGTATGTCGTCGAGTGGAAGGGCACGCCCAACCGCAGCATCTGGGCCTTCGACGTGAACCCGGACGGCACGGTCGCGAACAAGACCAAGTTGATCGACGCGGCCGACTTCGGTGCGCTCGATGGCTTCAAGGTCGACCGCGACGGCAACCTGTGGTGCGGCTGGGGCAGCAACGGCGCGCTGCAGGCCGAGCCCAGCGACGTCGGTGGCCGCAAGGTCTTCCAGCTCAAGGGGCGTCCCGAAGATCTGGATGGCGTGATGGTCTTCAACCCCGCTGGCAAGCCGCTGGCCCACATCCGCCTGCCCGAGCGTTGTGCCAATCTCTGCTGGGGCGGACCCAAGAACAATCGCCTCTACATGGCCAGCTGCCACTCGCTGTACGCGATGCATTTCGAGGCGCACGGCGCCACCTGATTCGCCCGGCAGGGCCCCGAAACGATTTCCTGGAGTCGACGTTCCCATGAGCCTGATGCTTTCCTCCTTCTGCGCCCGCACCGGCGCGCTGCTGGCCGAACTGCCGGCGACCTCGCCCGCCCAGCTCGACGCCGCCTGCGAGGCCGCGGCCGCCGCCTTCCCGCTGTGGCAGGCCGCCTCCGGCGCCGAGCGCGCCGCGCTGCTGCGCGCCCTGGCCGCCGCGCTCGAATCCGACCGCGAAGGCCTGGTCGCACTGGCCGACCAGGAAACCGCCCTGGGGCCCGTGCGGCTGAACGGCGAGCTCGACCGCACCGCCTTCCAGCTGCGCCGCTTCGCGGACATCGCGCAGCGCGGCGAGCCCTTCGCCTTCGTGGACGATCCGGCCGTGGCCGGCGCGCCGCCGGCCGGGCATCCGGCGATGCAGCGCTGGAGCGTGCCGCTGGGCCCGGTGGCGATGTTCTCGGCCTCGAACTTCCCCTTCGCCTTCTCGGTGCTGGGCGGGGATACCGCCTCGGCCCTGGCCGCCGGCTGCCCCGTCGTCGTCAAGGCGCACACCGGCCACCTGCAGCTCTCCAACCGCGTGTTCAGCCTGATCACGCAGGTGCTGGCGGCCCAGGGCCTGCCCGCCGGCCTGATCGGCCTGGTGCAGGGCGGCGGTCGCGACATCGGCGTGCGGCTGATTCGCCATTCCGCGATCGCCGCGGGCGCCTTCACCGGCTCGACCCAGGGCGGCGCGGCGCTGGCGGCTGAAGCCGCAGCCCGTCCGCGGCCGATCCCGTTCTTCGGCGAGCTGGGCTCGGTCAACCCGGTCATCGCGTTGCCGGGCAAGCTGGCCAGCGACGGCGCAGCGCTGGCGGCCACGCTGGCGGGCTCGATCACGCTGGGCTGCGGCCAGTTCTGCACCAATCCTGGCGTGATCGTGCTGATCGACGAGCTGCAGCCCGGGCTGGACGCCAAGGCGGTCAACGACAGCTTCGTGGCGCAGCTGGCCGAGGCGCTGCGTCCGCAGCAGCCGCACGCGATGCTGACCACTGCGATGCGCGGTGCCTTCGAAGCCGGCATCGCGCATTGGGAGCAGGCGGGCGCCGAGCTGCTGCTGCGCGAGACGGCCGCAGCCGGCCAGCCGCCGCGCCCGGTGCTGGCGCAGGTCAGTGCCACCGAGTTCATCGCCCGTGCGGCGCTGCGGGAAGAAGTCTTCGGCCCGAGCAGCCTGATCGTGCGCGCGGCCAGCTTGAGCCAGGCACTGCAGGTGCTGCAGGCGGTGGGCGGCAGCCTGACGGTGACGCTGTGGGGTGTCGAGCAGGACGGCGACCGCTCGCGCGCGCTGGTGCGCGGCGCGATGGCGATCGCCGGGCGGGTGCTGTTCGCGGGCGTGCCCACCGGCGTGGCGGTGACCGCCGCGCAGCAGCACGGCGGCCCGTGGCCGAGCAGCACCCGCCCCGAGAGCACCTCGGTGGGCGATGCGGCGCTGGTGCGCTTCCTGCGCCCGGTGTGCGTCCAGGACGCCCCGGCCTGGCTGGTCGAGCGTCAGGGCCGACCGGTTTGAACGTTCAAACTCGCTGAAGGAGACACGCATGACGATGAACCGCCGGGCCGCCGGTGCCCGAGCCCTCGCCCTGACCCTGGGCAGCCTGAGTGCCACGCTGATTCCGACGACGGCCGTGCTGGCGCAAAGCCAGAAGGCGCCCGCCTGGCCGGACAAGCCGATCCGCATCGTCGTGCCCTATCCGCCGGGCGGATCGTCCGACATCATCGCCCGCGCGATCGCGCAGCCGCTGTCGCAGGCGCTGGGCCAGACGGTGATCGTCGACAACCGCGCCGGCGCCAACGGCAACACCGGCGCCGATGCGGTGGCCAAGGCCAATGACGGCCACACGCTGCTGCTGTGCGATGTCGGCGCGCTGGCGATCTCGCCTTCGGTCTATCCGAAGCTGCCCTTCGACCCGAGCCGCGACCTGCGCGGCGTGGGCATGCTGGCCTACTCGCCGCATCTGCTGGTGGTGCATCCGTCGGTGCCGGCGAACAACCTGGCCGAGCTGGTGGCGCTGTCCAAGCGCGAGCGGCTGAACTTCGCCGTCACCGCGATCGGCAGCGCGCCGCATCTGGCCGGCGTCGCGGTCGAGAAGGCCACCGGCGCGCAGTGGAACTACATCCCGTACAAGGGCGGCTCGCAGGCGATCAGCGACACGATCGCCGGCCAGACGCAGATCCTGATGAACGGCATGCTGGCGACGCTGCCGCAGGTCCAGGCCGGCAAGCTCAAGGTGCTGGGCGTGTCCAAGGCCACCCGCGTGCCGCTGCTCGCGCAGGTGCCGACCATCGCCGAGCAGGGCGTCAAGGGCTTCGAGTCCGGCACCTGGCAGGGCGTGATGATGCCGGCCGCCACGCCGCCGGCAGTGGTGCAGAAGCTCTCGGCCGAGCTGACGCGCATCATCCGCTCGCCCGAGGTGCGCGAGCGCCTGGTCGTGCAGGGCGCCGAAGTGCGCACGATGACGCCGGCCGAGCTGGGTGGCTTCTTCGAGCAGGAGCGCCGCCGCTGGGCCCAGGTGGTCGCTCAGGGCGGGGTCAAGCCCGAATGACGACGTCGACGATGCGCGCAGGGCGCCCCCGGCTGCTGCAGGCCGGGCCGCTGCTGCCGGCGCTGGAGCAGGCGCTGGCCGCGCGCTACGCGGTGCAGCGCCTGAGCGACGAGGCCGATCCGCAGGCTTTCCTGGCCGCACGCGGCGCCGACTTCGACGGTTATGTCACTTCGGCGGTCATGGGGCTGGACGCGGCGCGGCTGGCGCAGCTGCCGAAGCTGCGGGTGGTGTCGAGCTTCGGCGTCGGGCTCGACCGCATCGACCTGGCGGCGGCGGCCGCGCGCGGCGTGCAGGTCGGCTTCACGCCGGGCGTGCTTGACGACTGCGTGGCTGATCTGGCCTTCGCGCTGCTGCTCGACACGATGCGTCGGGTCAGCGCGGCCGACCGCTTCGTGCGGCGCGGCGACTGGCCGGCCGGGCTGTTCGGCCTGTCGCGGCGGGTCAGCGGCGCGCGGCTGGGGCTGGTCGGTTTCGGTCGCATCGGCCAGACCATCGCGCGGCGGGCCAGCGGCTTCGACATGGCGGTGCGCTACCACAGCCGCCGCGCGGTCGAGGGCGCAGCCTGGTCGCACGAGCCCTCGCTGCACGCGCTGGCCGCCTGGGCCGACGTGCTGGTGGTGATCACCGCCGGCGGCGCAGCCACCCGGCACCTGATCGACCGCGGGGTGCTCGACGCCCTCGGCCCCGAGGGCTTCCTGGTGAATGTCTCGCGCGGCAGCGTGGTCGACGAGGCGGCGCTGGTAGATGCGCTGCAGGCCGGGCGCATCGCCGGTGCCGGGCTGGACGTGTTCGCCGACGAGCCCCAGGTGCCCGAGGCGCTGTGCGCGCTCGACAACGTCGTGCTGACCCCGCATGTGGCCAGCGCCACCCGCGAGACCCGCCAGGCCATGGCCGAGCGGGTGATCGACAACCTCGAGGGTTTCTTCCGCGACGGGCAGGTGCGCTTTCCGGCGCTCAGCTGATGCGGGGCGCGGTGCCCAGCGCCTGCGCGTGCCAGGCCACATGCTCGCCGATGAAGCTGGCGATGAAGTAGTAGCTGTG
Source organism: Pseudomonadota bacterium (assembly GCA_046050625.1). Taxonomy (GTDB): domain Bacteria; phylum Pseudomonadota; class Gammaproteobacteria; order Burkholderiales; family Burkholderiaceae_C; genus Sphaerotilus. Next base: position 5,995 of record JBJOPV010000068.1, read on the forward strand.
GTCGTGGTCGGGGTGGATGCGCAGCGTCAGCGGGTGGCCGGCGGCCTCGCAGGCGGCCCGCAGCAGCTCCGGGCGCAGCTGCACGCGCAGGAAGTCGTCGGCCTCGCCCTGGTCGACCCATAGTGGCAGGCGCTCGGTGGCCTGCGCGATCAGCGCCACCGTGTCGTGCGCGGCCCAGGCGGCCGGATCGTCGCCCAGGTAGGCGGCGAAGGCCTTCTGCCCCCACGGCACCTGGCGGGGCGCGACGATCGGCGCGAAGGCCGAGACGCTGGCGTAGCGCCCCGGATGGCGCAGCGCCAGGCTCAGCGCGCCGTGACCGCCCATCGAGTGGCCGCTGATCGCGCGCCGATCGCTGGCCGGGAAATGTGCCTCGATCCAGCCTGGCAGCTCGTGCACCACATGGGTCTCCATGCGGAAGTGCGCCGACCACGGCGCCTGCGTGGCGTCCAGGTAGAAGCCCGCGCCCTGGCCCAGGTCGTAGGCCGGGTCGTCGGCCACCTCGGCCCCGCGCGGGCTGGTGTCGGGCGCCACCACGATCAGGCCGTGCGCGGCCGCATGCTGCTGCACGCCGGCCTTGGTGATGAAGTTCTGCTCGGTGCAGGTCAGGCCCGAGAGCCAGTACAGCACCGGGCAGCGTTCGCCCGCCAGCGCCGCCGGCGGCAGGTAGACGCCGAAGCGCGTCATGCCGCCCAGCGCCTCCGAGTGATGGGTCCAGACCTCCTGGCGGCCGCCGAAGCTGGCGTGCTGCTCGATGCGTTCCATGGCGTGTCTCCCGGCGTCTTGTCGGCGATCAGTAATGCACCACGCTGCGGATCGACTGGCCCGAGTGCATCAGCTCGAAGGCCTCGTTGATTTCGGGCAGGCCCATGGTGTGGGTGACGAAGGGCTCGAGACGGATCTTGCCGGCCATCGCGTCCTCGACCATGCCCGGCAGCTCGCTGCGGCCCTTGACGCCGCCGAAGGCCGTGCCCAGCCACTTGCGGCCGGTCACCAGCTGGAAGGGGCGGGTGGAGATTTCCTGGCCCGCGCCGGCCACGCCGATCACCACCGACTGGCCCCAGCCGCGGTGCGCGCATTCCAGCGCCGCGCGCATCACGTTGACATTGCCGATGCACTCGAAGCTGTGGTCCACGCCCCAGCCGGTCATCTCGACGATCACCTGCTGCACCGGCTTGTCGAAGTCCTTGGGGTTGACGCAGTCGGTGGCGCCGAAGGTGCGCGCCAGGTCGAACTTGTCCGGGTTGGTGTCGACCGCGATGATGCGGCCCGCGCCGGCCATCTGCGCGCCGTGCACCACCGCCAGGCCGATGCCGCCCAGGCCGAAGACCGCCACCGTGTCGCCCTTCTGCACCTTGGCGGTGTTCTTGACCGCGCCCAGGCCGGTGGTCACGCCACAGCCCAGCAGGCAGACCTGCTCGGGGTTGGCGTCCGGGTTCACCTTGGCCAGCGACACCTCGGCGACCACCGTGTACTCGCTGAAGGTCGAGCAGCCCATGTAGTGATGGATCGGCTGGCCGTTGTAGGAGAAGCGCGTGGTGCCGTCGGGCATCACGCCCTTGCCCTGGGTGGCGCGCACCGACACGCACAGATTGGTCTTGCCGCTCTTGCAGAACAGGCACTCGCCGCACTCGGCGGTGTAGAGCGGGATGACATGGTCGCCCGGCTGCACGCTGGTGACGCCCTCGCCGACCTCGACGACGATGCCAGCGCCCTCGTGGCCGAGCACCACCGGGAAGAGGCCCTCGGGGTCGTCGCCGCTGAGGGTGAAGGCATCGGTGTGGCAGACGCCGGTGTGGGTGATGCGGATCAGCACCTCGCCCTTCTTCGGCGGGGCGACATCGATCTCGACGATCTGCAGCGGCTGGCCGGCAGCAAAGGCGACGGCGGCACGGGACTTCATGGCAGGGTTCCTTGCGTGGGGTTCGGGGCGTGAGGGAGGGAAGAGGGATCAGCGCAGGTAGGAGCGCACCAGCGCGGTCAGGTCGCGCGCCAGCGCCTCGGGGTCGTCGGGCGCGGCCAGCTCGTCGCGGATGTGCGCGGCCATCACCTCGGCCATCAGGCCGTTGACCGCGCCGCGCATCGCCGCGAGCTGCTGCAGGATGGGCGCGCAGTCGTCGCCGGCCTCGAGCGCGCGCTCGAGCGCCTCGGCCTGGCCGCGGATGCGGCGCACCCGGGCCACGGCCTTGCGACGGTCTTCCGGCGAGTTGGGCATGGGGCTCTCCTGTACTCCCGGGCAGTATATGCCGATCTGCCGGCGCCTGCCGGCCGACCCCAGGCATCGTCAGGCCATCGGGGGCGGGCGGGACGATTCGGCGAGCGTGTCGAGCAGGCGCCGAGCGGCGGTGCCCAGGGCCTCGGCCTCGGCGGTGCACAGCCGCAGCCGACGCTCGATCCAGGGCGTCAGATCGGCCTGGACCTCCTGGGTCGGCCAGATCGCCACGCCAGGCAGCGCAGCAGGCCGGCCCTGCGGCGCGGCGGCGCCGACACCGGGATCGTCCGGCTGCAGACAGCGCTCGCAGGACGCGGCCATCGCCTGCAGGGCCGGCCCGATGCGGGCCGCGTCGAGCTGGCCCGGACGACGATCCAGCGTCTGCAGCACCGTGCCCAGCAGCGACATCAGCGTGTAACCGTGGGAGAGCAGGGCCTCGGCCGGCGCCTCGGGCAGCCGGGCCCAGCGCGGCTCGGCGCGGCTGCGCTGGGTGGCCGCCGCCAGCTGGCCCAGCGCGGCATAGGCGCGCGCGCGGCTCTGGCGCTGGCGCAGGCGCTGCGCTGCATCCGGCTGCTCGAGGATCACCTGCCGGGCATGGGCGGCCAGCGCCTGCAGCACCGCCGCCACCTGCCGGTGCAGGGTGTGGCGCTCCCAGGACGGCAGCACGAAGCAGGCGGCCCAGGCCAGCGCCGCGCCGATCGCGGTGTCGGCCAGACGCTCGCCGATGGCCGGGTGACTGCCGGGCTCGAGCATCACCGGCTGCAGCAGCGCCATCAGCGTGGCGGCCGTCGCGGTCACCAGGTAGCGCTCGTTGACATGGGCGTGGGCGGTGCCGACCGCGGCCAGGAAGATCCAGGGCAGCCACTGCGGCTGGTGCAGCGCCATCAGGCCGGCAGCGAGCAGGCAGCCCGCCACCGTGCCGAGCAGACGCTGGTTGCGCCGCGCCAGCGTCTGCTCCAGGCTGCCGCGCAGCACGACCGCCACGCTCAGCAGCAGCCAGTAGGGATGCGTGCTCCAGGGCAGCGCCTGCGCCAGCGCCCAGGCCACGGTGCAGGCCAGCGCGGCGCGCACCGCGTGGCGCAGCACCGGCGAGTCGACGCTCAGGTGCGGCCGCAGCGCCGCCAGCGGCCAGCCCTCGGGCGAGACGAAGAGCTGCAGCTGCTCGCGGCTCAGGCGCGCGGGCCGGTCGGGGCCACCGGCGCGCTCGATCATGGCCGCCACGTCGTCGATCAGGTGGGCCAGCCGGTCGCCCACGGCCTGCACCAGCGGCCGACGGGAATCATCCGCAGCCACCGGCACCGCCGCCAAGGCCTGCAGCAGCTGGTGGCGCAGACCGGCCGCATCCAGCCGGGGCAGCGCGCCGGCGCCGCTGAGGGCGTCGGCCAGCCGCTCCAGCGCCTCGGCCGAGGGCGCAAAGGCGCTGGCCAGCGCCTGGCGCCAGGCCGCCGCGGCCGCATCATCGCCCAGCTGCTCCAGGTCCAGCCGGCTGGCCAGCAGCAGGTCGCGCAGCTCGACGAGCTGCAGCATCAGATCGGTCAGACGCCGGCCCTGGGGGGACGGCCCGGCGGCGAAGACCAGATCGCGCGCGGCATGAAGCGTCTCGGCCAGCGTCATGTCGTCGCGGATGGACTGGCGCAGCAGCGCCCCGTCGGCCGGCGCCAGCGTGGCGATGCGCTGCGCGCGCGAGCGCAGCCGCGCTGCCACCGCCCGCATCGCCTGGGCCAGGGCCAGCTCGCGCCAGTGCCGGCGCAGCAGGTGGCTGCACAGCTGCGCCCAGCCCGCATAGAGCAGCGCGCCGGCCAGCGTCCACAGCGCATGCACGAGCGCCGCCTGCGCCGACACCGGCGCCGGCCCGGCCAGCGCGAAGACCATCGACAGCGTGCCGGCGAAGGCCAGCGCCCCGGCCCTCGGCCCCCAGGCCAGGCTCATCTGCGTCAGCGCGGTGACCGCCGCGATCAGCAGCGACATCCGCCAGGCATCGGCCCGCCACAGGCTGGTGCCCAGCGTCACCAGGCTGACCAGGAGGGCCGCCGGCAGCACGCGCCGCCAGGTGCGGTGCGGCGCATTGGGCACATCGGGCAGGCTGGTGCACACCGCGCCGCCGCTCATCGCCAGCGCCACCATCGGCCCGGCCAGCAGACCGCCGGCGCCCTGGATCAGCCCGATCCCCAGCGCCACGGCGATGCCATTGAGGATGCGGGCGGGCCAGAGGCGCGGACGGCACCAGAAAGTCAGGGAGGACATCACGCGTTGCAGGGCATGCGGACGGACATGCGCGGGGTGAGAGGGATCGGACACACATCGTGTGCGGACGATTGTCGCCGCAAGCCCCGGCTCGCGCCGGCCCCGCCGTGGGCGTCAGGTCGGAGCGGGCAGATCGTCCCGGACCAGGACCACCGCCCCGACGGGACAGGTGGGCACGCACGCGCCGCAGCCTGTGCAGGCGCTGAGGTCCAGACGCAGCTGTGAGCTGCCGCCCAGGGCCGGTACGACGCGCACGGCCCGGGCATCGCAGGCCTCGGCGCACAGCCGGCACTCGATGCGGCGGCGCATCAGACAGGCCTCGCCGATGCGCAGGCGCAGCGGGGCGAGCCCCTCGGCAGGCGCCGGCGCCGCCTCACGGCGGGCGGGATCGATCATCCCGCGCAGGAAGCCGCGCCGCGTGCTGTTGGCGCTCATGGCGCTGTCTCCTGGCGAGCGGTCGGAGCGACACGCGGATCCTCGCCGGCGGCCAGACGTCGCAGGGCCTCGTCGAGCGCCCGGCGGTCGGCACTGCCCTCGGCATAGATCGTCTTCAGGCGAGCCAGGGTCTGGGTGGCCGCGGGCCGGTCCCCGCGGTCGAGCGCGGCCAGGGCGCGCATCATCAGCACCGCCGGATGCTCGGGCGCCAGGGCCATGGCCTGCGCGAGCAGCTCGCGCGAGCGGGCATCGAAACGGTGGTCGTCGGCCAGGATGCGGGCCTCGATCCAGTCGGACAGCAGATCGGGGTCCTGCCGGGCCCGGTCGGCGGCGTGCTCGTAGGCGGCGGCGGCCTCGCGGGGGCGGCCGGTGACCTTCAGCGAACGCGCCAGCATCAGCCAGCCGTCCGCATCGTCGGGCTGCTGTGCCAGCCGCGCGGCCAGGCGCTCGATCATGGACTCGACCGCGTCGGCCGAGGCCGGCTCGCGGCGGGCCGGATCGAGCGCGACCGGGTGGCCCAGGGCCACATACAGCGCAAGCAGGGCCAGCGGCGCCAGCAGGCCCGGGCCCAGCGTGCGGCGCGTCCTCGCGCCAGCGGGGGCCTCTTCACGGCTGGACGCCGCCACCAGGCTGGCGCCGAAGGCTGCCGCCAGCGCGGTGGCCACGCCGGCGAACGGCAGCAGCCAGTCGGGCAGGGTCATGCCGATCATGTCGGACCTGCGTCACGCAGCTGGCGCCACAGCCAGGCGCCCGCGGCCAGCAGCAACGCCGGCGGCCCCAGCCACAGCAGCAGCGTGCTGGCCCGCCAGGGCGGGCGGTAGGTGACGAAGTCGCCGTAGCGTTCGACCAGGAAGTCGATGATCTGCGCATCGCTGTCGCCGGCGTGGATGCGCTGGGCGATCTCGCGCTTGAGGTCGAGCGCCAGCGGCGCGTTCGAGTCCGCCAGCGACTCGTTCTGGCAGACCAGGCAGCGCAGTTCGGCGGCGAGCGCGTGCATCCGGTCGGCCTCGGCCACCGCCGCCGGTGCGGTCCCCGGCACGCCGGCGCCCGCCGCCAGGGCCAGCGACAGCAGGCCGGCCGCCCCCAGGCGGCGCGCGCTCATGAGCCGACTCCCAGCCGCGGCAGGATATCGCGGGCGATGGCCTCGGGCGTCAGGGCGCCGACATGCCGGTGCAGGATCACGCCCTGCGCATCGATCACGAAGGTCTCGGGGGCGCCGTAGACGCCCAGCTCGATGCCCAACCGGCCGTCGGCATCGACCAGCGACATCGCGAACGGGTCGCCCAGCCGGGCCAGCCAGCCGGTCGCGTCGCCCGGCCGGTCCTTGTAGTTCAGACCGACGAGCTGGTCGGCGCGGCCCTGGGCGCGCAGCGTCGCCGCCAGCGACATCAGCGCCGGATGCTCCTCGCGGCAGGTGCCGCACCAGGAGGCCCAGAGGTTGACAATGCGCGCGCGACCGCGCCACTGCGCCGCGCCGACCGGCGCGGCGGCCGGGTCACCCAGCACCGGACGGACCATCGCCGGCCAGGGCTTGCCGAGGCGGGTCGAGGGCAGCTCGTGCGGATCGCGGGTCAGGCCGATGGCCAGCACGACCAGCAGGCCCGCCGCGGCCAGCGCCGCGATCCAGGCGCCGCTGCGGCGCCCCGCGCCGGGGGCCGGCGGGTCGGCGGCGTTCAGGGTGTCGTTCATGTCGTTCTCTCCTCGATCAGCGGCGCGCGGGCGGCCGCGCGGACCGGCACCCGGTGCAGGCGCCGCGACAGCGCGGCGACCAGCGCGCCGGCACCCATCAGCGCCACGCCGATCCAGATCCAGCGGATGAAGGGCCGGTGCTGCACGCGCACGCCCCAGGCCGCCTGGGGGCCGCTGCCGATCTGCTCGCCCAGGGCCACGTAGATATCGCGGGTCAGGCCCCAGTCGATGGCCGATTCGGTCATCGGCATCGCCGAGCCGTCGTAGGCGCGTTTCTCGGCCACCAGCGTGACCGGCGCCTGCTGCGGACAGCTCAGCGTGAAGCGGGCGGTCAGCGCCCGGTAGTTCGGACCGGTGGCGGTGCCGGACTCCGCGAACCGCAGCAGGCAGCCCGCCAGGACATGGGTCTGGCCGGGCGCCAGGCGCACGTCGCGCTCGACGCCATAGGCCTTGACCATCGCCACGCCGCAGGCGAACAGCGCCACGCCCAGATGCGCCAGCGCCATGCCGGCCCCGGTGGCGTCAAGGCGGGCCGGGCGCCCCCCGGTGCGCTCGTGCAGCGCCTGCAGCGTCGCCACCACGACGCCCAGCGCGATCACCAGCGTCAGCACCACGCCGGCGCTGATCCGTCCGAAGCGGGCATCGAGCAGCACCGGCACGAGCAGCAGCGCCGGGCCGCAGACCCACGCCACCGGACGCAGCCGCCGCCCCAGTGCCGCGCCCTCGTCGTGCCCCCAGCGCAGGCGCACCGCCGGAATCATCAGCAGCATCGCCGGCAGCAGCAGCGGCGCCATCACCGCCTCGAAATAGGGCGGACCGACCGACAGCTTGCCCAGGCCGAGCGCATCGATCGCCAGCGGGTAGAGCGTGCCGATCATGACGCTCGCGCAGGCCACGCCGAGCAGCAGCGCACCGGCCGCCAGCGCCCCCTCGCGCGACAGCGGCGAGCGCTCGCGGCCCGGCGTCGACACGAGCCGGTGGGCCCCGCGCGACCACAGCGCGATCGACACCAGCAGCGTCAGCGCGATCAGGGCCAGCAAGGTGCTGCCGCGGCGCGGATCGGAGACGAAGGCATGCACCGAAGTCAGCACCCCGGAGCGCACCAGGAAGATGCCGATCAGCGCAAGCACGAAGCCGGCGATCGACAGCCAGGCCGTGGCCGGCGCGAAGCGGCCGCGCAGGTCCTGCACGGCCTGCAGATGCAAGAGCGCCGCCAGCACCAGCCAGGGCATCAGCGAGGCGTTCTCGACCGGATCCCAGAACCACCAGCCGCCCCAGCCCAGCTCGTAGTAGGCCCACCAGGAGCCCAGCGCGATGCCCAGCGACAGGAAAGCCAGCGCGACGGCCGTGAACGGGCGCAGCCGCCGTGCCAGGCCGGCCGGCGCCCCCCAGACCAACGTGACCAGCGTCGAGGCGAAGGGCAGGACGGTGCCGACATAGCCCAGATAGAGCAGCGGCGGGTGCAGCACCAGCCCCGGATCCTGCAGCATCGGGTTGAGCCCGCGGCCTTCCGGCGCGGCCGGCAGCAGGCGCACGAAGGGGTTGGAGGTGGCCAGCACATAGCCGCACATCGCCAGCGACACGGCGCCCAGCACGCCCAGCAGGCGCGCTGCATGCGCCCGCGTGGCCGCATCGTCCGCACGCCCCAGGCGCCCGCCGGCCAGCGCGCTCCACAGCGCCAGGATGGCGCACCACAGCAGCATCGAGCCCTCATGGCCGCCCCAGACCGCCGAGACCGCGTACAGGCGCGGCATCGTCGTGTGGCCGTGCGCAGCGACATAGGCCAGCGAGAAGTCGTTGTCGTGAAAGGCCCCGCCCAGCGCGGCCAGCGCGCCGAGCAGACCGGCGAACTGCCAGCCCAGCGCGGTGGCGGCCAGCCGGGGCTGGGGCCGCGGCTGCAGACCGGCAAACATCTGCACCGCCGCGGCGACCGCGGCCAGCATCAGCAGCAGGTGACCGATCTCGCCGTTCATTTCACCCCCGGCGGCGTGTAGTTCTCGTCATGCTTGGCCAGCACCTCGGTGGCCACCAGCGTGCCGGAGGCGTCGATGCGTCCCTGCGCGATCGCGCCGCGGCCGGCCGAGAACAGGTCGGGCAGCACGCCCTCGAAGACCACCGGCAGGGTGTGCGGGCCGTCGGCGAGCACGAAGCGCACCTTCAGGCCCTCGGCGGCATCGCGTGCGATCGAGCCGGGCTGAACCAGTCCGCCCACGCGCAGCAGCGCGCCGCGCTCGGCCTGGCCGGCGGCGATCTGCGCCGGCGTGACGAAGAAGACCAGATTGCTGCGGAAGGCGCCGAGCGCCAGCGTGACACCGGCCGAGGCCAGCAGCAGCCCGGCGGCGACCAGCGCGAGACGGCGGTGGCGGGGTTTCATCGGCGGTCCTCGTCGTCGTTCAGGTCAGGGTGCTGGCGGCCGGCGCGGCGCGCCAGCGCGATCTGCTCCAGCGTCAGGGCCGCGGCGCAGATCGCCACGGCCGGCCAGACCACGTCGCCGTGGCGACCCATCGCGACGAAGGCGGCCCAGTCCGGCCACCACGGCCGCAGCGCGGCGAGCAGCCCGCCCCAGATCGTATCGTTCATGCGTGTTCTCCCGCCGCGTCGTGATCGGCCTGCAGCCAGCGCGCCTGGGCCTGGCGCTCGGCGATGATCAGCCGCACCCGCGCGAAGGCGCTGGCCGCCGTCCAGGCCCAGGCGGCCGCGCACATCAGCAGCAGCGCCGCCAGCATCGACGGCGCCATCGCCACCTTGCCCGGCGCGATCGTCGCGCCCTGGTGCAGCGTGTTCCACCAGCGCACGGAGAAGTAGATGACCGGCAGGTTCAGCACGCCCAGCAGCGCGAGCACTGCGCAGGCGCGGTCGGCGCGCTCGCGGCCCTCGTGCGCCTGCAGCAGCGCCAGATCGCCCAGATAGAGAAAGAACAGCAGCAGCGAGGAGCCCAGCCGCGCGTCCCACACCCACCAGGTGCCCCACATCGGCTGGCCCCAGAAGGCGCCGGTCACCAGGCTGAGCAGCGCCATCAGCGCGCCCGAGGGCGCCAGCGCATGCGCCATCATGAAGCTGCTGCGGGTGTTCCAGATCAGGCCGACGCCGCCCCACAGCGCCATCAGCGCGTAGACGAACATGCTCATCCAGGCCGCCGGCACATGCAGGTAGATCAGCCGGTAGCCCTCGCCCTGCACCGCGTCGGCCGGGCTGGCGACGAAGCCCAGCCACAGCCCCGGCAGCAGCAGCAGTGCGGCCAGCCCCCGCAGCGGCCCGACCAGCCGGCCGGCCAGCGCGTGCAGATGCATCGGGCTGGCGAAGTGGAAGATGTTCATCGTGGCGGACCTCATTCCTCGGCCGCGGCCGCGCGCAGCGCCACGGCGCCCAGCGGCGGGCAGGCCAGCATTGCCATCGCCAGCATCGCGCCGAGCAGCTGCAGCTCGGCCGCGAACGGCCGGCCGGCCTGGGCGGCATGCACCGCCATCGTTCCGAACACCAGCGCCGGCACCGCCAGCGGCAGCACCATCAGCATCGCCAGCAACGCCGCGCCGCGCAGCCCGGCGGTCAGCGCCGCGGCCACGCCGGCCACCGCCACCAGCACCGCGCTGCCCAGGGCCAGCGAGCCCAGCAGCACCGGCAGTGCCGCGCCGCCCAGTCCGAACTGCAGCGCCACCAGCGGCGCGGCCAGCAGCACCGGCCCGGCCGCGAGCAGCCACTGCACCGCCATGCGCGCGCCCACCAGCAGCGCCAGGGGCGGGCCGTCGTCGGCGCCGGCCAGCACGC
>JBJOPV010000069.1:0-16262 GCA_046050625.1 Pseudomonadota bacterium
GGCCCTCGGGGTGGCCGCCGCCGATGCGGTCCTCGGCCCGCGCGGCCGCGTCCAGGTAGCCCATGCCGCGCTCGAGGATGCGCACCGGCTCGCCCTGCACCTCCAGGCGCAGCTGGTTGGGCTGCTCATCCCACCACTCCAGGCTGGCGCGGCTGCCGATGACGCGGATCTTCTGCCCGTGCATCGAGCCGGCGTTGACCGCGCACGACCAGACATAGCCCACCGCGCCGCTGGTGTACTTCATGATCGTGAAGGCGTTGTCCTCCAGCGGCGCGCGGCCCGGCACGAAGCTCTGGCGCGAGCACAGCAGCTCGTCGATCTCCAGGCCCGGCAGCATCACTTCGGAGAGGTAGAGCGGGTGCGTGCCGATGTCGCCCAGCACGTAGCTGGGGCCGGCCATCTTCGGATCGACCCGCCAGCGGGTGGCGGCGCTCTCGCGCTCGGCCGGCGCGCAGTGGAAGCCGTGGGCGAACTGCATCTGCACGATGCGGATCTCGCCGAGCTCGCCGGCGGCGATGCGCGCGCGCGCCTCCTCGATCAGCTGGTGGCCGGCGTAGCCGTAGGTCACGCCCAGCACGCGCCCGCGCGCCTGGGCCAGCGCCTGCAGCTCCAGCGCCTCGGCGGTGGTGAAGCACAGCGGCTTCTCGCACACCACATGCAGCCCGGCCTCCAGGGCGGCCTTGCAGATCTCGAAATGCGTGCCGTTGGGCGTGGCGATCGAGACGGCCTGGATGCCGTCGGGGCGGCGTGCCTCGGCCTCGAACAGCGCGGGGTAGCTGTCGTGGCAGCGCTCGGGCGCCACGCCCAGGCGCACGCCGAAGTCGCGCCCCGCCACCGGGTCGATGTCGAAGGCGCCGGCCACCAGCTGGAAGTGGGCATCGCGCAGCGCCGCCGAGCGGTGGATGTAGCCGATCTGGCTGCCGCGGCCGCCGCCGACCATGCCCCAGCGCAGCGGGGCGGCGAGTTCCATTTCACCGTGGATCATGGTGAGTCTCCGTATCTCTTGTCTCGGGGGTCACTGGAAGCCGATGCCGCGCAGGAAGTCGCGGCTGATGCGCACGTCGCGCAGGCTGGTGTCGGCCTGGCGCGGATCGCGCTCCTGCTCGACGGTGATGTGGCCCTGGTAGCCGATCTCCTGCAGCACCGCGCGGAGGGCGGGGTAGTCCAGCGAGCCCTGGCCGATCGGGCACATCACGCCGCGGGCGCAGGCCTCGAAGAAAGGCACCGGCGCGCCGGCCAGCACCTCGCGGTGGCGCGCCGCATCGACGTCCTTGAAATGCACATAGTCCAGCCGGTGGGCGAACTCGCGCAGCCAGGCCACCGGGTCCATGCCGGCGTAATGCAGGTGGCCGGTGTCCAGGCACAGGCCGGCGGTGGCGTCGGGGATGTCGGCGGCGATGCGGCGGATCTCGTCGGCGAACTCGATATAGCCGCCGGCGTGCGGGTGGATGACGCTGCGGATGCCGTGGCGCTCGCGCGCCAGATCGGCGATCTGGCGGATGTGGTCGACCATGCGCGCCCAGTCGGCGTCGGACAGGCGGGGCGCGGCGTCCGAGCGGCCGGCGGCCAGATCGCGCTCGCGGTGGCCCCAGTCGATGATGACCAGATAGGGCGCAGGCCGGCGCTGTCCCGGCTCCGAGGCCGGCGGCGGCAGCGCCTTCAGCAGCGCGCCGATCTCGTCGGCCTGGCGCAGCAGCGCGGGCAGGTTCCCGGCCGAGACCAGGTCGTCGAAGATCGTGCCGGCCACCAGGTGCAGGCCGCGCTGCTGCAGCTCGGCGCCCAGCACGCCGACGTCGAGCGGCATGTAGCCGTAGGGCCCCAGCTCCAGACCGGCGTAGCCGGCCTCGCGGGCCTCGTCGAGCACCCGCGCCCAGGGCGGCAGGTGCGGATTCTTCGGGTCGTCGACGCCCCAGCTGCAGGGGGCGCCGTGGATTCTCATCGCCATGAATCAGGTCTCCAGATGATGGTTCTCGTGATGGATCTTTTCGGGTCCGCGGTGACGAGGATTCTTCTTTTTCCTCTGGAGACAAGGAAGATGGCGGCCTGCGGTTCGCATCGGCATCTATCATTCACACCCTCGACTGGCTTGATAGATCCATCATGAAATCCGCCCTGCCGCGCGACACCGCCGCGCCGACGATGAACGACGTGGCCCACGAGGCCGGCGTGGGCGTGGCGACCGTGGACCGGGTGATCAACCGGCGCGCGCCGGTGCGAGAGGACACCGCGCAGCGGGTGCTGGCGGCGGCCGAGCGGCTGGGATTCCACCGCACCGCGCTGATCCGCCGCCGGCTGGCCGAGCCCGCGGCCCGGCGCCGTCTGGGCTTTCTGCTGCAGGACCGGGCGATCGGCTTCTACCGCGAGCTGGGCCGCGAGCTGGAGGGCGCGGCCCGCGCCAGCCAGGCCGAGGCGCGGGTGGTCCACCTGGCCGACCTCTCGCCCGAGCGGGTGGCCGAGGCGCTGCTGGAGCTGGCGCAGGGCTGCGACGCGGTGGCACTGGTGGCGGCCGAGCATCCGCGCATCGCCGCGGCGATCACGACCGCCAGCGCCCGCGGCACGCCGGTCTTCGCGCTGATCTCGGACCTGCCCTCGCCGGAGCTGGCCGGGCATGTGGGCATCGACCATCGCAAGGTCGGGCGCACCGCCGCCTGGGCGGTGGCGCGGCTGTGCCGCCAGCCCGGCCCGATCGGGCTGATCCTGGGCAGCCACCGCTACCTGTGCCAGGAGCAGTGCGAGGCCAGCTTCCGCGCCTGGCTGCGCGAGAACGCGCCGGACTTCCGCATCCTGGAGACGCTGGTCAGCCTGGAGAGCGTGGCGCTGGCCGAGCAGGCCACGCTGGAGCTGCTGCACCGCCATCCCGATCTGGTCGGGGTCTATGTGGCAGGCGGCGGCATCGAGGGGGTGCTGCGCGGGCTGGCCGGCCAGCAGCGCCCGCCGGGTCTGCAGACGGTCTGCCACGACCTGACCGACATCACCCGCCAGGCGCTGCTCGACGGCCATGCCACGCTGGTGCTGTCGCACCCGCGCGACTGGATCGCGCTGCGGCTGGTGCAGGACATGCACGACGCGCTGGCGGCCGACGCGCCCCGCGGCAAGGTGCAGTCGCTGCTGCCCTTCACCACGCACAGCGTGGCCGATGTGTGAGGGGGCTGGTGGCGCCGGCCAAGAGCCCCGCCATGATCTTGGCCTGCCCTCAAAAAGAAAACCGTTTCCACACTGGCCACCAAGGGAAATCCTCGTTCTATTCCGGTGCCAGATTGAGGACGATGCCACATCGATGCACTCCGACGAAGAAAGTCCCGAGACCATGACTGCCGCCCCGATGCCACCGCCGACCGACGTGGCTGCCTTCCTGCACCGCATCACCGCGGAGTACGAGCACCTCAGCCGCCAGCTCAAGCTGATTGCCCGCCATGTCGAGGCGCACCGCGACCACCTCGGGCTCGAAGGCATCCAGGACGTGGCGGCGCAGTGCGGGGTGCAGCCCTCGGCGGTGGTGCGCTTCGCCAAGCACTTCGGCTTCAGCGGCTTCACCGAGATGCAGAAGCTCTTCCGCCAGGGCCTGTCCGAGCAGATCGCGCCGAGCCGCAACTACAGCCGCCGGCTGCGCGATGTCATCGAGTCCGGCTCGGGCAGCCTGAGCGAGGCGGAGATCGCGCACGAGTTCCTGCGCGGCAGCATCGCCGGCATGCAGGAGCTGCAGCAGGCGCTCGACGAGGAGGCCTTCTCGCGGGCGGTCGACCTGATGGTGCAGGCCGACGCGATCTGGATCGCCGGCTCTCGGCGCTCCTTCCCCGCCGCGGTCTACCTCGACTACGCGCTGCAGCACACCGACAAGCGCATCGGCCTGGTGACCGCGCTGGGCAGCATGCATGAGGGCCAGATGCGCTCGGTGCGCCCGGGCGACGTGATGATCGCGATCTCCTATGCGCCCTACGCCGAGGAGACGATGCAGGTGGCGCAGCAGGCGGTCGCGCGCGGCGCGCAGCTGATCGCGATCACCGACAGCCGCATGAGTCCGCTGGCGCGCGAAGCCGCCGCGACGCTGCTGGTGCAGGACAGCGCCACCTTCGGCTTCCGCTCGCTGACCGCGACGATGGGCCTGGCGCAGAGCCTGTTCGTCGCGCTGGCCTTCCGGCTGGAGCTGTCCTACCGGCCGACGACGCTGGCCGCGCGCGGCGGCACCGACCCGCTGGCCTGAAGCCGCTCGACCGGCGCCTTCAGCGGCGCGTCCAGATAGCTGCCTTCGCCGGGCAGGTTCTCCGGGCCGAACAGGCGGAACTCGTTGGGGGCGCCGGGGCCGGGCTGCTCGACATGGCCGGTGGCGTGCAGCAGATGGTGCAGGCTGGCGGCGACCTGGCCGTCCGGGTCCTGGTCGATCACCAGGTCCATCAGCCCCAGGCGCAGCAGCGGGCGGTGCTCGTCGCTGAGCTCGTGGCCGATCCAGACCGGGCGCTCCAGCGGCGTGAGCTGGCGCAGCACCCGCGCCAAGCCGTCCGAGCCGGCGCCGCTGTGATAGAGCCCGACCAGCGGCACGCCGTCGAGGCGGGCGCGATGCCATGCCGCCTCCAGCGCGATCCGACCCAGCGCGGGATCGTCGCCGCACTCCACCGGGGCCAGCGCCTGCAGCTGCGGCTGGCGCTCGGCCAGTGCCTGTTGACAGCCACGCACCCGCTCGGCGTGGGCGCGGAAATCCAGCCGGTTGGTCAGCATCAGCACCCGCCCAGGCAGGCGCCGTGCCAGCCGGGCCAGGAAATGCCCGGCGGTGCGCCCGGCGGCGAGATTGTCGATGCCGGCATAGCGCACGCCCTCGAGCGCGCCGATGCCGCTCATCAGCGCCACCACCGGCACGCCGCGCGCGAGCTGCTGCTGCAGCGCCGCGCGCACCGCCGGGCTGTCGCGCAGCGCCACGATCAGGCCGTCACGCCGGTGGGTGCTGCCGGCCAGCAGCTCCAGCACCCGGCGCTCGTCGTCGCCATCGACGATGTGCCGGTGGATCAGGATGCGCGGGTCCAGCATCTGCTGGATGCGCTGCAGCGCCAGGTCGAGCCGGTGCGCGTAGGGCGTGGTGCTGCGCGCCATCACCACGTCGAAGCGGGTCAGGCCATGGCGCGGGTCGGGCAGCACGCGCGGCACGCCGAGCTGGCGGGCGGCCGCGATCACCCGCGCGCGGGTCTCGGGCGAGACGCTGCCGCGCTCGTTGAGCACGCGGTTGACGGTGGTCTCGCTACGCCCGCGGCGGCGGCGATCTCGACGAAGCGCGCGCTGCGCTTGCGGCGCGGCGCAGAAGTCAAGGCAGGGGAGGGTGAAGGCACGCTCATCCCGCCTTCATGCCACGACTCAGGCGGTGACGGCAAGCGCGGCGACGCCGTCGCGGATGTGCGCCATGCTGGCGGCGAGCTGC
The DNA here is from genome assembly GCA_046050625.1 of Pseudomonadota bacterium. Taxonomy (GTDB): domain Bacteria; phylum Pseudomonadota; class Gammaproteobacteria; order Burkholderiales; family Burkholderiaceae_C; genus Sphaerotilus. The sequence continues at coordinate 5,405 of JBJOPV010000069.1, forward strand.
GCCTCGATGTCGGTGGCGGCGGCCACCGACTCGGCGAAGGGCTCGAAGGAGACGAAGCCGGTGTAGCCCAGGTCGATCAGGCGGCGCAGCTGCGGCAGGTTGCCCAGGCGGTCGTCCTGGCCGACCAGCACGCGGTGGCCGTCGCGCATCTGGTTCACGCCCAGGCCGCCGTCCTCGACGCCGGAGACATGCACCAGGCCGGTGTACTCGGGGTAGAAGGCGTCTTCGCCGGCCAGATGGTGATGGAAGGTGTCGTGCACCAGCAGGAAGGTGCCGTCATGGCCGACCTCCTCGATCGCGCGCACCGCCACCGACTTGTGGCGCAGCGAGCATTCCTCGAAGCCCAGCGGCTCGACCAGACCGACCAGGCCGTGCGCCTGCAGGATCGGGCGCAGGCCGCGCAGCGCAGCGACCAGATCGGCGTAGCGCTCCTCGGTGCTGCGGCGGTCGTCCAGGCTGTTGAGCGGGCACATCACCAGCGCCTCGGCGCCGCAGGCCTGGGCGTAGCGGGCCAGCTCGGTGGCCTGCGCGGCGCGCTCGGCGTTGAAGACGTCGAAGGGGTAGAGCGCGTTGATCGAGCGGATGGTCAGGCCGTGGGCCTTGGCGATCGCACCGACGTCGCTGGCGGGCATGCCGTCGCGCAGCTCGACGCCGGGCAGGTCGTTGCGGATCTCGATGGCGCTCACGCCCAGGCGGCGCGACATCGCGGCGAATTCGGCAAAGCCAAGACGCGGGGCGCTGATGCGGTTGATGGCGAAGTGGATCGGGGTGCTCATGGACAGTCTCCTTGCGTTGGGGTCGGAACGCACTCTAGAAGCCGCGATCGCCATGCGAGCGCCTTGCATTGACCCTAAATGGTCACCAGCATTTCCAGCGAGACACGAAACACTTTTTCAATAGAAAACACCAATGAAAATTCATTTTCATTACCGGGACTTCACCGCTATAGTCACCCGCAACGCACACGGTCCTGAGCCATCAGCCACGCACCGGTGCCCTCCGCCGACCCGTCTCTGTCCTGTTCCGCCCCCGGAGATCCATCCATGAAGAATGTCGCCGTCTTCGGCGCCGGCCGCATCGGCCGCATCCACGCCGGCAACCTCGCCCGTCTGCCCGGCGTCAGCCTCAAGTACGTCTGCGACCCGTTCGGCGACAACGCCGCGCAGCTCGCGCAGCAGCTCGGCGCGCAGGTCGCGACGATGGACGACGCGCTGCTCGACCCCTCGATCGACGCAGTGGTCATCGGCTCGCCGACCACGACGCACTCCGACCTGATCACCCGCGCCGCGGCCGCCGGCAAGCACATCTTCTGCGAGAAGCCGGTCGACCTGTCGGTGCCGCGCGCGGTCGAGTGCGGCGAGAAGGTGCGCGCCGCCGGCGTGGCCTGCATGATCGGCTTCCAGCGCCGCTTCGACCCGACCTTCAACGAGGTGCGCCGCCGCATCGACGCCGGCGAGATCGGCAACCCCGAGATGCTGGTCATCACCAGCCGTGACCCGGGCGCGCCGCCGGTGGACTACATCAAGGCCTCGGGCGGCATCTTCCGCGACATGCTGATCCACGACTTCGACGTGTTCCGCTGGATCCTCTGTGGCGACGGCGACGAGGCCGCGTGGCTCAGCGCCACCGGCTCGGTGCTGACCGATCCGGCCGTGGGCACCGCCGGCGACTTCGACTCGACCGCGGTGACGATCCGCACGAAGCAGGGCCGCCTCTGCCAGATCAACACCACCCGCCGCGCCGCCTACGGCTACGACCAGCGCTTCGAGGTGCTGGGCTCCGCCGGCATGCTGCAGGCCGGCAACCACGCGCCCAGCGAAGTGCGCCAGTGGGACGCCAGCGGCATCAAGGCCGACAAGCCGGAGGCCTTCTTCCTGCAGCGCTACGCCGCCGCCTACCGCCTGGAGATCGAGCACTTCTTCGAATGCCTGCAGACCGGCGCGGCCTTCCGCACCACGGTGCATGACGGCGTGAAGGCGCAGATCCTGGCGGATGCCGCCGCCGAGAGCGCCGCCAGCGGCCAGCCGGTCCAGCTCTGATTCGGAGAGAACCACCATGACCCCAAGCACGTCCACTTCGCCCACGCCCGGCCGCCTGCGCGTGGGCATCGCCGGCCTCGGCCGGCTGGGCCGCCGCCACGCCGAGGCGCTGGCCTTCTCGACCCGTCATGTCGATCTGGTCGCGGCCTGCAGCCCGGTCGCCGCCGAGCTGGAGCTGGCGGCCACCGAGTTCGGCATCGCGCCCGAGCACCTGCACGCCGACTTCGAGGCCTTCGTCAACGACCCCGCCATCGACGCGGTGGTGCTGGTGACGCCCACCTCGCTGCATGCCGACCAGACCATCGCGGCGCTGCGCGCGGGCAAGCATGTCTTCGTCGAAAAGCCGCTGGCCCTGAACGTCGAGGACTGCGAGCGCGTGCTGGCGGTCGCCGCCGAGCACCCGCAGCAGATCGCGATGGTGGGCTTCGTGCGCCGCTTCGACCCGAGCTACCGCCGCGCCGCCGAGGACATCGAGGCGGGCCGCATCGGCCGGCCTTTCCTGGTGCGCTCGCAGACCTGCGACCAGAACGATCCGCAGGGCTTCTTCGTGCGCTTCGCGCCGACCTCGGGCGGCATCTTCATGGACTGCAGCGTCCATGACATCGACCTGGCGCGCTGGATGCTGGGCCGGCCGAAGGCGCTGCGGGCCTTCGCCAGCGGCACCATCGCGCTGCACCCCGGCCTGGCCGACTGCGGCGACGTCGACAACGGCCTGGCCATCGTCGAGTTCGAGGGCGGCGCCCGCGCGGTGTTCTACGCCAGCCGCACGCTGCCGCACGGCCACGAGACCACCACCGAGGTCATCGGCACCGAGGGCACACTGCAGGTGGGCTTCGGCGCGGCGCGCGACCGCACCGAGCGGCGCAGCGCGCTGGGCGTGCACCACGACGTGCTGCCCGACTTCTTCGAGCGCTTCCGCGAGGCCTTCGCGCTGGAGATGGTCGACTTCGTGGCCGCCTGCCGCGGCGAGCGCGCGCTGACGCTCACGCTGTCGGACGCGCTGGAGGCCACCCGCATCGGCCTGGCGATCACCCGCTCGCTGCGCAGCGGAATGCCCGAGGCAGTCTGACACCCCCACGCCGGGCGGCGGTCTGTTGCCACTGCGCCCCCCGGATGGCCGAATCGGTACGCCTCGGTTCAGACTAGCATCGGCCGGTTTCACCTGCCGAAGCTGGTCGTGCGCCGCCGTCCCTGTCTGAACCTGCTCACGCTGTCCCTGCTGCTGTCGCCCCTGGCGACAGCGAGGGTGCGTGCGCAGCCCCAGGGCGAACAGATCGGCGGGCCAGAGCACGAGCCGATGCGCCTGATCGTGCCCTTTCCGGTCGGCGGCACCAGTGACCGCATTGGCCGGCGCCTGGCCGATCTGCTGGGCCGCGAGATCGGCCAGCGCATCCTGGTCGACAACATCGGTGGCGCGGGGGGCAGCGTCGGCGTGGCACAGGCCCTGCGCCAGCCAGCCGACGGCCGCACCCTGATTCTGGGCGGCATCGGCCAGAACGCCATCGCGCACGCCTTGCCCTCGCCGCCCAGCTACGACTCGCGCCGCGACCTCATCGCGCTGGGGCTGCTGCATGTCGGTGCCAATGTGCTGCTGGTGCGGGCCGATTCGCCGCTGCGCCATCTCGAGGACCTGATCGCCGAAGCACGCCGGCGGCCCGGACAGATCCAGTACGCCTACACGCCGGCCTCGTCCGGCCACATGGCGACGGAGCTGCTGCGCCGCGAGGCGGCCCGCTGCCCGATGACCCAGCCCGGCTGCACCGTGCTGCCACTGGCCGGCCAGCCCTACCGGGGCGGCGGGCGGCTGCTGCAGGATCTGGTCGATGGCCGGGTGGGCCTGCTGTTCGTCAATCTCGACAGCGCCATGGCCGACCTGCGTGCGCGTCGGGTGCGTGCGCTGGCTGTCAGCAGCGCACAGCGCCATCCGCTGCTGCCCGAGGTACCGACGCTGGCCGAAAGCGGTCTGCCCGGCTTCGAGGTGCTGAGCTGGTCCGGCCTGATGGTGGCGCGCGGCACGCCAGCGCCGGTGGTCGAGCGCCTGGAAGCAGCCCTGCGCCGGGTGATGGCCTCGGCCGAGATGCAGCGCGCGATGCACGCCGAAGGCCTGACCCTGCCCCCGGCCGGCGCCGAGGCGCACGCGCAACTGCTGGCGCGGGAGATCACCCGCTGGCAGCGGCTGGTGCGCGAGAGCGGCATCATGACGGACTGAGAAACGCAAGGCGCGTTGACGCCCACACACATCATGGACTACGGCATTTCCGGGCGCACCGCGCTCGTTCTCGGCGCGGGCGGCGGCCTGGGCGCGGCGGTCTGCGAAGCGCTGGCGCGCGAGGGCGTGCGCGTCGTCGCGGCCGGGCGCAGCGCCGGCCCGCTGCAGGCCACGCTGGCGCGGCTGCAGGCGATCGGCGCCAGCGCCGCCACCCGCGTCTGGGACCTCGGCGATCTGGACGCGGTGGCCGGCCATCTGGCCGCGATCGAGGCCGAGGCCGGCCCGATCGACATCCTGTTCAACAACACCGGCGGCCCGCCGCCGACGCCGGCCAGCCATTTCGACGCCGCGCAGCTCGAGGCGCAGTTCCGCGCGATGGTGGCCTCGGTGATGGCGATCACCGCGGGCGTGCTGCCGGGCATGCGCGCGCGCGGCTGGGGCCGCATCATCACCAGCACCTCCTCCGGCACGGTGGCGCCGATCCCCAACCTGGCGCTGTCGAACGCGCTGCGCATGGCGCTGGTGGGCTGGTCCAAGACGCTCGCGCGCGAGGTCGCCGCCGAGGGCGTGACGGTCAACATCGTCATTCCCGGGCGCATCGCCACGCCGCGGCTGACGGTGCTCGACGGCGCGAAGGCGCAGCGCGAGGGCCGCACGCTGGCCGAGGTCGAGGCGGCCAGCCGCGCCACGATTCCGGCCGGGCGTACCGGCACGCCGGCCGAGTTCGCCCACGCGGTGGCCTTCCTGGCCAGCGCCGGCGCCTCCTACATCACCGGCTCGCAGCTGCGGGTCGACGGCGGCCTGATCGCCAGCCACTGAAACTCACCCGACATTCACCCGACATGCATCCGATCCGATGAGCCACGACGACTTCCTGCCGAGCCTGCGCGCCCTCGTCGGCACCACCCAGGTGCTGAGCGGCGAGGCGGCCGCGCCGTTCCTGACCGACTGGCGCGGCCATTTCCGCGGTGCCGCGCGCGCGGTGGTGCGACCGGGCAGCACGGCCGAGGTGGCGGCGGTGGTGCGCTGCTGTGCGGCCGCCGGCGTGCCGATCGTGCCGCAGGGCGGCAACACCGGCCTGTGCGGCGGCGCCACGCCCGACGCCAGCGGCCGCGCCATCGTGCTGCTGCTGACGCGGCTCGACCGCATCCGCGAGATCGACACCGACAACGACTCGATGACGGTCGAGGCCGGCTGCCGGCTGCAGATGGTGCAGCAGGCCGCGCAGGCGGCCGGGCGGCTCTTCCCCTTGAGCCTGGCGGCCGAGGGCAGCTGCACGATCGGCGGCAACCTGGCGACCAATGCCGGTGGCACGCAGGTGCTGCGCTACGGCAACATGCGCGAGCTTTGCCTGGGCCTGGAGGTGGTCGACGCCGAGGGCGAGGTCTGGTACGGCCTGCGCGGGCTGCGCAAGGACAACACCGGCTACGACCTGCGCGACCTCTACATCGGCAGCGAGGGCACGCTGGGCCTCATCACCGCGGCGACGCTGAAGCTGCACCCGCTGCCGGCGGCGCGCTGCACCGCGATGCTGGCGGTGCCGGACCTCGAATCGGCGCTGGCCCTGCTGTCGCGCGCGCGCTCGGGCTTCGGCGCGGCGCTGACCGGCTTCGAGCTGATGTCGGCCGACGGCCTGGCCCTGGTCGCCCGCACCTTTCCGCCGCAGCGCCTGCCCTTCACCGGCGAGGGCGCGCAGGCGCCCTGGTTCGCGCTGCTGGAGATGTCCGACGCCGAGAGCGAGCAGCACGGCCGCGAGCGCTTCGAGGCGGTGCTGGGCTCGGCGCTGGAGGCCGGCGAGGCGCTGGACGCGGTCATCGCCGAAAGCCTGGCGCACGGGCGCGCGCTCTGGCACCTGCGCGAGAGCATCACGCTGGCGCAGGCCCAGGCCGAGCGCAGCCTGAAGCACGACGTGGCGCTGCCGATCTCGCGCATCCCGCAGTTCGTGCGCGAGACCGGTGCGCGGCTGGCCGCGCGTTTTCCCGGCCTGCGCGTCATGCCCTTCGGCCACCTGGGCGACGGCAACCTGCACTACAACGTGCTGAGCGGCCCCGGCTTCGACGACGCGGCGCTCGCCGCCCGGCAGGACGAGATCTATGCCTGCGTGCATGACGCGGTGCATGCGCTGGGCGGCTCGGTCAGCGCCGAGCATGGCGTGGGCCAGCTCAAGATCGCCGAGGTCGCGCGCTACAAGAGCGCGCAGGAGCTGCGGCTGATGGCGCGCATCAAGGCCGCGCTCGACCCGCAGGGCCTGCTGAATCCCGGCAAGGTGCTGGCCCGGCCCGATCAGGCGGCCAGCGCCGCGGCGAGCTGAACAGCCCAGGGCGTGGCAGGACGGCCGATCAGCGCCTGCAGTGCCGCGTCGCTGCCGTCGAGCGCACCGCGCGCGGCGCAGGCGTCCGAATCGGCCAGCAGCGCGGCCAGCGGCTCCGGCAGGCCCGCGCCAGCCAGGATGCCCTGGTACTCGGCCGGCGGCAGATCCTGGTAGGGAATGCTGCGGCCGCTCAGGCGGCTGAGTTCGGCGGCGAACTCGGCCAGCGTCCAGGCGGGCGCGCCGGCCAGCTCATGCACCCGGCCAGCCTGCTCGGCCACCGGGGCCAGCAGCACCGCGGCAGCGGCGGCGGCATAGTCGGCGCGTGCAGCGGCCGCGATGCGGCCCGGGCCGGCGCTGCCCAGGAAGACGCCATGCTGCAGCGCCGCCGGCACGCTGGCCAGATAGTTCTCGGTATACCAGCCGTTGCGCAGCAGCACATGTGGCAAGCCGGAGGCGACGATCAGCGCCTCGGTCTCGCGGTGCTCGCCGGCCAGGCCCAGCTCGGAGGTGTCGGCGCGCAGCACGCTGGTGTAGGCCAGCAGGGCCACGCCGGCCTCGCGAGCTGCGTCGATCACCGCCCGGTGCTGGGCGGTGCGCTGGCCCAGCGCGTTCGACGAGATCAGCAGCACCTTCTCGGCGCCGGCGAAGGCAGCCCGCAGCGTCTCGGGCTGCTCGTAGTCGGCCTGGCGCACCTGCACGCCCAGCGCGGCCAGATCGGCGGCGCGTGACGGCTGGCGCACCGCCGCGACCAGCGACGCCGGCGAGGCGCCGCGCTCGAGCAGCGACTGGATGACAAGGCGGCCGAGCTGGCCGGTGGAACCGGTGATGACGATCATGAGTTTCTCCAAGGAATCGATGGACGCCATGGTGCCTTTCAAGCTAACTTTCCGTAAGTACATACGAAAAGGTAAGTGACGATGTCGACAAGCGACGAGCCGCTGCTGCGCGGCGACCTGTTTGCCGAGGCCTGCCCCTCGCGCGAGGTGCTGCGCCATGTGACCAGCCGCTGGGGCGTGCTGGTGCTGGTGGCGCTGCGCCGGGGCACGCACCGCTTCAGCGACCTGCGCCGCGTCATCGGCGGCGTCAGCGAGAAGATGCTGGCGCAGACACTGCAGGCGCTGGAGGCCGACGCGATCGTGCTGCGCGTGGCGCATCCGGTGGTACCGCCACACGTGGAGTACAGCCTGACGCCCATGGGCCGCGAAGTGGCCGAACGCGTGCAGGATCTCGCGGACTGGATCGAGGGCAGCATGCCCGCGATCGAGCAGGCCCGGCTGAAGTCCAGGATGCCGGCCATGCGACTGGGCTAGAGTGGCAGCCGCCATGACGATGCCGAATCCCGATTTCCCTGCCGACGGCCCTGCCGACGACATCGCGCTGACCGACCAGGCCGGCCACCTGATCCGCCGTGTGCACCAGCTGGCGGTGGCGCTGTTCCACGAGAACCTCGGCCGCGATGTCACGCCGGTGCAGTACGCGGTGCTGCGCGCGCTGCAGGCCCGGCCCGGCATCGACCAGGTGACGCTGGCCGCCGAAATCGCGCTCGACACCTCGACCACCGCCGAGACCGCGGTGCGTCTGGAGCGCAAGGGCTGGATCGTGCGCGAGCTGCTGGCGCGGCGCCAGCGTGCGCTCTACCTGACGCCCGAGGGCCAGGCGCTGCTGGCCGGCCTGCGCGCGCCGATGGTGACCATGCAGGCGATGCTGATGAACGTGCTCGAGCCCGGCGAGCAGCAAGAGCTGATGCGGCTGCTGCGCAAGCTGCTGGCCAGCGCGGTGCCGGTGCGCGAACCGATGCCCGAGCTGCCCGCAAGCGACTGACGGCGCCAGATTCCGGGTAAACCACGATCAGTCCTGAGGGCCCCAGGATTCATCATTCAGCATACTGAATCATGGTGATCGACAACGATCAGGAGCGCAGCACGATGTATCCGAAGAACGCCTGGTATGTGGCCGCCACGCCCGACGAGATCGAGGGCCGACCGCTGGGGCGCCGCATCTGCGGCGAGGCGCTGGTCTTCTGGCGCGAGGCCGACGGCCGGGTCGCGGCGGTCGAGGACTTCTGCCCGCACCGTGGCGCGCCGCTGTCGCTGGGCCGGGTCTGCGACGGCCGGCTGGTCTGCGGCTACCACGGCCTGGAGATGGGCGGCGACGGCCGCACGGTGGCGATGCCCGGCCAGCGGGTGCGCGGCTTCCCCTGCCTGAAGCGCTTCGCGGTGCGCGAGCACGGCGGCTACATCTGGGTCTGGCCGGGCGAGATCGCGCAGGCCGAGAACACGCCGTTGCCCCGGCTGCCCTGGGTCGACGAGCCGGACTGGGCGCACGGCGGCGGGCTTTACCACATCGCCTGCGACTACCGGCTGATGATCGACAACCTGATGGACCTGACGCACGAGACCTATGTGCACGCCACCAGCATCGGCCAGCCCGAGATCGACGAGACGCCCTGCAGCACCCGCACCGAGGGCGACCAGGTCATCACCAGCCGCTTCATGAACGGCATCCAGGCACCACCGTTCTGGAAGATGGCGATGCGCGCCAACGGCCTGGACGACAGCGCGCCGGTGGACCGCTGGCAGATCTGCCGCTTCCTGCCGCCGAGCCAGATCCTGATCGACGTCGGCGTGGCGCTGGCCGGACAGGGCGGCTTCGACGCGCCGACCGAAGCCAAGGCGTCCTCGGTGGTGACCGACTTCATCACGCCCGAGACCGAGACAAGCATCTGGTATTTCTGGGGCATGGCGCGGCGCTTCCGCAGCGAGGACGCCGAGCTGACCGCCTCCATCCGCGAGGGCCAGGGCCGCATCTTCGCCGAGGACCGCGAGATGCTCGAGCGCCAGCAGCTCAACCTGCAGCAGCACCCCGAGCGGCGCCTGCTGATGCTCAACATCGACGCCGGCGGCGTGCAGGCCCGGCGCGTGATCGAGCGCCTGGTCGCGGCGGAGCGCGCATGAGCGGCGCCCCGACCCCCGCCCGGCGCTGGGTGCGCGTCGAGCGGCGCGAGCGCATCGCGCACGACATCGTCGCGCTCGATCTGGTCGACGACGAGGGCGGCGAGCTGCCGGCCTTCGAGGCCGGCGCGCACATCGAGCTGTTCCTGCCCGGCGGCATGATCCGGCCGTACTCGCTCTACGGCGACCCGGCCGACCGGCGCCGCTACCGCATCGCGGTGCTGCGCGAGCCCGCGTCGCGCGGCGGCTCGGTGGCGGTGCACGACCTGCTGCTGCCGTGGACGCGGCTGCAGATCGGTCCGCCCAAGGCGCGCTTCCCGCTGGATGCGCAGGCGCCCCGGGTGCTGCTGCTGGCCGGCGGCATCGGGCTGACGCCGCTGCTGTCGATGGCGGCGGTGCTGGCCCAAGGCCCGCGGCCGTTCGCGCTGCACCTGGCCTGCCGCTCGGCGGCGCGGGTACCCTTCGGCGCGGGCCTGCGCGATCTGCCGGGCGCGACTGATGCGGTCGTGCACCTGGACGACGGCGAGCCGGCGCAGCGCCTGGACCTGCCCGCGCTCCTGGCCGCGCAGCCGCCGGACACGGCGCTGCAGGTCTGCGGGCCGGCGGGCCTGATCGACGCGGCGCTGGCCGAGGCGCGCCGCCAGGGCTGGCCCGAGTCGCGCCTGCACTGGGAGCGCTTCGCGGCCGATCCGGCGCAGGAAGGGGGCAACGGCGGCCCGGTCGAGGAGGACGAGGCCTTCGAGGTGGAGCTGGCGCACAGCGGCCGCGTCATCAGCGTGCGCGCCGACCAGACGGTGGTCGAGGCGCTCGGCGCCGAGGGCATCGAGATCCTCACCTCCTGCGGCGAGGGCGTCTGCGGCACCTGCCTGACGCGGGTGATCTCCGGCGAGCCCGACCACCGCGACCAGTACCTCACGCCCGAGGAGCAGGCCGCGGGCGATCAGTTCCTGCCGTGCTGCTCGCGGGCGAAATCGTCACGGCTGGTGCTGGACCTGTGAGCGGACGGCCGCCCCCAGCTCAGGCCCTCCCGCCGCGGGCCTGCGCGGCACGCAGCTCCTGTGCGTCGAGCACATGCTCGCCCGGCGCCGACAGCCGCTCGATCGCCAGGTCGATGAAGGCGCGCACCCGCACAGGCTGGGCACTGCGGCTGCCGTAGTAGACGAAGTAGCTGTAGCGGTCGGGCATCAGCTCGACCAGCAGCGGCACCAGCCGGCCAGCGCGAATGTGGGGCGCCGCGGTCACGCCGGCGATCTGCCCGATCACCCGGCCCGACAGCACCGCCTGCAGCTCCAGCATCTCGTCGTTGGTGCACAGCGCCGGCAGCACCGGCTGGTCGCGCTCCTCGCCG
>JBJOPV010000070.1:0-16121 GCA_046050625.1 Pseudomonadota bacterium
TGGCGGCGCGCGTGCTGGCGGATGCGGTGCGCCAGGCGGCGGGCCTTGCGCGGATCGACCGGCAGGTCGGTGCGTCCCAGGCAGCGGCCAGCGGCGCCGATCGGCTTCGGGTGGCGCCAGATGTGCAGGATGTGCAGCTCGTTCATGCCATTCCCCGTCAGGCCACGCCCAGCACCGCCAGCCAGCCCAGCAGGCCGGCGACCTCGCCGAGCTGCTGCGAGGCGCCCAGCGTGTCGCCGGTGTAGCCGCCCAGGCGCTGCCGGTACCAGCGCGCGCACCAGACCGTCATCGCGGCCATGGCGCCAGCCCCGGCCAGCACGGGCTGCGCGCCGACCCACGCGGCCACGCCCGCGCACAGCGCCAGCGCCACCCCGATCACCCAGCCCAGGCCGCCGCCGGAGATCTGCTGGGCCATCGGCTTGGCCTTGGCGTGTTCCGGATCGCCCGCATAGGGCAGCGCGCGCAGCAGCAGCACCGGCGCGACCCGCGACAGGCCGTGCGCCCAGACGGTCGCCAGCGCAGCGCTGGCCAGATCGTGCGCGGCCAGCCCGTGCAGCGCCGCGGCCTTCAGCCCCAGCACGCCGACCAGGCCAAGCGCGCCGTAGCTGCCCAGGCGCGAGTCCTTCATGATCGTCAGCGCGCGCTCACGGCTGACGCTGCCGCCCAGGCCGTCGCAGGTGTCGGCCAGGCCGTCCTCGTGGAAGCCGCCGGTCATCCAGACGGTGGCCGCCATCGACAGGCCCACCGCCACCGACAGCGGCCACAGCCCGGCCGCGCCCAGCAGCACCGCCGCGCCGACCGCGCCGACGCACAGCCCGACCAGCGGGTAATGGCGCGAACTGGCGTGCATCCACTCCGGTGACCAGCCGACCCAGGCCGGCACCGGCACGCGGGTGAAGAACTGCAGCGCCACGAAGAACAGACGCAGCTCGTGCAGCACCGCCCGCATCACGCCACACCCCCGCGCAGGTGCTCCAGCGCGCGCGCCGGCACGCCCAGGTCGCGCCACAGCTCGGGGTGGCAGGTGAACAGCAGCACCTGGTGGCGCCGCGCCACGTCGAACAGCACGCGCTTCATCTGCGCCAGCCGGCCCGCGTCGCTGTGGACCAGCACGTCGTCGAGGATCAGCAGCGTCGGCCGCCCGGCCTCGCGCAGCAGGTCGGCGTAGGCGAAGCGCACGATCAGGCCCAACTGCTCGCGCGCGCCGAAGCTCAGCGCCTCGAACTCGCCGCTGTCGCCCACCGGCAGGCCGGGCCGGCTCAGCGCGGTCGGCAGCAACCGCTCGCTGAGCGCCAGCGTGGCGTTCGGGAAGAGCAGGTGCAGGTAGTGCTGCAGGTGCTGCTGCAGCGGGGCCTGCAGATGCGCCAGCGTCTGGCGGCGCTGCATGGCGAGCCGCTCGCAGAGCCAGTCGAGCGCATCGGCACGGCGGCGCAGCTCGGCGTGGCGGCGCTGCGTGCGCGCCAGTTCGCCCGCCAGCGTGGCACGGCTTTCCTCCAGCCCTTGCGCCCCGGCCTGCTGCAAGGCGCTGTCGAGCGCGGCGATGCGGACCTCGCGCTGCTGCTGCGCCTGGGCGTGCTGCTGCAGGCTGCGGCTCAGGCGCTCGATGTCCTGCGCCACGATGTCGGGGCGGGCCTCGCGCAGCACCGCGCCGGTGCGCTCGATGCGGGTGGCCAGCTCGGCCTGTTCGACGGACAGGCGCTGGCGCTGAACCTCGTCATCGTGCTGGCGCTGCAGGCGAGCCGGGTCGTGCAGCGTGGCCTCGGCGGCGGCCAGCTCGCGGGTGGCGGCGTCGAGTTCGCCACTGGCCAGCGCGTGCTGCTGCATCGCCTGCGCGAGGGCGGCCTGCTGCTGGCGGTCCAGGGCCTGCGCGAGCTGGGCCGCCTGCTCCGCTTCGGGCCCGGTGGGCAGCGCAGGTCCGTCGTCGTCCGGCTCGGGCGGCATCGGCAGATCGGCCAACCGACCCTCGGCCTGCTGCAACGCCAGCCGCAGCGCCTCGACGCCCTGCCCCTTGGGCAAGGCCAGCGTGAGCGCCTGCTCGGCCAGCCGCAGGTCGGTCTGCAACACGCTGTGACGCTGCCACCGGACCTCGGCGGCGGCCAGATCGGGCAGGCCGAGCGACTGCAACGCCTGCTGCAAGGCGTGCTGCGCCGCCGTGTGCGCCCGCTCGCGCTCCGTCAGCGCCTCGCCCCCCGGCTGGATGTGGAAGGTGCCCACGCCGGGCACGCGCAGCCAGGTCGGTGCCCGCAGCAGCCGCTCGCCGCTGCCATCGAGCCGGTCCACGGGCTGCCCGTCCGACCCCGCCTGCTCCACCGACCGCCCCGGCTCCAGCGTGAAACCGAGCCGCGTGGCCGCCGCGTCACGCTGAAGGCTCGCGTCGCGGCAGGCCCGCTCCAGCCCGCGCAACTGCTCCACCTGAGCGGCCGTGATGGCGCAGCCGGCCGCCTGCTGCTGCAAGGCGAGCAGGCGCTGCTGGGCGGCTTCGGCGTCCTGCCACTGCTCGCGCTGCTGCGACACCTGCCGGGCAGCGGCGTCGCGCTGCGCCCGCAGCGCCGCGCCTCGGGCGAGCTGGCGCACCTGCTGCAGCCGGGCCTCGGCCTGCGCCGCCTGGGCGCGGGCGAGGTCGGCCTGCTGGCGGGCGGGCCGCAGGGCCGCCTCGGCGTGCTCGACGCGCTGTGCCGCCTCCTGGCGGGCGGCGCGGCGGCGCAGCACCTCGCGTTCCCGCTGCACCGCGTCGTCGCGCTGCCGGTCGAGCAGGCGCTGCTGACCCTGCAGCGAGGCCAGCCGGTCGCGGTCATCGCCGAGCGCCCGCTCGATCTGCACCAGCCGATCGCGCTCGGCCTCGGCGTGCTGGAGTTCGCGGCGCATCGCCTCCTCGGGCCGGTCGAGCACGTCCTGCTGCTGCGCGGCGCGTTCGGCGGCGAGCTGATCGACCTGCTGGCGGTAGGTGCGGATGGGCTCGTCCAGCGCGGCGAGGCGGGCCGCCTGCGCCGTCATCTGCTCCTGCGCGGCCGAGAGTTCGCCACGCGGCCGACCGGTGCTGGTCAGCAGCAGCTCGCGGTCCTTCTGGAAACGCCCGAGCAGCGCGTCGCCATCGGTCGCCGCCAGCGCCGCCGCGCCCTGCTCCGCCTCGCGGCCGTGGATCAGGCCCTGCAGCGCGTCGTGCAGGTGCTCGCGGGCGTGTTCGGCAGGGCCGTGCAGGTTCTGGCCGGTGCCTTGCTCGATCCACAGCAGGCCCGGAATGCCCCAGTGCTCGGCCTTGCTGGCGCCCTTGCCCGCGAAGGCAAAGCCGAAGATGTCGGCCAGCCGGTCCTCCGCCTCGACGCCCTCGAGCCGCTGCGCGCCCAGCTGCAGGCTGCAGCGCTTGTTCTTCAGGAAGGTCTTCACTAGCCGGGCCGGGGCGCCGTCAAGCACGAACTCCAGCTCGACCGTCGGCGCGGCGGCCGGTTCGCTCCACGGGCGCAGGTCATCGACGGTGCTGGAGCGGTGGCGCTCGAAGAAGGCGGCGCGGATGGCCCGCACCAGCGTGCTCTTGCCCGCCTCGTTGGCGCCGGTGAACAGGTTCAGGCCGGGCTGCAGGTCGGGCAGCACGAAGGGCTGACGAAACTGGCGGAACTGCTCGACGCGCAGGCAGGTGAGCTGCAGGGGCAGGGTCGGCGCGGTGGTCATGGCTCAGGCTCCTGTGCCGGCGCGGCGTTCGGCCAGCGCCGAGGCCAGCAGCGCCAGCGCCTCGCGGGCGATCTCGGGGGAGAGGCCCGCCTCGGGCGGCACACCCGTGTCCTGCTGTGCGGCGTGCAGCTCGCGGATCAGCGTGTCGAGGTAGCCGTCTGCCCGCAGCGCGGCGATGTCGTCGGCGGTCGGCGCCAGCCGCAGCGCGCTGCGGTCCACGTCGAGGTGGCGCACCCGCGCCTCGGTCTGCGCCAGCGCCGCCAGCAGCCGCTGCTCGCCCGCGAGGTCGAGCTGGCCGCCCAGGCGCAGGTCCACCACGTCGGCGGCGTCCAGGGCCGCCAGCGTGTCCAGGCCCGCGTCCAGGTCGCTCTCCACTTGCAGCACCAGGTCGAGCCGCCGCCAGCGGTACTGGCCGACGGGCAGCCGCGTGACCTGCGGCGCGGTCACGCTTCCCCCGCCCGGTTCCCCCAGGTCCACCCGCAAGGCGTGCCCGGCGCCGTTGTCGCGGTCCTTGTGGCGGTCGGGCTCGGGCGTGCCGCTGTACCAGGTGCGCTCGTTGATCTGGCGACAGCCGTGCCAGTCGCCCAGCGCGAGGTAGTCGAGCCGCGCCCGCTCGGCCCGGTCGGGGGCGAGCGGGTTGGGCGAGTCGATGTCCTCGGCCAGCAGCCCCTGCACGCAGCCATGCGCCAGCCCGATGCGCGCCAGTCCTGCGGGTGTCTCGGCGCGGTCGAACCAGTCGGTCAGGTCGGCGTGGGTGTGGCGCTGCGTCAGCGGGGCCGGCAGCACCACCACACCCGCGTCGGCCAGCACGAGGGGCTCGGGCCGCAGCGCCAGGTGCACGTTCGGCGGCACCAGGCCCAGCCGCTCGGCCCGGCGCCAGACGCTTTCGCTCAGCGCCGCGTCGTGGTTGCCGGGCAGCAGCACCCACGGCCCCGCATGCGCCGCCAGCGCATTGAACAGGCGCCGCAGCGTGCGCTCGGACACCGTCTGCGCATCGAACACGTCGCCGGCCACCAGCACGGCGTCCACGCGGTGCTCGGTGGCGAGCCGCGCCAGCCGCTCGACGGCGGCAAACCGCGCCTCCATCAGCGGCACGGCGCTCTCGGGCGGGAAGGTGCTGAACTGGCGGCCGATCTGCCAGTCGGCGGTGTGGAGCAGGCGGGGCATCGCTGTCGTCAGCCTTGCTGGTCGCTGACCCCGGCGGACTCGAAGCTGGCCATCTCGGCCAGGATGCGGCAGGCGGACGCCAGCAGCGGCCAGGCCAGCGCGCCGCCCGAGCCCTCGCCCAGGCGCAGGCCCAGCGCCAGCAGCGGCTCGGCCTCCAGGCGGGCGAGCATCAGCCGGTGGCCGCTCTCGTCGGACTGGTGCGAGAACACGCAGCGCTGCAGCACCGCCGGCGCCAGCCTCGAGGCCACCAGCACCGCGCTGCTGACGATGAAGCCGTCGACGACGATGACGCGGCGCTCCTGCGCGGCCTGCAGCACCGCGCCGACCATCATCGCGATCTCGAAGCCGCCCAGCGCCGCCAGCGCGGCCAGCGCATCGCTCGCGTCGGCATGGCGCGCCAGCACCTGGCGCAGGATCTCGGTCTTGCGCACCAGCGCCGGGCCGTCGACGCCGGTGCCGCGGCCGGTGCAGCGGTCGATCGACTCGCCGGTCAGCCGCGCCATCAGCAGCGCCGCCGCCGAGGTGTTGCCGATGCCCATCTCGCCCAGCAGCAGCGCATTGCCCGGCAGGCTGCGCACCACGCCGGCGCCGGTCTCGATCGCCGCGACGCATTCGGCCAGCGACATCGCCGGCTCCTGCAGCGCGTCGGCAGTGCCCCAGCCGATCTTGCGGGTGATCAGGCCCGGACGCGGCGCGAACTCGTGCTTGACGCCCGCGTCGACCACCGACAGCGCCAGCCCGTGCTGGCGCGCCAGCACGCTGACCGCCGCGCCGCCGGCCAGGAAGTTCTCGACCATCTGCCAGGTCACCTCGCTCGGGAAGGCGGAGACGCCGCGCGCGGCCAGGCCGTGGTCGGCGGCGAACACCACCATCTGCGGCTGCTCGAGCTGCGGGCGCTCGCGGCCCTGGATCAGCGCCAGCTTCAGCGCCAGCGACTCCAGCCGGCCCAGCGAGCCCTGCGGCTTGGTCTTGCGGTCGAGCGCGAGCTGCACGCGCTCCTGCAGGGTCTGCAGCGCCTCGTCATGCAGGTCGGCGACATCGAGCAGTCGGCCCAGGGCGGCGCGGGCGGAAGAAAGGTCCATCGTCATCGGTCTTGTCCTTGGTGCTTCTCGGGGGGACAGGGGAAACAGGGAAGGTGCGGATCAGCGGATCAGCGCGTCCAGCGTGTCCGGCGCGACATGGCGGTCGAGGAAGTCGGCCAGGCCGTCGAAGACGGCGTCGAGCGTGCGCACCTGCGCACCGAACAGCGCGCGCAGCACCGCCGGCGACTCGAACAGGCCGTGCGCGTACAGGCCCAGCACCGGGCCCTGCTGCCAGCCCAGCACCTCGCCGGCGGCGTTGCGCAGCGCCACCGCGGGCGCGGGCAGATCGGCATGCGGCGCGGTGCGGCCGTGGTGGATCTCGTAGCCGTCGAAGCGCACGCCCGAGAGCGCGGCCCACGGCCCCGACAGCGCGGCGAAGGTGGCCTGCGTCGGCGCCAGCAGCTTGTCGGGCTCGAACAGCGTCACCAGCGGCAGCAGGCCCAGGCCGGGGCCGTTGCTTTCGCCGCCGGGCGAGTCGATGCCGTGCAGGTCGACCAGCGCCTCGCCCAGCATCTGCAGGCCGCCGCAGATGCCCAGCACCGCGCCGCCCGCGCCCGCATGGCGCGCGATCGCCGCATCGAGCCGCTGCGCGCGCAGCCAGGCCAGATCGGCGCCGGTGTGCTTGGAGCCGGGCAGGATGATCCAGTCGACGCCGTCCAGATCATGCGGATGGCGCGCCCAGCTCAGCCGCACGCCGGCCAGGTTGCGCAGCGGCTGGAACTCGTCGAGGTTGCTCAGGCGCGGATAGGCCACCACCGCCACCCGCAGCGGGCGCGCCGCCGCGGCGCCACCGGTGCTGCGGTCGTCGAAGACGCCGTCTTCTTCGGGCAGGCCGTGCTCGCGCCACATCGGCAGCACCGCCAGCGTGGGCACGCCGGTGAGCTGCTCGAGCATCTCCGGCCCCGGCGAGAGCAGGCCCGCGTCGCCGCGGAAGCGGTTGAGCACGAAGCCGCGGATCAGCGCGCGCTCGTCGGGCGGCAGCAGCTGGTGCGTGCCGTAGAGGTGCGCGAAGGCGCCGCCGCGGTCGATGTCGGTCACCAGCAGGCAGGCGGCCTGGGCCGCGCGCGCGGTGCGCATGTTGACGTAGTCGCTGGCGTGCAGATTGATCTCGGCGGGCGAGCCCGCGCCCTCGATCACGACCAGGTCATGCTCGGCCTGCAGCGCGGCCAGCGCCTGGCGCGCGTGCGGCCACAGCGCCTCGCTGCGCTGGCGCCAGGGCACCTCGGCCAGGTCGCGGCGCACCTCGCCCATCACCACGACCTGGCTGCGGGTGTCGGCCTCGGGCTTGAGCAGCACCGGGTTGTGGCGCACCTCGGGCACGGTGCGCGCGGCCAGCGCCTGGAAATACTGCGCGCTGCCGATCTCGCCCAGACGCCCGTCGGGGGCCGGCACGACCCGCGCGTTGTTGCTCATGTTCTGCGCCTTGAAGGGCGCCACCCGCAGGCCGCGCCGCGCATACCAGCGGCACAGCGCGGTGGCCAGCCAGCTCTTGCCCGCCCCGCTGGTGGTGCCCAGCACCATGATGGCCTTGCCCGTCATCGTTCTTGTGTCCTAGTAGGTCGACAGCGACTGGAAGCCCGACTGCCGCACCGTCGGCACGAAGGTCGACTCGCCGATCACCTGCCGCCACAGCTGCGACAGCGCCTGCTGCGAGGGCGGCGCCTGCACGCTGACGCGCACCCACCCCGGCAGCCCCATCGAGCTGCAGTCGCGCAGCTTCAGCCCGAGCGTACGCAGCTCCGGCAGCACCCGCACCGGATGGGCGGGATCCTCCTGCGCCTGCACCGGGTCGTCCCAGCGGCCCCAGCGCGCCAGATAGAAGGGCGTGACGCTGGCGCGGCAGGTCCAGCCCAGGCGCCGATGGCACAGCTCGAGCTGCTGACGGCGCCAGCTGCGCAGGATGTGCAGGCTGGCGCGCACCCAGGACTGGGCCTCGTCGCTGGCCCACGCGCTCAGCATCGCCACGCCGTGCGCGCCCAGCGGCCAGGACGGCGCCAGCCGGTCGAGCTGCTGGTGCAGCCAGTCGACCAGCTCGGCCGTGACCGCGCTGCGCTCAGGCGCCACCGCATAGGCGCCACGCACGCCCGTCAGCCCGAGCGCCTTGTTCGGCGACCACAGCTGCCAGGCATGCGGCGACAGCGCCGGCGCCTCGCCGTCCAGGCGCAGCGGCGCGTAGGCACGGTCGACCACCAGCACCGAGTCGGTCGGATCGAAGTCAGGCGCCGGCAGGGCGTCGCCGGCCGGACTGCCCGGCTCGGTGTGCCAGATCAGATAGGGCGGCACGTCGCCAGGCAGCTCGCTGGCACGCCAGGGCTGCAGCCCGAGCGCATGGGCCGCGGCGACGTATTCGCCATAGGCGTAGTCGGGCACCTGCACCCGCGCGCCCGGCTTGAGCATCGCGATGGCCAGCGTCATGCGACGGATGAACTCGCTGGCGCTGGCGGCGATCACGATGCGCGCCGGATCGACCTGATGCAGCTGGCCGAGCTGGCGACGCAGCGCGCTGAAGGTCGGGTCGGGATAGCGCCGGGCGTCGACCTGGCGCACCATTTCCAGCGCCATCGGCGCCGGCCCGCAGGCATTGGCATTGGTGGAGAAATCCCAGCGCGGCACGCCGTGGGCATCGGGCCCACCATGCGTGCGCGCGAAATCGTGCAGGGACGAAGTGGTTTGGTGGTCTTGGTGCAGCGTCGTCATGGGCTCAGGCCGGCCCCCCGGCCAGCCGTGTCAGCATCATCAGCGCGCCCGCCACCAGTCCGCCCGCGAGCACGCCCGTCCAGATCCGCGCGGCCGACCGGGCCAGCCGCAGCGCCTGCCCGAGGTCCGCAGCCTCGGGAGATCGTCCTGCGGCATGCAGAGCATAGACGCCCGGCTTGCGCAATCTGACATCCAGACGTAACGCCATCGCGCCCATCGGCCAGCCGCCGTTGGGCGAGGGCGTGAGCACCGCTTCGCGGGCCAGCCGGGACCACTCCTGCGGCCGCCAGGCCGGGCGCAGCAGCCCGGCCGTCACGCGCGCGGTCGGCCAGGACAGCAGGTCGTCGGCCCGCGCGGCCCACTTGCCGGCCCACTCCCAGGGCCCGCGGTAGCCCCACATCGCGTCGGCGGTGTTGGCAAAGCGATACAGCACCGCCCCGGGCAGCCCGGCCAGCGCGAACCAGGCCAGCGGTGCCACCACCGAGTCGTTGAGGTTCTCGGCCAGCGTCTCGATCGCCGATTCGCGCACCTCGCCGGCATCGAGCCGCGTCACGTCGCGGCTGACCAGCCAGGCCAGCCGGGCGCGCCCGGCCTCCAGCGACTGCGCCAACGCGGCCTCCACCGCGGCGACCTCGTCGCACAGCATGCGGCAGGCGAACAGCGGCTTGAGCGCCAGCGCCAGCAGCCCCAGCGCCACGGGCCCCGGCAGCGTGATGATCTGCTGCTGCAGCGCCCAGGCCGCGCCGGCCAGCACGGCGGCGATCAGCAGCCACGACAGCGCACCGCCCGCGAAGGCCGCCACCGGCGCCCGATCGCGCCAGAAGCGCCCGATCGGCCCGAGCAGCCGCCCCAGCCAGGCGACGGGGTGCCAGCGGTCCGGCGGCTCGCCGAAGCGGCGGTCCAGCGCCCAGGCCAGCAGCAGCGCGCCGGCCTGCAGCAGCGGCCAGGGCCAGGGCGAGCCCAGCAGCGCGGTCAGCGGCTCCGGCAGCGGCATGGCCCTTCAGTCCTCGATGCCGCGCTGCGCCGGCACGCCGGCCTGGTAGTGGTGCTTGACCAGGCGCATCTCGGTCACGGTGTCGGCCAGCTCGACCAGCTCCTGCGGCGCATTGCGCCCGGTCAGCACGACATGCACATGACTGGGGCGCTCGCGCAGCGCTGCCAGCACCGGCTCCAGCGGCACCCAGCCGTAGCGCAGCGGATACATGATCTCGTCCAGCACGATCAGGAAATGCGCACCGGCACGGATCGTCGCCTCGGCGCGCACCCAGCCCTCGCGGGCAAGCTGCGCGGAATGCGCCAGGTCCCGGCTCTTCCACGAGAAGCCGTCGCCCAGGCCCTCGATCGGAAGGCCCAGCTGCTCGAACAGGCGGTGCTCGCCGAAGCGCGCGCTGGGCACCTTCATGAACTGGTAGATCTTCACCGGCTTGCCGCGACCATGCGCGCGCAGCGCCAAACCGAAGGCGGCCGTGCTCTTGCCCTTGCCGTCGCCGGTGTGGACCAGGATCAGGCCGCGCCGCTCGCCCTCAGGCTTCTGGCGCTCGCGCTCGACGGGGGGAGATTCGATCTGCATGGTCTGTCCTTGCCTTGTTCAGCGTCGATTCAAGTTCACGTCAGAGCTTCAGAGCCGCGGCAGCGCGACCCACTGCACCTCGGTCGAGCGCCCGGCCACCGGCACCGCCTCGATGCGGATGGCACCGCCGAAGACCTCGACCAGCGTGCGCTGCACCAGCGGGTCGCCGGGCTGGCCAATCGCGTGGATCTGGCCGGCGGCCATCACCACCAGCCGATCGGCGGCCAGCGCCAGGCTCAGCTCGTGCAGCACCGCGACGATGGTGCGGCCCTCATCACGAGCGAGGCGCGCCATCTGTCGCACCAGCGCCACCTGATGCGGCGGATCAAGGTGCGTGGTCGGCTCGTCGAGCAGCAGCACCGACGACTGCACCGCCAGCGCCCGCGCCAGCAGCACCCGCTGGCGCTCGCCGCCGGACAGCTCGGCCAGACGGCGGTGGCGCCAGGCGGTGCAGCCGGTGGCCTGCATGGCCTGGCGGACCGCCTGCTCGTCGCGGCGGCGTGGCAGGCCGAACAGGCCGAGATGCGGCAGCCGGCCCAGACGGACCACGTCGATCACCGTCAGGTCGCCGCTGGCCTCGCCCTGCTGCGCCAGCCAGGCCAGCCGGCGCGCGCGCTGCGGGGCCGGCCAATCGGCCAGCGGCGCACGGTCCAGCCGCACCTCGCCCTGCTCGAGCGGCTGCAGTCCGGCCAGCGCGCGCAGCAGCGTCGACTTGCCCGCGCCGTTGGGCCCGACGATCGCGGTCCAGCCTGGGCCGAAGTCCAGGTCGATGTCGCGCAGCACCGTGCGATCGCCCAGGCGCACCTGAAGATGACGAGCGCCGAGCATCGGATCGGACACGAAGGGGCCGCCCATCAGACCGCCCTCCCGCGCTGCAGCAGCCACAGCAGATAGGAGCCGCCCAGCACCGCGGTCAGCACGCCCACCGGCAGTTCCTGCGGCGCGATCAGCCAGCGCGAGAGCACGTCGGCGCCCATCAGCAGCACACCCCCCATCGCTGCACTGGCCACCAGGCAGTAGCCGTGCGTCGCCTGCACGAAGCGGCGCACCAGGTGCGGCGCCACCAGCCCGACAAAGGCGACCATGCCGGCCTGCGCGACCGCGGTGCCGGTGGCCAGCGCCATCAGCGCGACCATCACCAGCCGCAGCCGCGGCAGCGACAGCCCGAGGCTGGTGGCGCTGTCCTCGCCCAGCGACAGCGCATCGAGCACCCGCGCCAGCCGCCAGGCCAGCGGCAGCGCCGCCAGCAGCGCCAGCAGCAGCAGCACGCAGGACGGCCAGCCAAGAAAGCCGGTCGTGCCCAGCAGGAAGGTCTGCTTGCCTCGCAGCGCATCCGGCTCCAGCGTGGTCAGCAGATCGTTGAAGGCACCCAGCACCACGCCGACCACCACACCGGCCAGCAGCAGCCGGGTGGTGTGGGTGGCGCCCCGCGCCAGCAGCAACGTCATCGACACCCCGAGCAGCGCGCCGCAGAAGGCGGCCCCCACCAGCCCGAATCGGGCCATCCAGCCGATCACGCCGCTGCCCAGCGCCAGCGATCCGGCCGCCAGCACCCCCACCACACCGAGCGAGGCGCCCGCCGCCGAACCCAGCAGATAGGGATCGGCCAGCGGATTGCGGAACAGCCCCTGCGCGATCGCGCCGGCCAGACCGAACAGCGCGCCGGTCAGCCAGGCGCCCAGCGTGCGCGGCAGACGAATCTGGCCCAGCACCAGGCCGGCCGAGCCCTCCTCGAACAAGGCACCCAGCGCCGAGAGGCTGGCGCCCTCGCTGCCGATCAGCAGCCCCGCCAGCAGCCCGAACAGCGACAGCAGCGCCAGGCCCCGCGCCAGCAACCGGCGGCGATAGCGTTCTTCCAGACTCATGCGCAGCTCATTCGCGCAGGGCCGCCAGGCAGTCGGCGACCCGCTCGGCGGCCTCGCCCAGGCGCGGCCCCGGCCGCACCAGGGTGTCGTAGCCATCAGCCGGAAAGGCGCAGTACCTACCCGGCTGCAGGGCCTTCAGCCCGGCCCAGCCCGGCCGACGCGGCATGTCGGCGATGTGGCGCTCGACCGCCATCACCACATCGGGCGCGGCACGCACGACGAACTCAGGGTTGAGCTTCGGGAAAGGACCCAGCTCGGCCGGCACGATGTTGACCAGGCCGAAGCGCTGCAGCAGCTCGCCGATGAAGGAGCTGCGCCCGGCCGCATAAGGCGCCGAGTCGATCTCGAAATAGACGCTGCGCCCGCGCCAGGCCGCCGGCCCCCGGGCCACCGCCCGCTCGACCTGCGCGTCGATGCGCGCCCACAGGGCGGCGCCCTGCCCGGGCCGGCCCAGCAGCGTGGCGAGGGTCTCGGCGGTGAGCCGAGCCTCCTGGGTGGTGCGTGACTCCAGCACCACCACCTTCAGGCCCAGCGCCTGCAGCCGCTCGACCGCCCGGCTCGACGGTGCGGCCAGCACCACGTCGGGCCGCAGCCCGACGATGCGCTCGATCTGCGGATCGTCCATGCCGCCCAGATGGGGCAGGCGCTCGACCCGGGCCGGCCAGTTGGAATAGCGATCGACACCGACCAGGCGCGCGCACTCGCCCAGCGCGCAGACGGTCTCGGTCAACGAGGGCATCAGCGAGACGATGCGCCGTGGCGGCACGGGCCAGGCCTGGGCGGCCGCCAGCACGGGCAGCAGCACGGCGCCGGCCAGCAGGACAAGGCGCCTCACCGCCGCACCGCCATCTCGAGTCCGGCCACCATCAGCGTGACCTGCGGGCAGACCGCCGCCACCTGTTGATGCAGCCGCCCGAGCGCATCGACGAAGTGCCGCGCCTGGCGCGACAGCGGCGCCAGGCCCAGGCCGATCTCGTTGGAGACCAGCACCACCGGCCCCGATGCCTCGGTCAGCGCCGCCACCAGCGCGTCGCAGGCCGCCTGCCAGCGCGCCGCGTCGGCCGGCTCGCCCTCGAGCGGCATCAGCCAGCGGGTGGTCCACAGCGTCAGGCAGTCGATCAGCACCAGCGTGCCGGGCGCGGCATGGCGGCGCAGCGCGGCAGCCAGGTCGAGGCAGTCCTCGTCGGTCGCCATGGCCGGCACCCGCTCCAGGCGGTCGAGGCGGTGGCGCGCGATGCGCTCGTGCATCTCGCCGTCGCCCGCCAGCGCGGTGGCCAGCAGCACCGCACGACGGTCAGATGCGCCGGCCAGCCATTGGGCGGCCCGCTGCTCGCCGCAGCGCGACTTGCCGCTGCGCTGGCCGCCCAGGATGAATTCGCAGCGCTGATGGTTTTCCGTTCTCATCGCCCGATCATCGCTCAGGCTCAGCGCGGGCTGTAACGCAGCGTGAGATGCAGCTCGCGGCCCGGCTGGTTGTAGCCCCAGGCGGTCTCGTACGAGCGGTCGAACACGTTGTTCAGCCGCGCGCCCAGCGACCAGTCGCGCTGGAACTGCCACTGCGCGTTCAGGTCGGCCACCGCGTAGCCGGCCAGGCGGCGGGTGTTGGCCGCGTCGTCGTAGCGGTGGCTGCGCGCCTGCAGACCGGCACCGACGCTCCAGGCGCCCAGATCGACATCGGCCGACAGCCGGGCCTGGTTGCGTGCGCGGCGCGGCAGCAGCTTGTCGTGGTTGGCGCTGCCCTCGGTGGCGTTGCGCGGGTCCAGGTGGTCGTAGGCGGCACCGACCCGCACCGGGCCGAGGCGGCCGTCATAGGCCAGCGTCACGCCGCGGCTCTCGACGTAGGGCAGATTGGTCGGGTTGGCGCCCTGGGTGATGTAGCCGCGCACCCGGTTGCCGAACAGCGTCGCGCTGACGCTCTGCTCGCCCTGGCTGTAGCGCAGGCCCAGCTCGGCGTGGCGACCTTCCTCCGGCGCCAGCGTCGGGTTGCCATAGGACGGCCAGTAGAGCTGGTTGAAGCTCGGCGCGACGAAGCTGGTGCCGAGCTGGGCGCTCAGGCGCAGCGCATCGCTCAGTGCCAGGCCGTAGCCGAGGTTGCCGGTGGTCTGGTCGCCGTACTGCGAGTTGCGGTCATGGCGCACGCCGGCCTGCACGGTGTGCGCGCCCAGCGCCGCGCGGTAGCCCAACGCGCCGCTGCGCACGGTGCGCTCGGTCACCTCGTAGTTGCCGCCCGGCTTGCTGACCTTCTGCGTCAGATGCTCGGCCACCACCAGCAGCGAGCCGACCGGCAGCGCGAGGGTGTTGTCCCAGCTCAGCTGCTGCTGCACCGTGGCGATCGTGCCCAGATCGGTCCAGGGCGAGGCCGAGACCAGCGTCTCGTAGTCGTTGGCGCTGCGGGCCACGCGCAGCACCGTCGACCAGCCCTTGATCACCTCGCCGCTGGCATCGACCGAGGCGACCTGGGTGCGCATCTCGGCGCGCGAGTCGGCGCCCAGGCCATCGTCGAAGCCCGTGCGCGACTCCGACTGCAGCAGCCGGGCATTGAGCTGCCAGCCCTGCGGCAGGCGCAGGCCAAGCTGCGCACTGCCAGCGTTCTGGTTGAAGCCGTCCGGATCCGGGTTGTGGCTGCCGTACAGCACCCGCTCGTTGGTCGACGAGAAGCCGCGGTTCTCGGTGTGGATCAGCTGGACGGCGCCATTCCACAGGCCGTCGTCGAAGCTCAGGCCGGCGCTGCCCTGGGCATGGCGCTTGCTGCCCACCGTCAGCGCGCCGTTGCCGCGCACGCCCTGGCCCGGCTGGGCGCGGCGGGTGAAGACCTGCACCACGCCGCCGACCGCGTCGCTGCCGTACAGGCTGGAGAGCGGCCCGCGCACGATCTCGATGCGGTCGATGTCGCCCAGCGGCAGGTTGTCGAAGTCGGCCTGGCCCAGCGTGGCCGAGCCGTAGCGCACGCCATCGACCAGCAGCAGCACATGGCGCGCCTCCAGGCCGCGCATGAAGATCGAACCGGACTTGCCCAGCCCCCCGTTGGAGGTGAACTGGATGCCCGGCTGCTGCGCCAGCACCTCGACGAGGGTGCGGCCGGACTGGACCGCCAGATCCTCGGCGGTCAGCACCGTCACGTCGGCGATCGTCCGGTCGGCCTGGACCGGCGTGCGGGTGGAGGTCACCACGACCGCAGGCAGCGAAGCGGCCGCCGCGGCCACGGCCGGAGAAGACTGGGCGGCAGCGCCCAGCGGCAGGCACAGCACCAGCGCTGCGGCCGCAGCAGTGGCGCGCAGGCGCGTTTCGGGCAGACGGCTGCCGACGGAGAGGATGGGCATGATGGAACGGTGTCAGGATCGTGCATGCCAGCGTCCCCGCAGGCCTCGCACCTCACGGCCGGCCGGCGCCGCGCGCGGCGCGACATCGACAGACCCCCCGTTGGCCGGTATCCGGGCTGACGGACGAACCCGCTGCGACCCTTCCCGGCCTCGTCGTGAAGCCAGTGGTTCATGTGCGCAGGGGCAGAGAGCCGCCGGGGCTCTCGTCCGCTTACCGTTGCGGGGGCAGCACAGGTTGGGCTGACCCGGCGGGCCTTGGACCTTCCTGTTTCCCGTTTAACCCACCGACCAGATCTGGTTCGGCGAGCACCAACAGCGTGAATTGTAAACATTGCGGCGGTGCACCACTACAATCGGACCCTTCCGGCGTCCTCGCCTGTGGCGTTCGCGCCAACACGACGCCGCGGCACCCGCCCGCCCCGACAGCACAGCAGCGCCATGTCCACACTCGAAGACCTCGCCGACCGGATAGAACGGCTGATCCTTCGCCACGAAGAGCTCAAGCGCGCCAATGCCCAGCTCGAGCAGCAGCTCACCGCGGTCGCGGCCGAGCGGGACAACCTGCGCTCGCGCTATGCGGCCGCGCGCAACCGCATCGACGCGCTGCTCGAGCGGCTGCCCGCCGGCGATGTCGACACCCATGAACGCGGCGCCTCGGGAGGCGGGGTATGAGCATGAAGCAGATGGAAGTCAGCATCATGGGCCAGATCTACCTGCTGGCCTGCCCGGAGGGCGGAGACGCGGTGCTGGCCGA
>JBJOPV010000071.1:0-15982 GCA_046050625.1 Pseudomonadota bacterium
TCTACGGCTGCGCCAACCAGGCCGGCGAGGACAACCGCAACGTCGCGCGCATGTCGGCGCTGCTGGCCGGGCTGCCGGTGGCGGTGCCGGGCGCGACGATCAACCGGCTGTGCGGTTCGGGGCTGGACGCGGTGGGCTCGGCCGCGCGGGCGATCCGCGCCGGCGAGGCCGGGCTGATGATCGCCGGCGGCGTCGAGAGCATGAGCCGCGCGCCCTTCGTCATGCCGAAGGCGGAATCGGCCTTCAGCCGCAGCAGCGCGGTCCACGACACGACGATCGGCTGGCGTTTCGTCAACCGGCTGATGAAGGCGCAGTACGGCGTGGACTCGATGCCGGAGACGGCCGAGAACGTCGCCGAGCAGTTCGGCATCGAGCGCGAGGCGCAGGACCGCATGGCGCTGCGTTCGCAGCAGAACGCGGTGCGGGCGCAGCAGGCCGGCTTCTTCGACGCGGAGATCACCCCGGTCACCATCGCGCAGAAGAAGGGCGATCCGGTCGTCGTCGCGAAGGACGAGCATCCGCGCGACACCAGCCTGGAGGCGCTGGCGCGGCTCAAGGGCGTGGTGCGGCCGGAGGGCACGGTGACGGCGGGCAACGCCTCGGGCGTGAACGACGGGGCCTGTGCGCTGCTGCTGGCCAGCGAGGCGGCGGCCGCCCGCCACGGCCTGACGCCGCGCGCGCGGGTGGTGGGCATGGCCACGGCGGGGGTGGAGCCGCGCATCATGGGCTTCGGCCCGGCGCCGGCGGTGCGCAAGGTGCTGGCGCTCACCGGGCTGAGCCTGGCGCAGATGGACGTGATCGAGCTCAACGAGGCCTTCGCGGCGCAGGGCCTGGCGGTGCTGCGCGACCTGGGCCTGGCCGACGATGACGCGCGGGTCAATCCGAACGGCGGCGCCATCGCGCTGGGCCACCCGCTGGGCGCCAGCGGCGCGCGGCTGGTGACCACCGCGATGAACCAGCTCCACCGCATCCAGGGCCGCTATGCGCTGTGCACGATGTGCATCGGCGTCGGGCAGGGCATCGCGGTGGTGATCGAGCGGGTGTGAGCGCACCCCGAAAACGACTGATTTCTGCGAAAGGAGTCCTTCATGAATCGCATGGAAGGAGGTTGCCTGTGCGGCGAAGTGCGCTATCTCTGCACGGCAGAGCCTGTCGTCGTGGCGCTGTGCCACTGCACGCACTGCCAGCGCCAGTCCGGTTCGGCCTTTTCCGTCAACGTCGGCGTCCCCAAGG
Organism: Pseudomonadota bacterium; assembly: GCA_046050625.1. GTDB lineage: Bacteria > Pseudomonadota > Gammaproteobacteria > Burkholderiales > Burkholderiaceae_C > Sphaerotilus. The sequence goes on from JBJOPV010000071.1 coordinate 1,234, forward strand.
GCAGCCTGCAACTGCTGTCGGGGTCGACGCAGGTCTACCCGGACATCGGCCACAGCGGCCAGCCGGTGTATCGGCATTTTTGCGGCCGATGCGGCTCGCCCATCTTCTCCGACGTCGTCTCTCGCCCTGGCCTGGACTGGTTGAAGGCCGGCACGCTCGACGATTCGTCGGGCCTTCATCCCACGCTGTCGCTGTGGTGCGACTCGGCCCAGGACTGGTTCAGCCACCCGGAGGGCATGAGGATGTTCGCCCAGGGACCGACCCCCTTGTGATGTTCGTGGCCGCAGGGGCCTGCGCGCACATCGGATTCCCGGGGAAAGCCGATGTGCGATCAGCCATGGCCGTCGGCATGAACTGTTGTTCTCTTTCGGAACAGATCGGCACGGCGGGATAACCCGATGTTTTTGGCTGCGGTGGAGACCTCTAACGTGAGGTCATGTGATGCCCGGGTGCATCACGGAAGAAGCGAACCTCGTCCACCTTTCCACCGCCAGCATGAACGCTCCTCTTCATCCCTATTCGTCCGCACCGGACCATGATGGCCTGCTCGAGCGCCTCGAACAGGCCCTGATCGCCGGTCGGCTTGACCGGCGCGGCTTCATGAGGGCCGCGATGGCGGCCGGCCTGGCCTCGGCCGGCCTGCCGGCGCTGGCCGACGAGCTCGACACCATCCGAGCCAACCAGAACGAACGTGCGGCCCGGCTCGAGAAGTCCTACGACTACATCGTCATCGGCACCGGCAGCGCCGGCTCGGCCCTGGTGGGCCGACTGGCCGCGGCACGCCGCGGCGCCAGCATCCTGGTGCTTGAAGCGGGCGGCTGGGACAGCGCCTCGGCGGTCATGGATCCCGGGGTGTGGTTCACCAACCTGGGCACGGAGCGCGACTGGGGTGACGTGGCCATCGCCTCGCCGAGCACGAACGGGCGCGCGATTCCCGAACACATGGGCCGGGTCGTGGGTGGAGGCAGCAGCATCAACGCCACCATCTGGGCCCGCCCCTTCAAGGCCGATCTCGACCACTGGGCCGCCGAGAGCGGTGACGCCGCCTGGGGCTACGAGCATGGCCTGGGCATCTACCGGCGCATGGAAAACTGGCAGGGCACGCCCAGCGCACGCTACCGCGGTCAGGGCGGCCCGGTGTGGTGCCAGCCGGCCAAGGATCCGCATCCGGTGGCACAAGCCATGCTGGCGGCCTGCCGCAGCCTCGGCCTGCCGGTGCTCGATGACCAGAACGGTGCCCGCGAGGAAAGCGCAGGCGGCTTTGCGCTGATGAACCAGATCATCCGCGAGGGTCGCCGGCAGAGCATGGCGCGCGCCTACCTGTATCCGGTGCTGTCGCAGCCGAACGTGACGCTGCTGGTCGATACCCATGTCGATCGACTGACCTTCGCCGGAACCCGGACCACCGGGGTCGAGATCCGCCGCAAGGGCGAGACGCAGCGCATCGAGGCTCGCCAGGAAGTCATCGTCTGTTCGGGCGGCATCAACACGCCCAAGCTGCTGATGCTCAGCGGTATCGGTCCGGAGGAGCAGCTGCGCCAGCATGGCATCCGCACGCTGGTGAATGCGCCCGATGTCGGCCAGCACTTCCAGGACCACCTGCTGCATGGCGGCTGCCTCTGGGAGCCTCACGAGCATGTGCCGCACCGCAACAGCGGCGCCAACGTCGCCGGTTTCATCAAGAGCCAGGCCACGCTGGCGGCGCCGGACGTGAACCTGGTCCAGATCGAACTGCCCTATGCCAGCGATGTGGTGGGCAAGCAGTTCAACCCGCCCAAGACCTCCTGGGCCCTGTGCGCCGGCCTGGTGGCGCCGAAGAGCCGCGGCGAGATCCGGCTGCGTTCGGCCGATCCGGCCGACCGGCCGATCGTCGACGCACGTTTCCTCAGCCACCCGGACGATGTCAAGGCACTGGCCCATGGCATCGAGCTGGCCCGCGAGATCGGCAACTCCTCCGCGATGAAGGCCTGGGTCAAGCGCGAGGTGGCTCCGGCGCAGCGCCTGAGCGGCAGCGAAATGGCCGATTTCGTGCGCAATGGCGCCACCACCTACTTCCACCAGTCGGGCACCTGCCGCATGGGTCGCGACAGCAGGGCCGTGGTCGATGCACGGCTGCGCGTCAATGGCGTGCAGAACCTGCGCATCGCCGACAGCTCGATCGCGCCGAGCATCCCGCGCGTGGCCACGATGGCCACTTGCGTGCTGATCGGCGAACGCATGGCCGAGATCCTCACGACGGCCTCCTGACCCCGGCGCCAGCCCTCCTCCTCATCTTCATCTTCAAGAGATTCTCGCCATGCAAGCCCAGATCCTGATCGACAACGAACAGCGTTCCGCTCTCAGCGGCAAGACCTTCGAGCGCCGTCACCCTGTCAGTGACGAGGTGGTGACCCAGGTGGCCGCCGGTGGCGTGGCGGATGCCCTGGCGGCCGTGGAATCGGCCAGCCTCGCCTACCGCAGCTGGCGCCACAGCGCGCCCTCCGAGCGCCGCCGCCTGCTGCTGAAGGCCGCCGATGCGCTGGAGGCCCGCACGCCCCAGTTCATCGAGGCGATGGCGGCCGAGGTCGGTGCTGCGGCGCTGTGGGCCGGCTTCAACGTGATGCTGGCGGCCAACGTCTTCCGCGAGGCCGCCGCCCTGGCCACCCAGATCCAGGGCGAGACCCTGCCCACCGACAAGCCCGGCGCCCTGTCGATGACGGTGCGCCAGCCGGTGGGCGTGATCCTGAGCATCGTGCCCTGGAACGGCCCGGTGGTGCTGGCGGCTCGCGCCATCGCCTATCCGCTGGTGTGCGGCAACACGGTGGTCTTCCGGGCTTCGGAGGCCAGCCCGCGCACGCATGCCCTGGTGGCCGAAGCGCTGGTGGAGGCGGGCTTCCCTGCCGGCACGCTCAACCTGCTGGTCAACGCGCCGCAGGAGGCGCCGGAAGTGATCGACGCGCTGATCGCCCACAAGGCGGTGCGCCGCATCAACTTCACCGGCTCGACCCGGGTGGGGCGCATCATCGCGCAGAAGGCGGCCACGCAGCTCAAGCGCTGCCTGCTCGAGCTCGGCGGCAAGTCGCCGCTGGTGGTGCTCGATGATGCCGACATCGACGAAGCGGTGAAGGCGGCCGTCTTCGGCTCCTTCCTCTACCAAGGCCAGATCTGCATGTCGACCGAGCGCATCATCGTCGATGCCGCGATCGCTGACGAGTTCGTGGCCCGCTTCGCCGCCAAGGCCAGCGCGCTGTCCTGCGGCGACCCGCGCACCAACCCGTCCTGCGTCATCGGGCCGATGGTCTCGCGCGACTCGGGCCCGCGCCTCAACGCGCTGCTGGACGATGCGCTGGCCAAGGGCGCACGCCTGGCCTGCGGCGGCCGTGCCGAGGGCGCGGTCATGCCGGCCACCATCGTCGACCATGTGACGCCCGACATGCGCATCTACGACGAGGAAACCTTCGGTCCGGTGACCACTGTGGTGCGCGTGAGCGGCGTGGAGCAGGCGGTCGAGGTCGCCAACGACACCGCCTACGGTCTGTCCTCGGGCGTGTTCGGCCGTGACGTGTCGCGGGCGCTGTCGGTGGCCATGCGCATCGAGACGGGGGCCTGCCATGTCAACGGCTCGACCGTCCAGAACGAGGCCCAGGCCCCCTACGGCGGCACCAAGGACAGCGGCTATGGCCGCTTCGACGGCCGCGCCGTGATCGACGAGTTCACCGAACTGAAGTGGATCACGATCGAGCCGTCGGTGCAGCAGTACCCGGTCTGAACGCCGGGCGGCGGGCTCAGATGACGAGGGCCTGCCGATCCTGCACCGAGACGATGTCGGCGTGCAGGACGCCCTCGGCCATCAGCGCCTTGAGCGCAGGCACCAGCCGGGCAAAGGTGGCGGTGCCGGTGTGCTGCTCGAAGGCGGCCGCATCGGCCCAGCGCTCGATCATCACCAGCTGGTCGGCGTCGATGCGCGCCTCGTAGCGCAGGCAGCCGGGCTCCTGCAGGGCCGTGCCCTGCATCTCGGCCAGCAGGGCACGTGCCTGGGCCTGCGTGCCCTCGCTCAGCGTGCCGGTGGCGACGATCAGCAGCTCAGGTGCAGCGTGCTCAGGACGGCTGGACATCGTCGGCCTCCTCCTTGAACAGTCGACCGCTGCCGGCCCAGTCCGAGGCGGCGACATCCTCGAAGATCACGTAGACCCACTTCGGGTCGGTGCCGGTGTGGCGCTGGATGCTCTCGGTGATGTCGGCGGCCACCGCCTTCTTGGCGCGGGCGTCCTTGCCATCAAACCAGGTCACTCGAACGACGGGCATGAAATTCTCCTTGGGTTGCGAAAAGGCTGAAAGGCCTGGACGAAGCATAGGAATCCCACGGCCCGTGATGAAGCCCGCTCCAGGCAACGCTCCGTATCCCTCACGGATACCCTGAGCGGCGGGATCGCGGCGATGATGAGCGCCCCGCGCCTGTCCGCCCGATGCCTGCCATGAACCCCGTCGATTCCCTGTCGTGTCTGCCCACCTTCGTCGCGGTGGTGCGCGCAGGCAGCTTCACGCTGGCCGCGGAGCGCCTGGGCCTGACCAAGTCGGCCGTGGGCAAGCGCATCGCCCGGCTGGAAGCGCACCTGGGTCTGCCGCTGCTGCAGCGTGCCGGCCGGCGCCTGCATCTGACCGAAGAGGGGCGCAGCTATTTCGAGACCTGCTCGGCGCTGCTCGAGCAGCTCGCCGCCACCGAGGCCGAGCTCTCGCCGCGCGCCCGCGCGCTCAAGGGCCGGGTGCGGCTGGACATGCCGGTGGCCTTCGGCCGACGCATCGTGCTGCCGCACCTGCTGGCACTGACGCAGCAGCATCCCGAGCTGCTGCTGACCCTGCGCCTGGATGACGCCACCGTCGCCCTGCCCAGCGAGGAGGTCGACATCGCCATCCGCTTCGGCGCGCTGGACGACAGCGCGCAGCGGGTGGCGCGCCGGATCAGCCGGCAGACCCGCATGATCTGCGCCTCGCCCGACTACCTGGCACGCCACGGCCGGCCCACGCACCCGGCCGAGCTCGAAGGCCATCGCTGCATCGTCGGCACCAGCGGCGGCCCGCCGGGATCATGGATCCTGCACGAGGACGGCAGCGAGTTCCGCTTCACCCCGCTGGCCAGCCACCATTTCAACGACGGCGAGGCGCTGATCGACGCCGCGCTGGCCGGCTTCGGCCTGTGCCAGATGCCCTCGTCGCTGCTGCACCGGCACATCGACCGCGGCGAGCTGGTGCCGGTGCTCGAGCGCTTCACCGGCACGCCGGTCGACGTGCATGTGCTGTGGGCCCGGCAGGCCACCCGCAGCCCGCGGGTGCGCTTCATCGTGGACCAGCTGGTCGCGCTGGGCGAGCGCGGTCTGCTCGACGGCCGCGATCAGGCGCCCGCGATGCGCGCCGGGGCCTCGTCGGCGAAGAGCTCCACCATCAGCTGACGCAGCCACAGGCTGGCCGGATCGCGGTTGAAGCGGGCGTGCCAGAACATGTTGATCGCGATCTCGGGCAGCGCGACCGGATGAGGCGAGGTGGCCAGTCCGAAGGGCTCGACGCAGCGCTGGGCGAAGCGCGCCGGCACGGTGGCGATCAGGTCGGTGCTCTGCAGGATGTGGCCGACCGCGATGAAGTGCGGCACCGCCAGGCGCATGCGGCGCCGAATGCCGGCGGCCGCCATCAGCGCATCGATCTCGCCATGTCCGGTGTTGGCCGCGACCACCCGCACATGCTCGAGCGAGAGAAACTGCTCCAGCGTCATCGGCGAGCGCGCCACCGGATGGTTCCGGCGGTACATGCACACGTACTGGTGACGGAACAGCCGGCGCTGGAAGAAGCCCGCCTGCAGCTGCGGCAGCAGTCCGACCGCCAGATCGACCGCGCCGGACTCCATGTCGTCACGCAGGTTGCTTGCGTTCGGACGCAAGGTGCTGATCTGGATGTGGGGCGCGCGGTGCAGCAGGGCCTCCATCAGCGGCGGCATGAAATACATCTCGCCGATGTCGGTCACCACCAGCTGGAAGATGCGGGTGCTGGTGAGCGGATCGAAGGTCTCGCGGCGGAACAGCGCCGTCTGGATCGCGTTGAGCGCATAGGCCACCGGTTCGGCCAGATGCAGCGCATGCGGCGTGGGCTCCATGCCGCGCGAGGTGCGCACGAACAGCTCGTCGCCCAGCAGCAGCCGCAGCCGCTTCAGGCAGTTGCTCACGCCGGGCTGGGTCAGGCCCAGCTTGTCGGCCGCCACCGAGACACTGCGGTCGCGCAGCAGCTGGTGAAACACCACCAGCAGGTTCAGATCGATGTCGCGCAGCTCCACGAGGCCTTGTCTCCACCATGAAAATCACTGGCCGTGATGTTTTGAATCACCTCTAGTTTATCGACTTATATCAGTGATGTGCACAGAATCCGCGGCAATTCAGCTCAACCTCACGACAACATCATGGAACTGGTCATCCATCCGCTCGGTAAGAGCGTGCCCGTCAAGCATGGCGACAACCTGCTCGACGTGCTGCGAGCGCATGACGTGCCGGTCTCGTACAGCTGCATGTCGGGGCGCTGCGGCACCTGCCACTGCAAGGTGATCTCGGGACAGTTCCTGGGGGGATCGCCCGAAGCCGGCCGACCGGGTCCTGACCGCGCCGCACAGGTGCTGGCCTGCCAGGCGGTGATCACCGGCAGCTGCACCATCGAGTTGCCCGAGATCGACGAGGTCGTCGTGCATCCGGCGCGCATCGTCAAGGGCACGGTCACCGCGATCGAGGACGCCACCCATGACATCCGCCGGCTGCGCATCCGCCTGGCCAAGCCGCTGACCTTCTCTCCGGGCCAGTATGTGACGGTGCAGTTCACCCCGGAGCATATCCGCCCCTACTCGATGGCGGGTCTGGCCGAGGATGGCGAGATGGAGCTGCACATTCGTCGCGTGCCCGGCGGCCGGGTCACCGAGCATGTGTTCGAGCAGCTCGCCGAAGGCGCTGCGCTGCGCATCAGCGGCCCGCTGGGCACCGCCTATCTGCGCCGCAAGCACACCGGACCGATGCTGTGCGTCGGCGGTGGCACCGGGCTGGCTCCGGTGCTGTCGATCGTGCGCGGTGCACTGCAGGCCGGCATGGACAACCCCATCCATCTGTACTTCGGCGTGCGCAGTGAGGCCGATCTGTACGACATCGAACGTCTGCGCGCGCTGGCCGAAGCCCATCCCCAGATCCGGCTGCACATCGTCGTGGCGACCGGCACCGACAGGCCGGGCCTGCGCTCGGGCCTGGTGACCGACGCGATCGAGCAGGACCTGCCCGGGCTCGACGGCTGGCGTGCCTACCTCTGCGGTGCGCCCGCGATGGTGGATGCGCTGCAGCTGCTGCTCATGCGCAAGGGCCTGCCCGCCGAGCACATCCACGCCGACGCCTTCTATCCCAGCGGCGTCTGAATCCGGGCCGCCGACGGCCGCTGCCCCTCCCTGTTTCATGCCCTCAGCCGCACATGCCCGTGCAGGAGACACACCCATGAGCCAACCTGTCACCGTGTTCCCCAAGGACCCGAAGTGGTCCGGGGACGGATCCAGCCGCGTGCCCTTCTGGGCCTACACCCGCGAAGACCTCTACCAGCGAGAACTCGATCGCCTCTTCTACTCGGGCCACTGGTGCTACGTCGGTCTGGAGGCCGAGATTCCCGAGCCGGGCGACTTCAAGCGCACCGTGATCGGCGAGCGCTCCGTCGTCATGGTCCGTGACCCGGATGGCGGCGTGAACGTGGTCGAGAACGTCTGCGCCCACCGAGGCATGCGCTTCTGCCGCAAGCGCAACGGCAATGCCAAGGACTTCTTCTGCCCCTACCACCAGTGGAACTACAGCCTCAAGGGTGATTTGCAGGGCGTGCCGTTCCGTCGGGGCGTCAAGCAGGACGGCAAGGTCAACGGCGGCATGCCCAAGGACTTCAAGCTCGACGAGCACGGCCTGACCAAGCTGAAGGTCGCCACCCGCGGCGGCGTGGTGTTCGCCTCGTTCGACCACGACGTCGAGCCGCTGGAAGAGTTCCTCGGCCCGACCATCCTGCACTACTTCGACCGCGTCTTCAGCGGCCGCAAGCTCAAGGTGCTGGGCTACCGCCGCCAGCGCATTCCGGGCAACTGGAAGCTGATGCAGGAGAACATCAAGGACCCCTACCACCCGGGTCTGCTGCACACCTGGTTCTCGACCTTCGGGCTCTGGCGCGCCGACAACAAGTCGGAACTGAAGATGGACGACAAGTTCCGCCACGCCGCGATGATCTCGACGCGCGGCCAGGGCGGCAAGAACGCCGAGGTCGTCTCGGGCGTGGACAGCTTCAAGGAGGCGATGACGGTCAACGATCCGCGCCTGCTCGACATCGTGCCCGAGCCCTGGTGGAACGGCCCGACCGCCGTGATGACCACGATCTTCCCGAGCGTGATCATCCAGCAGCAGGTCAACAGCGTCTCGACCCGCCACATCCAGCCCAACGGCCACGGCTCGTTCGACTTCGTCTGGACGCACTTCGGCTTCGAGGACGACACGCCCGAGATGGAGCAGCGCCGCCTGATCCAGGCCAACCTCTTCGGCCCGGCCGGCTTCGTCTCCGCCGATGACGGCGAGGTGATCGAGTGGTCCCAGGAGGGCTTCGAGCAGAACCCGGCGCACCGCACCGTCATCGAGATGGGCGGCCACGACATCGCCGACAGCGACCACATGGTCACCGAGACGCTGATCCGCGGCATGTACGCCTACTGGCGCCAGGTGATGGGGGAGTGAACATCATGACGATCGAGATCGACTTCAAGACCTTCTTCGAGCTGCAGTCGCTCTACAGCGACTACGCCATGGCCTGCGATTCGGCCGACTGGGAGCGCTGGCCGGACTTCTTCGTCGAGGACGGCACCTACCGGCTGCAGCCGCGCGAGAACTTCGAGCAGGGCCTGCCGCTGTGCCTTCTGGCCCTGGAGAGCCGCGCCATGATCCGCGACCGGGTCTACGGCGTGAAGGAGACCATGTACCACGACCCGTACTACCAGCGCCACATCGTCGGCCTGCCGCGCGTGCTGTCGGTGGAGCGGGACGCGGCCGGGGGCGAGCGCATCCTGAGCGAGGCCAACTATGCCGTCATCCGCACCAAGATCGACGGCGAGTCCACCGTGTTCAATGCCGGCTACTACCGGGACCTGATCGTGCGCACCCCCGAGGGCCTGAAGCTGCAGTCGCGGCTGTGCGTCTATGACAGCGAGATGATTGCCAACTCGATCATCTACCCCATCTGAGGCGACCGGACCATGAGCGAGAACTGGATCGTGGCCGCGGCCCGTGACGATGTCCCCGAAGGTGACGTGATCGGCGTGCGGGTGGACGGGCGAGAGATCGCCCTCTATGAGGTGGAGGGAGAAATCCATGCCTCCGACAACCTCTGCACCCATGGCGCGGCCCGCATGAGCGACGGCTTCCTGGAAGGTCGCGAGATCGAATGCCCGCTGCACCAGGGCCGCTTCGATGTCTGCACCGGCCGCGCGCTGTGTGCGCCCCTGACCGCCGACCTGCGCATCTACCCGGTGCGCATCGAGGGCGGACAGGTCCTGCTGCGGCTGGACTGAGCACACGCTCCCACCCTTCCCTCACCACACGCAGAACGCCCGGGCAACGGACCCGGGCCGCGAGGAGGCAACCATGCGCCAGATCGACATTCACCAGGCGGCCGATGCCGCGAGCTTCAACGCCTTCCACGGCCGCATCCTGCTGTGGTGCGCGCTGATCGTCATCTTCGATGGCTATGACCTGGCGGTGGCCGGCATCGCGATGCCGGCGATCATGAAGGACATGGGGGTCAGTGCCACCCAGGCCGGACTGATGGCCAGCTCGGCGCTGTTCGGCATGATGTTTGGCGCCATCGTGCTGGGCACGCTGTCGGACCGCATCGGCCGGCGCCGGGTCATCGCGCTGTGCATCGTGCTGTTCAGCGTCTTCACGGCGGCTGCCGGGCTGACGCACGATCCGATCCTGTTCAGCCTGATGCGCTTCCTGGCGGGGCTGGGCATCGGCGGTGTCATGCCCAACGTGATCGCGCAGATGAGCGAATACGCGCCGCGACGCCTGCGCGCCATCCTGGCCCCGGTGCTGATCGGCGCCCTGGTGGGCATGAACCTGCCGCTGCAGAGCAACTTCCTGGCGATCGCCCTGCCCGCCCTGATCGCTGCCGCCACCATCGCGCTGGTCGATCCACGGCGCTCGGCGGCCCACCCGTCCTGATCTGTCCTGACCCATGACCGGAAACACGACCCCATGACCGCCGACGATTCGAACCGCTTCGACACCCTGGGCCGGCTGGAAGACCTGCCGCAGGACTACCGCGACGAGCTCACCGCCCAGAACCTGGTCCCGCTGTGGCCCAGCCTGCGCGCGGTGCTGCCGCCGCATGTGCCCACCCGGCGCACCCGCGTCACGCACTGGCCCTATGCACCGCTGCGCAAGCTGCTGCTGCGCGCCGGCGAGCTCACGCCGATCGAGAAGGCCGAGCGGCGCGTGCTGGTGCTGGCCAACCCCGGCCACGGCCTGGAGAAGATGCAGGCCAGCGCCGCCATGTACCTGAGCATGCAGCTGCTGCTGCCGGGCGAGCTGGCACCGGCCCAGGTCCTGCACCAGATCGATGGGGCCACTGAAGTGAGCGTGAGCGACCAGCGCATCGACCTGGCCGAAGCCGGTACCTGCGCCATTCCGGGCTACACGGCCATCACGCTGACCAATGCCAGCGCACAAGCCCCGTCCTTCCTGTTCATCGCCGACGAGAGTCCGCTGCACCGCAAGCTCGGCGTGCACGAGATCCGTCCGAACCGTGCCTGAGCACGCATCCCCGTTTCCAACCCTGCCTCGACCCTGCCATGACGACCTATCTCTTTGCCCCGCCCGCGATCGAGTCCCTCGAGATCCAGGGCCGTGACGAGCGTTTCCCGGTGCGCCGGCTCTTCTTCGTCGGCCGCAACTATCACGCCCATGCGGTCGAGATGGGCCGCCCGGTCGACAAGAGCGTCGAGCGTCCGTTCTACTTCACCAAGTCGCGCGACACGCTGCTGGCCAGCGGCCAGACCATGGCCTATCCGGCCGAGACGGCCAACTTCCATTTCGAGATGGAGCTGGTGGTCGCCATCAGCCAGCCGGGATTTCGCGTGCCGGCCGAACAGGCGCACCAGCTCATCTACGGCTATGCCGCCGGTCTGGACATGACCCGGCGTGATCTGCAGCTGGTGGCCCGCGACAAGGGCCGCCCCTGGGATCTCGGCAAGGACGTCGAACAGTCTTCGGTGTGCAGCCCCATCGTGCCGATGCCCGAGCAGGTGATCGAGCGCGGTCGCATCAGCCTGGCCGTCGACGGCCAGACCAGGCAGGATTCGGATGTGGATCGCCTCATCTGGAACGTGCGCGAGATCATTGCGGACCTGTCGCTGTTCTATCACCTGCAGCCGGGCGACCTGATCTACACCGGCACGCCCGAAGGCGTCGGCGCAGTGAAGCCGGGCGAGCGCATCACCGGTTCGATCGAGGGCGTCGCCGACATCGTGCTCGACATCGGTCCGACCGTCTGAGTCTTTCCCCATGCAGCTCTACAGCTTCTTCCGCAGCGGCACCTCCCACCGGCTGCGCATCGCGCTCGGCCTGAAAAGCCTGTCGCCCGACTATGTGGCCGTCGACCTGCGCCGCGAGGCGCATCTGCAGCCGGCCTACCGCGCGATCAACCCGCAGGGGCTGGTGCCGGCGCTGCGGCTCGACGACGGCGAAGTGCTCACCCAGTCGCCGGCCATTCTCGAGTGGCTCGAAGAGCGCTACCCCGAGCCCGCGCTGCTGCCAGCCGACGCGCTGGGGCGCGCTCGGGTGCGCGCACTGGCGGCGCTGGTCGGCTGCGACATCCATCCGGTCAACAACCGCCGCATCCTGGAGCACCTGCGCCATGCCTGCAAGTTGCCCGAGGACGAGATCCAGCGCTGGTGCGCCACCTGGATCACCGCGGGCTTCGATGCCTACGAGGCGCTGCTGGCCGGTGACCCTCAGCGCAGCGCGGACTTCAGCTTCGGCGACCGCCCGACGCTGGCCGATGTCTACCTGATTCCTCAGGTGGAGAGCGCCCGGCGCTTCCAGGTCGACCTGGCGCGCTGGCCGCTCATCAGCCGCATCGATGCGGCCTGCGCCCGCATCGACGCCTTCCAGCAGGCAGCGCCCGCCCGGCAGCCCGACGCGGCCTGAGCCATGAACGCACGCGCCGCGAGCCCCTTCTTCTCGAGCCGGGAGGATCGGCTCGAACTGGCGCGTCGTCGCTACTTCGATGACGGCATCACGCCCGTCGGAGTGGTCAGCGAGGCGATCTTCCACTCCTGGACCCGCTGCCAGCGCCTGCACAGCACGCCGACAGGACAGGTCGAGTTCCAGCCGGTGACCCCCAGTCGAACGCATCTGGCGCTGCAGAAGAACCGCGCACTGGTCGAGGCCTGGCGGCACGAGCTCTCGCACATCGAGTCGATCATCGGCATGACCTCCTGTGCCGCGATGCTGACCGATCCGTCCGGCGTGCTGATCGCCTCGAGCTGCGCCGGGCGTTCGCACGAGCGGATCATGCCGATCGCCACCCGCCTCGGCGTGGATCTGTCGGAAGAGGCGGTGGGCACGACCGCACCTGGGGTGGTCGCACGCACCGGTCAGCCCATGTGCGTGATCGCGGGCGAGCATTTCTTCGAAGAGGTGCGCCGCATGCACTGCGCAGCCGCTCCGATCCGCGACCACCTGGGCAGACTGGCCGGCGTGCTCGATCTCTCCAGCGAGGAGCTGCCCTTCGGCTTCGATGCAACCTCGGTGGTGAGCCTGCTGGCCCGGGCCCTGGAGAACCGCATCCTGACCCAGTCCGCGCAGGAAGTGCTGATGATCGCGCTGCAGATCACACCGTCGTTGCTGTCCTCGCCGATGGCAGGACTGGTGGGCATCTCAGGCGAAGGCCGGATCCTGTGGTGCAACGGCGCAGCAGTCAGCCTGCTCGGACTGCCCACGCTCGAGATCCGGGATCTCGGCCTTGATGTGGAAAGCCGCATCGGCCTGCCGGTCGAACGTCTGCTGCACCGTGCCGGTTCCGATCACTTCCAGCTCAGACTGCCCAGTGGCCTGGCGGTCTGGGCACGGGTCAGTGCCCCGCCCTCGGAAAGCATGGGGCCGGTGTTCACCGTGCCGGCACCGCAGGTCGATCCTGCGACACGGACACCCCCGAGCGAGGCGCCTGCCGCGGTGTGTGCCCCTCCGGCCCCCACCCTGGCACCGCGCAGCCTGCGCACGATCGACCAGGAAATCATCCGCACCACGCTGCAGGACTGTGGCGGCAACGTGTCCGATGCCGCGCGCAGGCTCGGTGTCTCACGCGGCCTGATCTACCGGCGCGCCCGGCAGATCGACGCGACCGCCCTCAGCGATCCAGGAAAGCGCGCAGATCCCGGACAAAGCGCATCGGGTTCTTGAACATCAGGAAATGATCGCCCTGTTCGGCCTGGCTGTAGACCTGCAGCGAGGCCCCGGGAATGACCGACGCCATCCAGCGCTGGCTGGGCAGGTTGTGGCTGTACTCGCCCGAGAAGATCGTGGTGGGCACATCGATCTTGTGGCGCAGCACATCCTGCCAGTCGTTCGTGGCGTGGTCGAACAGCACCTTGGTGTCGATGATCTTCGGATCCGGCGCGGCACCCGCCGTGAAGACCGCCTTCAGATGCTCGGCCGAGGTGGTCATGGCCCCGGCCTGGCGGCGCTGCGCCTCGCTCCAGTCCGAATGCGCATAGATCGAGACCGGCTCGTCGACGAAGACCGCGATCACACAAGCTGCGGGTCTTGATCTCGGTCAGATCGAACGACGTCATGCACCGGCACAGTGCCCTCCCGGACCGTGGGGGTCCGCTGGGAGGACTCATGAGCATTCTTGGTGCGATCGTTCGCACGCATGGCGAGCGCCGTGCCGCTCTGTTGGAACAGCTGGTCGGTCGACCGGGTGTCGACGTCGCACTTGATCCGGGCGATGGTCGCCTGATTCTCGTGCTCGAGGACAGCGCTGCGGGGAGTGCTGCGGCCTCACTGGCCGCGATCGCGCTCATGCCTGAAGTGCTCGATGTCTCTCTGGTCTACGAGCATGGTGGCGACGACCCCGAGGAAAGCTCGGGCATGCATGCCACCTCATGGCGTGCCGGGCTGCACGAGATGGCTGCGGGTGCCGTGGGCCGGCTTGATCTGCCCCGCTCGTCTTGAACCAGTTCAAGGACTTCCGTCCTCTGGGCGGCGAGCATGCTGAACGCATCGTTGGAGGAACCATGGAATCGAATCGTCGCGACTTTCTGAAGGCCCAGGCCCTGAGCGCCACCGCTGCGGCAGCAGGCATTCCGATCGTCGTCGAAGCAGCCGAAGGCGCATCGGCACCGGCGGCGGGGGGCACGGTGCGCTGGGACAAGGCGCCGTGCCGCTTCTGCGGCACCGGCTGCGCGGTGATGGTGGGTGTGCAGGAGGGCCGCGTCGTGGCCACCCAGGGCGACCCGGAGGCGCCGGTCAACCGCGGCCTGAACTGCATCAAGGGCTATTTCCTGTCCAAGATCATGTACGGCCGCGACCGGCTGACCACACCGCTGCTGCGCAAGAAGAACGGCCAGTACGCCAAGGACGGCGACTTCGTGCCGGTCAGCTGGGACGAGGCCTTCGACATCATGGCCGCCAAGTGGAAGGACGCGATCAAGACGGCGGGCGTGAACTCGCTGGCGATG
>JBJOPV010000072.1:0-15765 GCA_046050625.1 Pseudomonadota bacterium
CCGTCGCGGCGCATCTGGTACCAGTCCCAGACCCGCTGCGGATCGGCGCGAAAGCCCGCCTCGCTGGCCAGCTGCATCGGGTCGAGGTGTGCCCACAGCCCGGTCTGCGCATCGCGAAAGGTCGGGATGCCGCTCTCCGCCGACATGCCCGCCCCGCTGAGCACGCAGACCGAGGCGGCCTCGCGCAGCTTCGCCCGCAGGTCGCGGAAAGGGTGGGCATAGCGGCGGTCACGCATCAGTCCGCTTCCGGCGTCTCGGTCGGCGCTTCGGTCGAGATGTCGGCCGAGGCGGGGGCGTCGGTGGCCGCCGGCAGCGTGGCGGTGCCCGCCTTCAGGCGCTGGCGCAGCGCCTCGTACAGGCACACCGCCGAGGCGACCGAGACATTCAGGCTCTCGACCGCGCCCATCATCGGGATCCTCACGAGCCGGTCGCAGGTCTTGCCGGTGAGGTCGCGGATGCCGCGGTCCTCGGCGCCCAGCACGAAGGCCACCGGACCGGACAGGTCGAGGTCGTGGATCGAGTCGGTGGCCGCATCGCTGGTGCCGACGATCAGGATGTCGCGCTCCTTGAGCTCGAGCATCGTGCGCGCCAGATTCGTCACCATGAAGTACGGCACCGTCTCGGAGGCACCGCTGGCGACCTTGGCCACCGTCGCGTTGATGCCCACCGCATGGTCGCGCGGCACGATCACGCCGTGCGCGCCCACGCCGTCGGCCACCCGCAGGCAGGCGCCCAGGTTGTGCGGATCGGTCACGCCGTCGAGCAGCAGCAGCAGCGGCGGGCCCTCGACGCCGTCGAGGTGATCGTCGATCGAGTGCGTCACCGGCAGCGGCGAGACGAAGGCCATCACGCCCTGGTGGCGCGGATTGCCGACCAGCTTGTCGATGCGCTTGGCGTCGCTCTCGACGAGGTTGCGGCCGGCCTCGCGGGCGCGGTCGAGGAACTGGCGCATCCGACCGTCACGACGGGTCGGATCGAACTGGATCTCGCGGATGGTGTCGGGCGCGGTCTTCAGGCGGACCTGGATGGCATGGAAGCCGAAAAGGAGGGATCGAGACATCCGTGCATTATCCGCCGCTATCCAGCGCGCCGGCCGGCCTCGATGCGGATCTGGCGGTCGCAGCGCGCGGCGATGCCCGGATCATGGGTCACCAGCACCAGCGTCGTGCCCGCCTCGCGATCGAGCTCGAGCATCAGCTGCATCACCGCCTCGCCGGTGGCGTGGTCGAGGCTGCCGGTGGGCTCGTCGGCCAGCAGCAGCGCCGGGCGCACCACAAAGGCCCGTGCCAGCGCGACCCGCTGCTGCTCGCCGCCCGACAGCAGCTTCGGATAATGGCTCAGCCGTGCGCCGAGCCCGACCCGGCCGAGCATCTCGGTGGCCAGCGCCCTGGCCTCGCGCACGCCACGCAGCTCCAGCGGCAGCATCACGTTCTCCAGCGCGGTCAGATGCGCCATCAGCTGGAAGCTCTGGAAGACGAAGCCCACGCGCTCGCCGCGCACCGCCGCACGCGCATCCTCGTCGAGCGAGAACAGGTCGATGCCGTCGAGCCTCACCGTGCCGCTGCTGGGCACGTCCAGCCCGGCCAGGATCGACAGCAGCGTGCTCTTGCCCGAACCCGACGCGCCGACGATGGCCACCGATTCCCGCCGGGGCAGCACCAGATCGATCTCGTGCAGAATCGTCAGCTCGCCCGTGGCGTCGCGCACCCGCTTGCTCACGCCCGAGACCTCGATGATCGCCGTGCCTGCCGTGTCCTTCATGTCGCCCTGTCCTGGATTCGCCCCGAATTGGAAGCGCCGCCACTGTATCGCGGCGCTGCTGTCCCTGGCCGCCGTCGGGTCCGCCGCGGCCCAGACGCCAGGCACGGCACCGCGGCGGCTGCTGATCGTCGGCGACAGCCTGTCGGCGGAATACGGCATCGCGCGCGGCAGCGGCTGGGTGGCGCTGCTCGAGCGCCGGCTGGCGGACCGCAAGATCGCGGCCGGCGTCATCAATGCCAGCATCAGCGGCGACACCACCTCCGGCGGCCGGGCTCGGCTGGCCGCGCTGCTGGCGCAGCACCGCCCCACGCACGTGGTGATCGAGCTGGGCGGCAACGACGCGCTGCGCGGCCTGCCGCTGAAGCAGACCGAAGCCAATCTGGTGGCGATGACACGCGCCGCACGCGAGGCCGGCGCAAAGGTGCTGCTGGTCGGCATGCAGGTGCCGCCCAACTATGGCGCCACCTATGCCCGCGACTTCGCGGCACTGTTCGCCCAGGTCGCGAAGGCCGAGCAGACGGCGCTGGTGCCCTTCCTGCTGGCTGGCATCGCCGATGATCCGGCCGATCCGCTGCGCTGGTTCCAGCCCGACCGGATCCATCCGGTCGCAGCCGCCCACCCACGCATTCTCGACACCGTCTGGCCGGTGATGCAGCGCTGGCTCAGCCCTTCGGGGGCGTGAAGCCGCTCATGCCGGGAAAGAAGCTCTCGGCCTGCTTCTGCATCTGCTCCTGCATCTGCGTCATCAGCAGGCGCGACTGGTCGAGATAGCCGCTCATCATGTTCTGGATGACCGGATTCTGACCCGACATGAACTGCGTCCAGGCCTCGGGCGTGAAGGCCTTGCCCTCATAGAGGCCGCCGGTCTGCTCGCTCAGGTTCTTGTGCATCTCGACGAAGCCCTGGAGATTCTTCTCGAGATAGGCGCCCATCAGGCCCTGCATGGTGTGGCCGTAGAAGCGGATGATCTGCGCGAGCATCTGGGTCGAGAACATCGGCATGCCGGCGCCCTCCTCTTCCAGGATGATCTGCAGCAGGATGCTGCGGGTCAGGTCCTCGCCGCTCTTGGCATCGCGCACCTCGAAGATCTGGGCCTCCAGCACCATCTGCTTGACGTCGCTGAGGGTGATGTAGCTGCTGGTGCGGGTGTCGTAGAGGCGGCGGTTCGGGTACTTCTTCAGCACGCGCGGCCCGTCGGTGCGACCGGGCTCGGCCTCGGTCTCGGCGGTGCGGCGATTCGATGGCATGCAAATTTCTCCTGTGTGCGTTGCACAAAGATTCTAGGCATCCGGCTGACCGGGCTCCGGTCAGGGTTTGCCCCCGAGTTCATCAGAAGCAGTGGATCGCGGACAGCCCAGAACTGCAAGATCATCGGATGGCTCCGACCCGACAAGGACTTCCTGATGCACCAAAGAAAAAGGCGCCGGATCAACCGGCGCCTCTTCGGGTATCTGGTAGGCACAATTGGATTCGAACCAACGACCCCCACCATGTCAAGGTGGTGCTCTAACCAACTGAGCTATGTGCCTAGATTTGTTTTCCGACAGCTTTCAATCATAGCCAGACACCTGTGAAACGACAAATCATGGCTTGTCGATTCTCAAGTATCTGGTAGGCGCGATTGGATTCGAACCAACGACCCCCACCATGTCAAGGTGGTGCTCTAACCAACTGAGCTACGCGCCTGCAAATTGCAGCCGATTCAGCAAACCGGAATTTTTTGGTAGGCACAATTGGATTCGAACCAACGACCCCCACCATGTCAAGGTGGTGCTCTAACCAACTGAGCTATGTGCCTATCGAGCCCTCGACTATAGCACGGATCAAATTCGCGTCAATCATTTTCTGCGGGCACTGAGCACGCCACCAATCTGCGCGACCTGCGCGAGCACATGGGCCAGTGCGGCCGAGCTGCTCACTTCGATGGTGAACGTCATCCAGGCCGTACCGCGCATCGACTGGGTGTGCACGCCGATGACATTGGTCTTCTCGCGGGCAAAGACCTCGGAGATGTCACGCAGCAGCCCCTGGCGGTCATGCGCCATCACCGAGACATTGACCGGATAGACCGGCGCACGGCCCTGGACCGGTGGCGCCTCGCCCCACTGCACCTCGATGATGCGTTCGGGATGGCGCGCGGCGAGCTGACGGAAGTTGACACAGTCCGCGCGATGCACCGCCACGCCCTTGCCACGCGTCACGAAGCCGCCGATCGCATCGGGTGGTGCCGGACGACAGCAGTGCGCCAGCTGGGTCAGCAAGGACTCGACGCCCACCACCAGCACTGCGCTCTTGCCCGACAGCGCGCCGGTGGCCGGTCTCGAGACCTGAACCTCTTCCTGTGCTGTCAGCGGCGCCGGTGTCGGTGCAGGACGCAGCACGCTCTCGATGTTGCGCAGCGAGTACTCGTCCTTGCCGACCACCTCGAACAGCGCCTCGGCATTGCGGAAGCCCAGCTGCGCGGCCAGGTCGTCGAGCCGGATCGCGGTGCGGCCTTCGCGCTGCAGCAGTCGGTCGACCGCCTCGCGGCCACGCGCGATCGTGTCCTGCAGCGCGCGGGCGTTGAACCAGGCGCGCGCCTTGGCCCGCGAGCGCTGGCTCTTCAGATAGCCCTGCTGCGGGTTGAGCCAGTCCAGCGACGGGCCGCCCTCCTTCGCGGCGATGACCTCGATGGTCTGGCCGCTCTGCAGCGGGGTGTTGAGCGGCACCATCTGGCCATCCACACGTGCGCCGCGGCAGCGGTGGCCCAGATCGGTGTGCAGGTTGTAGGCGAAGTCGACCGCGGTGGCGCCGGCTGGCAGCTCGATCAGGCGCGCCGCCGGCGTGAAGACATAGATGCGGTCCTCGAAGAAGCCCTGCGCCGGCATGTTGTGGCCGACGAAGTCGCGCTCCCAGGCCAGCAGCTGCTGCAGCACCGCACGCCGCGCCTGCGCGACCCGGTCCTCGAAGTCGCCGGCAGCGCTGACCCCCGCATAGCCCTTGGTGCCCGCCTCCTTGTAGGCCCAATGCGCGGCCACGCCGCTTTCGGCCCGGTCGTGCATCTCGCGGGTGCGGATCTGGATCTCGATCGGGCGTGCGCCGTTCTCGGGCCCGTCGACCACGACGGTGTGCAGCGACTGGTAGCCGTTGGGCTTGGGCCGTGCGATGTAGTCGTCGAACTCGTCGGGCAAGGCGCGCCAGACCTCGTGCACCCGGCTCAGCGCTGCATAGCAGTCCGGCACCGAGTCGACGATGACCCGCATCGCCCGCACATCGAAGACCCGCTCGAAGGGCAGCTTCTTGCCCTGCATCTTCTTCCAGATCGAGTAGATGTGCTTCGGTCGGCCGTGCACCTCGGCGGTGATGCCAGCGCCGACCAGCTCGGCCTCGAGCCGACGGCGTGCGGCCTCGATGCCCTGCTCGCGCTCGATGCGCTTCTCGTCGAGCAGCCGGGCGATGCGCTTGTAGTCCTCGGGCTTGAGGAAGCGGAAGGCCAGATCCTCCAGCTCCCACTTCATCTGCCAGATGCCCAGCCGGCTGGCCAGCGGCGCGAAGACCTGCTGCGCCTCGCGCGCCAGCGCCACCGGGCACGGCAGCTTGGTCGCGGCGTAGAAGCGCAGCGTCTGCAGCCGGGACGCCAGACGCAGCAGCACCACGCGCAGGTCGCGCGAGAAGGCCAGCAGCATCTTGCGCACACGCTCGATCTGCTCGGCCTGGAGCTCGCGGTCGGTCTCGTCGGTCCAGGCCGCACGCGCATTGCGCTGAATGCGCACCAGCTGCCGGGTGTGCACGACCAGGCTCGCATAGGACGAGCCGAAGGCCTGCTCGACCACGATTTCCGGCTCGGCCAGGAAGTCGCCGGCGTAGACCAGATAGACGGCCGCCTGCATCGACGGCGCCGCGCCGATGGCGCGCAGGATCGCGGCCACGCCGTCGGCGTGCTCCAGCGCGTTCTCGCCGGTGTCGAAGCGGCTGCTGGCCAGCAGCGGCTCGGCGAAGCGGCGCGCCCGCTCGAGGCGCTCATGCTCCTCGGTGACGCTGTCGACGCTCGGGCCGGCGGTGGTGGAGTCCGCGAGCTGGACGATCGCGGCAGGCGCCTCGGTCGGGTCGAGGCTGAAGGTCTTCATCAAGGCAAGGGAATCGCGAAGAGAGGGAACACCCCGGAGCGGCCTCAGCCGCCGAGCAGGAAGTCGCGCACGCCGTCGACCTGGTCGGGCTGCATCAGCATCGGCGCGTGGCCGACGCCGGCGAACTCGACGCAGCGCGCCTGGCGGCCGCGCTGCACCATCGCCTGCGCGGTCGGCGCCGACAGCAGGTCGGACTCGGCGCCGCGCAGCAGCAGCAGTGGCTCCTCGATCGAGGCCCAGGCCTGCCACAGCAGCACCTCGCCGATGCGGCCGATCTCGGGCGTCCAGCTGCGGAAGGGCACGGCGATGGCCGGGTCGTAGTGCAGCCGCCAGCCGCCCTCAGGCGCCGGATGCAGCATCGGCCGGCCGAGCTCGGCCCACTGCGCGGGCGTGTGCGGCCCGAAGCTGGCCGAGATGGTCTGCAGATAGGCGATGCCCTGCTCGACCGACTCGAAGCGCAGCGGCTGCCCCAGGTACTGCCCGATGCGCGCGATGGCGGCCGGCTCCAGCGTCGGGCCGACATCGTTGACCACCATGCGGCGGATCAGCGGCGGCTGGCCGGCCGCGCGCAGCCCGGCCAGGCCCAGGCCGATCAGGCCGCCCATCGAGGTGCCGACCCAGTCCACCCGCTCGACGCCCAGCCGCGCGATCAGCGTGACCATGTCGGCCACATAGGTCGGGATCTGGTAGAGCGACGCGTCGGCCAGCCAGTCCGAGCGCCCGCGCCCGACCACGTCCGGGCAGATCACCCGCCGGTCGGCCGCCAGCGCACGCGCCAGCGTGTCGAAGTCGCGGCCCTGCCGCGCCAGGCCGTGCACGCAGACGACGACGTCCGGGTTGGCGGGATCGCCCCATTCGGCGTAGGCCATGCGGTGCAGGCCGCCGGGATGCGCGCAGGTCACATGGTGCAGTCGAGGTTCTTGCATGGCATTGACGATGAGGCTGTCAGGCGAAGGAGGAACTTCGCATTCAATAATGCATGTTAACCAACCCGCTCCCCCATTCCCCACCCTGAGGAGAAAGACAGATGCTCAAAGGCAAGACCGCGCTGGTCACCGGATCGACCAGCGGCATCGGCCTGGGCGTGGCCCTGTGCCTGGCACGTCAGGGCGCCGACGTGATTCTCAACGGCTTCGGCGATGCCGAGGCCCCGCAGGCCGAGGTCGCCGCGCTGGGCGTGAAAGTCGGCTACCACGGCGCCGACATGAGCCGCCCCGCCGAGATCGAGGCGATGATGGCCTACGCCGAGGCCGAGTTCGGCGGCGTCGACATCCTGGTCAACAACGCCGGCATCCAGCATGTCGCGCCGGTCGAGGGCTTTCCCGTCGAGCGCTGGGATGCGGTCATCGCGATCAACCTGAGCTCGACCTTCCACACGACACGGCTGGCGCTGCCGTCGATGAAGGCGAAGAACTGGGGCCGCATCATCAACATCGCCTCGGTGCACGGCCTGGTGGCCTCGACGCAGAAGGCCGCCTATGTCGCGGCCAAGCACGGCGTCATCGGCCTGACCAAGGTGACCGCGCTGGAGAACGCCACCACCGGCGTGACCTGCAACGCGATCTGCCCGGGCTGGGTGCTGACGCCGCTGGTGCAGAAGCAGGTCGATGCGCGCGCCGCCCGGGACGGCGTCGACAACGACGAGGCGGTGCGCCGGCTGCTGGGCGAGAAGCAGCCCTCGCTGCAGTTCACCACGCCCGAGCAGCTCGGCGAGCTGGCGGTCTTCCTGTGCTCTTGCGCGGCCAGCAATGTGCGCGGCGTGGCCTGGAACGTCGACGGCGGCTGGACCGCGCAGTAAGCGCGCAGCCGCTCAGCGCGTCATCGTGACGGTGCCCTGCACCGTCACCCCGAGCGTGGCCTGGCCGCCCTCGGTCGGCAGCGGTGCCGCCGCCTCGGCCGCAGCCATCGCAGGCGACATGCGCGCCATCACCATCGGCGGGCGCATGCCGCCGTCGACCTCGGCGTCCTGCACCGTGACCTCGCGCACCGTGTAGCCGCCGTAGCCGAACTGGCGCGACATCTCGTCCGCCCGCTCGCGAAAGCGCCGGATCGCCTGCTCGGTCAATGCCGATTCATGGCGCTCGCGGGCCTCCCGCGACAGGCTGTAGCCGGTCGAGACGATCGTCATGCCCGGCAGCCGTCCGGACAGCGCGGCGATGCGTGCGGCATCACGCCCTTCCAGCGTCAGCCCGGCGCTGCCGCTCCAGCCCGAGATGCGGCCGTCACGGCCATGGCGGGGCTGGATCGAGAAGCCGCTGGTGCGCACGGTCATCTGCTGGCCGTCAGTCGCTCGGCGCGCCTCGTTCAGGGCGGTGTCGAGCACCTGCTTGAGCGCGGTCTGAACCTGGGCGGCATCGCTGCCCTCCCGGGTGACCTGCAGCATGACGGCCAGCTGGTCGCGCGCCACCTCGGTCTGCGCGCTGGCCGACAGGCTCAGCTGATGCGCCGGGGTGACCGCCAACGGCGGCGTCTGCGCCTGAGCCGTGACCGTGCCCAGCAGCAGCGCGGGCAGCAGGGCCAGCAGCGACAAACACGATGAAGCACGAAGAACAGAGGACATGCAGCTTTCCGTTCGATGAAGACGGTGAAGCCCTGTCAACGGCACGAACCACCGGCTCGCTGACAGACATCGTGAATAATTCAACGGCAACCCCCTGGAAAGCCGCATTCAAGGCGGCACTACACCAGAGCGCAATAAATGTAACAGGGGGTCAGACTGGATGAAAAAGCCGGTCTGACCTGCGCAGAATCGTCACTGTTACAAATCCGGAGCCCCTGATGAACACCGCCAACGCCCAGCGCACCGACCGGATCGTCGTCGTCGACGATGACGCGCGCATCCGTGACCTGCTCCGCCGCTATCTGACCCAGGAAGGCTTCGAAGTGCTGCTGGCCGAGGATGCCAAGGCCCTCAACCGCATCCTGACCCGCGAGACGATCGACCTGATCGTGCTCGACCTGATGCTGCCGGGCGAGGACGGCCTGTCGATCTGCCGGCGCCTGCGTGCGGCCAACGACCTGACCCCGATCATCATGCTGACGGCCAAGGTCGAGGATGTCGACCGCATCGTCGGCCTGGAGGTCGGCGCCGACGACTACCTGCCCAAGCCCTTCAACCCGCGCGAGCTGCTGGCGCGCATCCACGCCGTGCTGCGCCGTCGGCCGGTCATGGAGGCGCCCGGCGCACCCTCGCGCGAGGCGCAGACCGTCGTCTTCGGCCCGTTCGAGTTCGACCTGGCGCTGCGCCGCCTGACCCGCGACGGCGAGGTGATCTCGCTGACCACGGGGGAGTTCTCGATGCTCAAGGCCCTGGTGCGCCATCCGCGCCAGCCGCTGAGCCGCGACAAGCTCGCGCAGCTGGCGCGCGGCCGCGAGTTCGAGCCTTTCGATCGCAGCCTGGACGTGCAGGTCTCGCGCCTGCGCAAGATGATCGAGCCCGATCCGTCCCAGCCGCGCTACATCCAGACGGTCTGGGGGGTTGGCTATGTCTTCGTGCCGGACGGCGCGGCATGAATTCACATTCCTGATACATTTCGTTTCATAAATCATGACCAACATCATGAAGAAATGAAATGCATCCGGGGAGTTCATCGAGCCGCAGCCCCGGGCCGTGGTGACCGACAGACGCTGCCGACCTGATTCCATGGCCTCCACCACCCCTTCGTCCACCTATCCCGTGCCCGAGCGCGAGCCCCTGTCGCGGGTCCTGCTGCGGGGCTTGGGCATGCTGGTCCGGCGCTACATGCCGATGAGCCTGTTCTGGCGCACCTTCCTGCTGCTGTCGCTGATGCTGGGCGCCGGCATCCTGGGCTGGGTCTACACGCTGCGCTTTCTCGAGCTTGAGCCGCGGGGCGTGCAGGCAGCGCAGCAGATCGCCAGCCTGGTGAACCTGTCGCGCTCGGCGCTGCGCTACACCGACCAGGTCAACCGGGTCGCACTGGTCAAGAACATCGCCGAGCAGGAGGCCGTCAAGCTGCAGCCGCGCGAGCCCAACGACCGCTGGCAGCCCTTCGAGGTCGACCGCTTCACCCGCGCCATCGGCTCGGAGCTGCGCAGCCAGCTCGGGCCACAGACCATCGTGGCCAGCAGCGTCAACGGCCAGCCCGGGCTGTGGGTGGGCTTCCTGATCGAGACCGACAACTACTGGCTGCAGGCCGATCGCAACCGGGTTCAGCCGGCGGTCACCGGCAAGACCACCTTCGTGGTGATGAGCCTGACCTTCCTGCTGACGCTGGGCGGCTCGGCGCTGATCGCCGGGCTGATCAACCGGCCGCTGCGCCAGCTCAGCTTTGCCGCCAGCCGCATCCGCGACGGCGAATATGCCGAGCGCCTGGACGAGGACACCGCCACCCGCGAGATCCGCGAGGTCAACCGCGGCTTCAACCGCATGGCGCGCGAGCTGGCCAAGATCGAGGACGACCGCGCGGTGATGCTCGCCGGCATCAGCCACGACCTGCGCACGCCGCTGGCACGCATCCGCCTGGAAACCGAGATGAGCGTCTACGACGAGGAAGCCAAGCGCAACATGGCGGCCGACATCGACCAGCTCGACGCGATCATCGACAAGTTCATGGACTACGCACGGCCCACCGAGGTCAAGCTGGCGCCCATCGTGCTGGCCGTGCTGCTCGACACCGTGATCCGCCGCGTCAACGGCGAGCACCTGAAGGTGGTGGCCCGGGTGACGACCGATGTGCGGGTCATGGCCGACGAGACCGACCTGGACCGGGTCTTTGCCAACCTGTTCGAGAACGCACGTCGCTATGCGCAGGGCGAGGATGGCGTGGCACGGGTCTCGGTCACCTTCGCGCGCGCTGGCGAGTGGGTGCTGGTGAGCGTGCGTGACGAGGGGCCCGGTGTCAGCCCGGAGCAGCTCGCCCGGCTGACCACCCCCTTCTATCGTGGCGACAAGGCCCGCACGCACACCCATTCGACCGGCGCCGGCCTGGGCCTGGCCATCGTCGACAAGACGGTCACGCGCATGGGCGGACAGCTCGAGCTGAGCAACGCGCCGGGCGGTGGCTTCGTCGCCTACGTCAAGCTGCGCCGGGCTCCAGCGGCCTGAGCCCGGCCACGGGCAGCGTCAGCACGAAGGTCGCGCCCTCGCCAAGCTGGCTCTCGGCCCGCACCGAGCCGCCCATGCGCTGCATCGCCTTGCGCACCAGCGCCAGGCCGATGCCGGTGCCGGGGTAGTCCTCCATGCGGTGCAGGCGCTGGAAGATCTCGAAGATGCGGTCGTGATAGGCCATGTCGAACCCTACGCCGTTGTCCGACAGCCTCAGCTCGATCGCATCGGCGGCCGCGGGGCCGAGACGGCGCACGGCGATGTGCACCCGAGGGGGCTGGCTGGCGATGCTGAACTTGATCGCGTTGGCCAACAGGTTGCGCAGGGCCAGCATCAGCCCCTCCCGGTCGACCCGCACGCCGATCGTCTCGGCGGGCAGATCGCGCTCCAGCACCACGCCGTAGCGCTCGATGTCGGCTCGGGCATCGCCGATCACCTCGTCCAGCAGCGCCACGAGATCCACGTCCTGCACCGAGATTGCACGGCGCTCCATGCGCGCATAGGCCAGCAGGTCGTCGATCAGCTGCCCCATGCGCAGCGTGCCCTCCTGGATGCGCGCGGCGAACATCTGCCCCTCCGCGTCGAGCTGGTGCGCATGGTCCTCGAGCAGCAGCCGGCCGTAGCCCTCGATGCCGCGCAGCGGAGCCTTCAGGTCATGCGAGACGGTGTAGACGAAACTCTCGAGCGACTGGTTCAGCTCGGTCAGCTCGCGGGTGCGCGCCTCGACGCGCTGCTCGAGCTCGATGTTGATCCGGCGCAGCGTCACCTCGGCCTGGCGAGTCTCGGTGACATCGAGCGTCGTGCCGACGAAGCGCTGGATGCGCCCCTCCGCCCCCTTCTCGGGATAGATGGTCACGCTGAACCAGCGCGTCGGCCCGAGATCCGGGTGCCGGCGGAAGAACTCGACGTTGCGCTCGGGCGTCACGCCCTGGGCGAAGCTCTGCAGCATCA
This sequence comes from Pseudomonadota bacterium, assembly GCA_046050625.1. Lineage (GTDB taxonomy): Bacteria > Pseudomonadota > Gammaproteobacteria > Burkholderiales > Burkholderiaceae_C > Sphaerotilus. Next base: position 11,884 of record JBJOPV010000072.1, read on the forward strand.
TCCGCACCGCCGGTCGGTCGGCCTCATGCACGCGAGCGATGAAATTCTCGAAGCTCGGCACGCCGGCGGCCGGATCGGCGTTGAACAGGGCATACATCTGTGCCGACCACCAGCCCCGTCCATGCCCGACGTCATAGGTCCAGCTGCCCAGCCGGGCGTGGGCTTCGGCCTCGTGCAGTCGACGCACCTGGATCGCCAGCTCGGCACGGGCCGCATGCAGCTCGCTCACGTCAAGCAGCACGCCGTGAATGTCGAACACCTGTCCGGCTGCGTCCCGCGCCAGCCAGGTGCGGTCCTCGATCCACATCCAGCGGCCGTCGCCGTGGCGGACGCGGTATTCCTGCCGATATTCATCCGGCCCCTGCGCCAGATGCAGCGCCACCTCACTGGCGATGCGCGCCAGGTCCTCGGGATGGATCAGGTCTGCGTAGCGAATGCGCCCCGACAGCAGATCCTGGCGCCGATAGCCCCACAGCGAGATGCTGTCGCTGACATAGCGCGCCGGCCAGCCTTCGGCGTTGCGCCAGGTCACCACCACCACCGGCGAGTGCGAGATGCGGTCGGCCAGCTGCTGCAGCTCGGCCTGGCGCTGCTGCAGGTCGGAGGCCATCAGGTCGACCGCTCGGCCGATCAGGGCCAGCTCGTCGGCACCGCGCAGCCCGGCCCGGGCGGACAGCTCGCCGCGGCCCAGCTGGACCGCGGTATGACGCAGCTGGTCCGCCCGGCGGAACCACAGCAGGTGCAGCAGCAGACCGAACAGGCTCACGCTCAGCAGCGTCAGCAGCAGCTGCTGCAGCAGATCGGAGCGGGCCTGGGCTTGCCGCACGGCCAGCGCATGGCTGATGTCGACACGCACCAGCAACAGACGCGCCGGCTCGACGCCGACCGCACCGAGCAGCAGCCGTGCCCCCAGGGGACCGTTCGCGGTGTGCAGCCGCAGCTCGGACGGGCCCGCCTGCTGGAGCGCCAGCAGCGCATCACGCTCGGCAGGGGGCAGCGCGATCAGCAGGGTCGAGAGGCGGCGGCCGATCTCGGCGCGCGAGAGTGCGGCGGTGATGCGGCCATCTTCATCGACCAGCCACGCTTGCATCAGACCCTCATGCAAGGCCATGCCAGCCACCAGCCGCCGTACCTGCCCGAGGTCACCCTGACCGGTCGCCTGCGTCAGCCGCCCCTGCTCGAGGGCCAGCCGTTCGCGCAGCCGCTGCTGCTCGGTCTGCAGCACGCTGGCATCGAGCTCGCTGACACGCAGGCGATGCCCCAGCAGGCTGACTGCCAGCGCGAACAGCAGCATCAGCACCGGCAGCAGCAGTCGAGCCGGCCAGCGCAGCAGCCAGCTGCTGCGTCCGGTGGAGGGGTTTCCGCTCATGAAGAGCCCCTCGACGCCGCACGGATCTGCCACAGACGCAGGGCCCGATCGTCGACCAAGGTCTTCCAGTCGACCGGCCGGCTCAGCAGCTGCAGCCGCTGCAGCGTGCGCTCCATCAGCCGGCCTTGTGTGGCCAGCGCACTGCGTCCGTGCGCATCAGGCCGCAGTTCACGCAGGCTGGTGTCCAGCGGCAGCAGCTTCAGTCCCTTCAGCGTCTGGAGATAGTCCTTCTCGGAGAGGTCCGTGCCGGTGGCCAGCAGTGCGGCTGCGGCCGCAGGATCATGCTCCAGCGCCAGACGGCCTCGCTCCCACGCCTGCAGCAGTGACAACAGCCGCTCGGGCGCGATGCCGCGCCGCACCACCAGCACGTCGATGATCTCGCCCGGCATCTGTCGGCTGTCGAAGATGCGCCGCATGCCAGCCTGCTCGATCTGGCTGGCCATCGGCTCGAAGGTGATGACCGCGTCGATGCGGCCTGCACGCATCATGTCCGCATGCTGGGCAGCCTCGACATGCAGGGTGCTCACCTCGCCGGGGCGCAGCGATCCCTCCTGCAGCAGCTGCTCGAGCACCACCGCGCCCAGCGCGGTCTTCTCCAGGCCGATGACACGCCCGCGCAGGTCACTGGCCTGAAGCACATCCGGGCGGGCCAGCACCGCATCCGCGCCTTCCGACTGGTTGATCATCGCGATGATCACCACCGGCAGGCCGCTGTCGGCCAGGCGCAGCGTCTCGTCGAGCGTCAGCGCTGCGCCGTCGAGCAGACCGTTGCGCAGTGCACGCAGGCTGTCGGTGTTGGAGAACATGTCGATGATGCGCAGCACGCCGGAGTCCACGCCACCCTGGTCGCGCGCCAGTACCAGCGGGTCGTAGCCCACCCAGGCATTGATGCCGATGCGCAGCGGCGCCTGCGGCATCTCGACGCAGCCGCCCAACAGCCCTGCGGCCAGCGGCACGGCAGGCGCATGAAACAGGAAACGGCGTCGGTTCAGGGTCATGGCGATGGGGGCTGAAATTCATCTTAGCAGCGCAGGATCAGCCTCCGGGTCCGGGCCAGCCCGCGGCTGCGGGCCGCAAGACATGGGGCGTCCGCTGCGCGACACCCCCTCTGGGCCTCACCACCCACAATCAGTGCGCATGAGCGCCCTGTCATCTGCCGCCGACCCCGCACCTGCGACCCCCCGCCGCGACGCCGCCGAGCAGCTGCGCCTGCACCAGGCCATCACCGAGCTCTGGGAGCAGCGCCTGAGCTTCAACCAGCTTCTGGGCCTGAAGGTCGACACGCTCGAACCCGCTTCGCCGAGCCTGCGCTTCGACATGCGCCCCGAGCTGGTCGGCCACTATCTCTACGGCCGCCTGCATGGCGGCGTCATCTCGGCGGTGCTCGATGCCACCGGCGGCTTCGCCCTCACCCTGGCCATTGCCGAGATGCACCCGCTCGAGAGCACCAGCCAGGTCATGCACCGCTTCAGCCGCATGGGCACCATCGACCTGCGCGTCGACTACCTGCGCCAGGGGCTGGGCCAGCACTTCATCGCCTGCGCCGAGGTCACCCGCCTGGGCGGGCGCGTCGCCTCCACCCTCATGCGCCTGCACAACGACCAGGGCGTGCTCATCGCCACCGGTGCCGCCTCCTACATCGTCAGTTGACGCGCCAGATCGGCCAGACCCGCGCGACTGAACGCCGACATGGCGGAAAAACAGGAACAACGCGCAGCCGGACGCTGGCTTGTCTCTGACGGGCACGTCCCCATCCTGAGGACCATCGCCCACCCTGCACGGAGCTTGCGCCATGGCCACCCTCTTCCTCTGGATCGTCGTTCTCGCACTGCTGGCGATCTGGTCGCTGACCGTCTGGGCGGGCCATGCGGCGGCCGTCTGGGCCGTCGCCCAGGCTGGCACCTTCTCGGGGTCGGTCACCGACATGGCCGCATTGACCCTGCCCCCCTGGCTCGCGCTCTGGGTGCCGCGTGAGCTTCTCGAGTGGCTGCCCCGCATGCTGGCCGACCTAGCACCGCTGCTCGATGGCCTGCTGCAGGCCGTGCCTGGCCTGGCCGGCGGCCTGACGGCCGTGGCCTGGCTGCTCTGGGTGCTGGGCGCGCTGCCGCTGGCCCTGCTGGGCGTCGGCCTGCAGATGCTGCTGATCGCGCGCGTCATGAAACAGGATGTATCCTCGCGCGCATGCGGGTTTCCATCCTGATCAGCAGCCACAACTACGCACGCTTCCTGGCCGAGGCGATCGACAGCGCGCTGGCCCAGCGCAACGGCGGGCCCGACGCCCTGCCGGTGCCCGAGGTGGAGGTCGTCGTCTGCGATGACGCCTCCAGCGATGGCTCCGATGCGGTGATCCGACGCTACGGCACCCGCATTCGCCACTGGATCAGCACGGACAACCGCGGCCAGGCCTCGATGATGAACGCCGCGATGGCGCTGTCCACCGGCGACTGGGTGCTGTTCCTGGACGCGGACGACCGGCTCGAGCCCCAGGCCCTGGCCCACTGCCTGGCACGGCT
>JBJOPV010000073.1:0-15756 GCA_046050625.1 Pseudomonadota bacterium
TCGGTCAGCGGCAGCCGCTCGCCCTCGTTCTTCAGCAGCACGCAGCCGGCCGCGCCCAGGCGGCGGATCAGGGCCCGACGCTCGGCCGAGTCCTCGGCGCGTTCCTCGGGGATGCCGGGCCGGGCGAAGGCGCCCAGGCGCTCGACGAACTGCAGCACACGGCCGGCGCAGGCGCGCACGTCCTCGGCCGGCACGCGGCCCTCGCGCACCGCCTGCACCAGCGCGGCGCCGCGGTGGCGGGTCGGGCCGGGCATCTCCAGGTCCATGCCGGCGGTGGCGGACTGGTCGGTCGTGTGCTCGGCGAACCAGTCCGACATCACCAGGCCGTCGAAGCCCCACTGGCCGCGCAGCACGTCGCGCACCAGCGGCGCGTGGTCGGCGGCGAAGTCGCCGTTGATGCGGTTGTACGAGGTCATCACCGCCTGCACGCCGGCTTCCTTGACCGCCTTCTCGAACGGCACCAGGTAGAGCTCGCGCAGCGTGCGCTCGTCGACCACCGAGTCGATCGACATGCGCTCGACCTCGCTGTCGTTGCAGACGAAGTGCTTGATCGTCGCGGCCACGCCCCCGGACTGCAGGCCGCGGATGTAGCCGCAGGCGATCTCGCCGGTCAGGTGCGGGTCTTCCGAGTAGCACTCGAAGTTGCGGCCATTGAGCGTCGAGCGGTGCAGGTTGACGGTGGGCGCCAGCAGGGCGCCGGCACCCTTCAGGCGCGACTCCTCGGCCAGCGCGCGGCCGGCCTCGGCGATCAGCGCCGGGTCCCAGGTCGAGCCCAGCGCGATGGCGGCGGGGAAGCAGGCGGTCTGCGGGCCGCCGTTGAAGATGCCGCCGCGCGCGCCGTTCGGCCCGTCGGTGACCTTCACGGCCGGGATGCCCAGGCGCGGGATGGCGGTGGTGGTCCAGAAGTCGGCGCCGGTCAGCAGGCTGACCTGCTCGTCGAGCGTCATCGCGTCGAGCAGGGCGGGGAGGTTCGGTGTGGTCATGGGGCAGGGGTCCGGATCAGGAGGCATGGGAAGCCGGGGAGGCATCGGAAGGCAGGGCGGTCCACGCGCCGTCACGCGACGCGCTGGCGAGGACCGTCTCCACGAAGGCGAGGCTGCGCACGCCGTCTTCCACGCCGGGCACGCTGGCCGGTTGGTCGAGCTGGCGCAGGTCGCGGGCAAAGTCGCGGTAGAGCTGGGCGAAGGCTTCGAGGTAGCCCTCGGGGTGGCCGCCGGGGGTGCGGGTCGCGGCGGCGGCAGCGGCGGGCAGGTGGGCCATGCCACGGGTCAGGCGCTGCGCGGGCTGGCCGGCGGGGTGCCAGGTCAGCGCGTTGGGCGTCTCCTGGTCCCAGTGCAGGGCGGCCTGGGTGCCGTAGACGCGCAGGCGCAGGTGGTTTTCCTCGCCGGTCGCCACCTGGCTGGCCCAGAGCATGCCGCGTGCGCCGCTGGCATACCTGAGCTGCACCTGCACATGGTCATCGACGCGCCGACCGGGCACGAAGCTCACCAGTTCGGCGCTGAGCTGCTGCGGCGATTGGCCGGTGACGAATTCGGCGAGCTGCGCGGCGTGGGTGCCGATGTCGCCGAGGCAGCCGGCGGGACCGGCCAGCGCGGGGTCGGTGCGCCACGCGGCCTGCTTCTGGCCGGAGGCTTCGAGCGGCTGGGCGAGCCAGTCCTGCGCGTACTCGACCTGCACGATGCGCACCTCGCCGAGGTCACCCGCCGCGACCAAGGCCCGTGCGGCGCGGATCAGCGGATAGCCGCTGTAGTTGTGCGTCAGCGCGAGCCGCACGCCGTGCTGCTGCACCAGCCGCTGCAGGTGCTGCGCGTCGGCGAGGGTCGTCGTCAGCGGCTTGTCGCAGATGACGTGGATGCCCGCCTCGATGAAGGCGCAGGCGATGGGGAAGTGCAGGTGGTTGGGCGTGACGATCGCCACCGCGTCGATCCCGTCGCCGCCATTCACGCGCCGGGCGGCCTCGGCACAGGCCATCTCGCGGTAATCGCTGTAGCAGCGCGTCGGGTCCAGCCGCAGCTCGGCGCCGCTGACACGGGCGCGCTCCGGGTCGGACGAGAGCGCCCCGGCGACCAGTTCCCAGTCGTCGTCGAGCCGGGCGGCGATGCGGTGGACGGCGCCGATGAAGGCACCCTGGCCACCGCCGACCATGCCCAGGCGCAGGCGGCGTGGTGCGGAGATCGGCGCGGTCATGCGCGCGGCTCCAGGCCGAGCATGCGGCGGTTGGTCACGTCGTCGGTGGCGCTGGCCGCAAAGTCGTCGAAGGCGCGTTCGGCCACGCGGATCAGGTGATCGCGGATGAAGGGCGCGCCCTCGGCCGCGCCCTGCTCGGGGTGCTTGAGGCAGCATTCCCATTCCAGCACCGCCCAGCCGCGGTAGCCGTACTGCGTGAGCTTGCTGAAGATGGCGCGGAAGTCGATCTGGCCGTCGCCCAAGGAGCGGAAGCGCCCGGCGCGGTCCTTCCACGACTGGAAGCCACCGTAGACGCCCAGCCGGCCCGTCGGGCGAAACTCGGCGTCCTTGACGTGGAAGGCCTTGATGCGCTCGTGATAGCAGTCGATGTACGCCAGGTAGTCGAGCTGCTGCAGCACGAGGTGGCTCGGGTCGTAGAGCAGGTTGGCGCGCGGGTGCTGGCCCACGCGCTCCAGGAACATCTCGAAGCTCGCGCCGTCGCACAGGTCTTCGCCCGGATGCACCTCGTAGCAGACATCGACCCCCGCCTCGTCGAAGGCGTTCAGGATCGGCCGCCAGCGCCGCGCCAGCTCGTCGAAGGCCGCCTCGACCAGACCGGCCGGGCGCTGCGGCCAGGGGTAGAGGTAGGGCCAGGCCAGCGCGCCGCTGAAGGTGGCGTGCGCGCTCAGCCCGAGCCGCCGCGAGGCCTTCGCGGCCAGGTGCAGCTGCTGCTGCGCCCAGGCGGTGCGCTCGGCCGGGCGGCCGCGCAGGGCCTCGGGCGCGAAGGCGTCCATCGGCAGGTCGTAGGCGGTGTGGACGGCGACGAGCTGGCCCTGCAGGTGCGTGGACAGCTCGGTGATCTGCAGGCCGTGCGCGGCCAGGCGGCCGCGCAGCTCGTCGCAGTAGGTCTGGCTTTCGGCCGCCAGCGCCAGATCGATCAGCCGCGCATCCCAGCTCGGGATCTGCACGCCTGCGTAGCCCAGGCCGGCGGCCCAGCCGGCCAGCCCGTCGAGCGAGTCGAAGGGCGCCGCGTCGCCGGCGAACTGTGCCAGGAAGAGGCCGGGGCCACGGATCGGGGAGGAGGTCGTCGTCATGGCCGCCTCAGCCCAGGTGCTCGCGCATGAAGGCGAAGCTGGTGGCCAGCATCGCTGCGGGGTCCCGCGGGCGGTCGTGCTCGAGCACGAACAGCTCGACCCGGCCCTTGAGCGCCTCGGCCAGCGCGGCCCAGCCGACGATGCCCTGGCCCAGCGCGCACCAGCCGTCCTCGTCCACCGCGGTCGAGGGCGGCGCGATGTCCTTGGCGTGGACGGCGACCAGCCGGTCGGCACGCGCCAGCGCCTCGACCAGCGGATCGGCGCCGGCGCGCGCGGTCCAGCCCAGATCGGCCTCCCAGCCGAGCTGCGCGGGCGTCGCGGCCGAGAAGATCCAGTCCAGCGCCGCCCGGCCGTCGTAGTGCAGAAACTCGAACTCGTGGTTGTGATAGGCCAGCCGCAGGCCCTCGGCGTTGAGCCGCTCGCCGATCGCTGCCAGCCGCGCGCCGATCGCCTGCCAGCCCGCGGCGGTGGCGGCGCGCTCGCCCATCGGCAGCCAGGGCACGATGACCTTCGTGCAGCCGGTGGCGCGGCACAGCGCGATGACCGTGCCCGGCTCGCCCTCGGCCATCGCCAGGCTGACGTGCATCGACGACACCTTCAGGCCGTGCGCGGCGACGCGGGCGGCGAAGTCCTCGGGAGCCAGGCCGTGGCCGGCGACGGACTCGATCCACTCGAAGCCGGCGGCGCGGACCAGCGCGAGCTGGGCGTCGAGGTCGCCGGCCTCGCGCAGCGAATAGATCTGGACGGACAGGATGCTCATGGCGGATCTCCGGGCGTGACGGGTCCTCCTCGCCCGGCGGGCAGGATCGGACCGGAAGGAAACACGAAAGGACGGTGTGCGCGCCCCGGCCGGGGCCGGGGTCAGCGCGGGGGCGGCGCGGCGCTCAGCTCAGGCGCCCTTCGAGCGGCGCGGGGCGCTCGCAGGTGGTGCTGGGCGTGACCGCGCGGCCATCGTCGCGGCCGGAGGCGAGCGCCAGGTCCATCACCTCCAGCACATGCAGCGCCATCTCCGCGCTGCAGCGGTGCGGGCGGCCCTCCTGCAGCGCGCGGGCCATGTCGATCAGGCCGATGCCGCGGCTGTTGGTGGTGTAGGGCCGCCCGCCCGGCGCGCGCACCCAGCCGCCGGTCTGGCGGTTGTGGCGCACCGTGCCGCCGAACTGGTTGGGGTCGGCGCCCTGCAGCGTGCCGTCGTCGCCGTAGAGCTCCATCGGTGCGTGCCCGTGCGTCCAGACATCGAAGCTCGAGGTCAGCACGATCTGCGGGCCGCTGGCGAATTCGAGCTGGGTGACCACATGCGTGGGCACCGCCACCGGCAGCACCTGACCCTCGCAGGGGCCGAAGGGCACGCGGCGCCGGGCGTGGGTGACGTGCGCGGTCGCGCGCAGCCGCGCCACCGGCCCGAAGTGGTTCACCAGGTGCGTCAGGTAATAGACGCCTACGTCGTGCAGCGGGCCGCCGCCGGGCTGGTAGAAGAAGGTCGGGTTGGGGTGCCAGTGGTCCGGGCCGTGGTTCATGAACTGCGCCGTGCCGTGGCGCACCGCGCCCACGGTGCCGGCGTCGATCAGCGCGCGCAGCGCCTGGCCGGCCGCGCCCAGGAAGGTGTCGGGCGCACAGCCCACCCGCAGGCCCTTCTCGCGCGCCAGCGCCACCAGTTCCTGCCCCTGGGCGAAGCTGGCCGCCAGCGGCTTCTCGGTGAAGAAGTGCTTGCCTGCGTGCAGCACCTTCAGGCCGATCTCGTGGTGGACCTGCGGCGGCGTCAGGTTCAGGATCAGCTGCGCCTCGCTGGCGAGCAGCTCGTCGAGGCCCATCGCCGTGAGGCCGGCGGCCTCGGCGCGCTGGCGCGCCAGGTCCGCGCTGGCATCGGCGATGCCGACGATACGCACCCGCGCGCAGCGCGCGAGCGTCTTCAGGTAGGCGGGAAAGATGTTGCCGCAGCCGACGATGCCGATGGGGAGGGCATCGCCGCGGGCTGGGCGTCGCTTCGTGGCCATGATGAGGTCTCCGTGATGTTCTGGGGCCCTCCGGCGGAGGGCGGCGCCGTGCGGGTGGGCGGGCACACCGAGGCCCGCTGCACCAGCGTCGGCTGGAAGTCGCGCGTCACGGCCAGGTCCAGGCCGTAGCAGCGGTTGATCAGGTCGCGCGCGGCCTGTGCGGCGACCTCGCCGATGTCGATGCGCACCGTCGTCAGCGGCGGCCAGACATGGGCGGCGAAGTCGCAGTCGTCGTAGCCGACGACCGACAGGTCCTCGGGCACGCGCAGGCCGGCCTTCGAGAACACGCCGATCGCGGCGATCGCCATCGGATCGTTGGCGCAGAACAGTGCCGTGAAGGGCAGATGCGTGCCGAAGCGCGCCAGCAGCGTCTCGGTGGCGCTGCGACCGGTGGCGGTGGTGAAGTCGCCCTCGATGATCCTGTCGGGTGGCACCGTCACCCCGGCCTCGCCGAGGGTGTCGAGAAAGCCGCGCAGGCGCTCCTCGTTGTCGGGCGCATGGTGCGGGCCGCTAAGGATGGCGATGTGGCGGTGGCCGGCCTCGAGCAGGCACTGCGCCGCCAGCCGGCCGCCCCGCGCGTGATCGCTCGAGAAGCACAGTGGCTCCAGCCCCGGCACGATGCGGTTGAGCACCGCCAGCTGCGGCATCTGCGCGTGCAGCTGGCGGATGTCGTCGTCGTGGAGCTCGTGGCTCATCAGCAGCAGGCCGTCGCACTCGCGCTGGCGCAGGAAGTCGACGCCGTCGAGCGCCTGGTCGCGCGCGTCGCCGCAGTCGCAGCCATTGGCCGCGACCATGTGACGCTCGACCTCGCGCAGCTCGCGATCGATGCGCTCGAGCACCGGTCCATAGAACAGGCCCTGGTACTGCGGCACGTAGACGCCGAGCATGTCCAGGCTCTTGCGCGAGAGCGCCCGCGCGATGCTCGAGGGCCGAAAGCCCAGCGTCTCGATGGCTTGCTGCACCCGCGCGGCCGTCTCCGGGGCGACCGGGCCCTTGCCCGAGATCACCCGCGAGGCGGTGCCCACGCCCACGCCCGCGAGGCGGGCGACATCCTTGATCGTGCTGGCCATTCTGCTGGTTCCGTCGTTGTTCGCTGGAAAGGCCGGATTCTCGCGGGCGGGGGTGGCTCGGGGCTGACAACCGGGGCCGGTATCAGAGGCGCAGCTCGCTGGCGGCGTCGAACACCGACAGCCGGGCGGTCTCGGCCAGCACGGCCAGCTCGGTGCCCACCGCGGGCTCGCGGTCGGCGGCGACCTGCACGCCGATGCGCGCGGGCTGCGGCGCCAGCGTCTCCAGCCAGACGGTGGTCTGCGCGCCCAGCGGCTCGATCATCGTGACCCGCGCGCGGCCGGCCCGCAGCAGGCCGGGGCCGGGCAGCGCGTCGCCCGGGTGCAGCAGCAGATGCTCCGGGCGCACGCCCAGCACCACCTCACGGCCGTCGGCCGGGGCCTCGGCGACGTCCTGGTGGCCCAGGTCGACCTGCAGGCCCGCGCCTTCGAAGACCGGCCGGTCCTCTTGCACCGTGAGGCGACCGCGCACGAAGTTCATGCCCGGCGAGCCCAGGAAGCCGGCGACGAAGAGGTTGGCCGGGCGCTGGTAGACCTCGGCCGGCGTGCCGATCTGCTGGATCAGGCCCTTGCGCATCACTACCACGCGGGTGGCCAGCGTCATCGCCTCGACCTGGTCGTGGGTGACGTAGATCATCGTCGCGCCCAGCGTCTGGTGCAGGCTCTTCAACTCGCGGCGCAGCTCGCCGCGCAGCTGGGCGTCGAGGTTGGACAGCGGCTCGTCGAACAGGTAGACGCCGGCGTCGCGCACCAGCGCGCGGCCGATGGCCACCCGCTGGCGCTGGCCGCCCGAGAGCTGCGAGGGCCGGCGCTGCAGCAGCTCGCCGAGCTGCAGCATGCGCGCGGCCTGCTGCACCCGGCGGTCGATCTCGGCCCGGTCGGTGCCGGCGATGCGCAGGCCGAAGGACATGTTCTTCTCGACCGTCATCGTCGGGTAGAGCGCGTAGCTCTGGAACACCATGCCGATGCCGCGGTCCTTCGGGTCGGCCCAGGTCACGTCGCGCCCGCCGATGTCGATGCGCCCGTCGTGGGCCTCGATCAGGCCGGCGATCGAGTGCAGCAGCGTGGACTTGCCGCAGCCCGAGGGCCCCAGCAGCACGATGAACTCGCCCGGTGCGATGTCCAGGTTCATGCCGGTGAGGATGGGGGTGCCCCCCAGCACGATGTCGAGGTCGCGGATGCGCACGTCGGCGCGGGAGGAGGGTGCAGTGGACAGGCTCATGTGGCGTCTTCCTTTGCGTTCAGCCCTTGACCGCGCCGGCGGCGATGCCGCGAACGAACCAGCGGCCCGAGACCAGGTAGATGGCCAGCGGCACCAGCGAGGTCAGCAGGGTGGCGGCCATGTTGACGTTGTATTCGCGCTCGCCGAAGGAGGTGTTGATGATGTTGTTGAGCTGCACCGTCATCGGCAGGTGCTCGCGCCCGGCGAACACCAGGCCCAGGATGAAGTCGTTCCAGATGCCGGTCACCTGCATGATCACGGCGACGATGGTGATGGGCACCGACATGGGCAGCATCAGCTGGAAGAAGATGCGCCAGAAGCCCCCGCCGTCGATGCGCGCGGCCTTGAACAGCTCGGCCGGCAGCCCCGCGTAGTAGTTGCGGAACAGCAGCGTCATCACCGGCATGCCGAAGCCGATGTGGATCAGCACGATGCCCGGCAGCGAGCCGAACAGGCCGACCGCCGCGAAGGCGCGCACCAGCGGATACATCATCACCTGGTAGGGGATGAAGGTGCCCAGCAGCAGGATGCCGAACAGGGGCGGCGCCCAGCGCACCCGCCAGAAGGTCAGCGCGTAGCCGTTGATCGCGCCGAACAGGATCGAGAGCGCCACGCTGGGCACGACGATGACGACCGAGTTCCAGAAGCCGCCGCGGATGCCGCCGCACTCCAGCCCGGTGCAGGCGCTCGACCAGGCCTTGGCCCAGGCGTCGAGCGTCGGCGCTGCGGGCAGCGCGAAGATCTGGCCCAGGCGGATCTCCTCCATCGGCTTGAACGAGGTCACCAGCATCACGTAGAGCGGCAGCAGGAAGAAGACCGCGGTGGTGAGCAAGAAGGCGTAGACGCCGAGGCGTCCGGGCGACAGGCGTGCGGCCGGGCGGGTGCGCCGGCCCGGGGCGGCCGGTGCGCTGCGCGCCGGCGCCGGAGGGGTGTCGCGGGTGGACAGGGTGGCGGCCATGTTCAGTGTCCTCCAGCGTTGCGGCGCGAGGGCTGGTGGCGCCAGTACATCCACGGGGCCAGCAGCGCCAGCACCGTCAGCAGCATCACCGTCGAGGCGGCCGAGGCCAGGCCGACGTTGGCCCGGGTGAAGAGGTTGTCCATGATGAATTTCGCCGGCACCTCGCTGGCGGTGCCGGGGCCGCCGCCGGTCATCGACACCACCGCGTCGAAGACCTTGACCACGCCGACGGCCAGCAGCACGAAGCAGGTGCCGAAGGCCGGCGCGAGCTGCGGCAGCACGATGTGCAGGTAGTAGCGCCAGCGCGGGATGCCCTCCAGGCGCGCTGCGCTCCACTGCTCGGGGTCCACCCCGCGCAGGCCCGCCAGCAGGATCGCCATCACCAGCCCCGAGGCCTGCCACGCCGCGGCGATCACCACCGTGTAGATGACCCGGTCCTGGCGCACGATCCAGTCGAAGGCCGCCTCGCTCCAGCCCCAGGCGCGCAGCGTCGCCTGGATGCCCAGCTCCGGGTTGAGCATCCACTGCCAGATCAGCCCGGTGGCGACGAAGGACATCGCGTAGGGGTAGAGGAAGACGGTGCGCAGCAGGTCCTCGCCCTTGACCTTCTGGTCGATGAAGACCGCCAGCAGGAAGCCCAGCACCAGGCAGGCGGCCACGAACAGCACGCCGAAGATCGCCAGGTTGTGCAGCGAGACCAGCCAGCGCTCGGTCTCGAACAGCCGCACGTACTGGTCCAGGCCGACGAAGTCGGACTTGGGGAAGATCTTCGACGAGGTGGTCGAGATGCGGATCGACCACAGCACGGTGCCGAGGTAGACCAGCAGCACCGTCAACGCCATGGGCAGCAGGGCGATCTGCGCGGCCCAGGCGGTGCGCACGCCGCGCCGGGCCGTGCGTGCGCCGGACGCGCGGTCAAGGGGGAGGGCAGCCATCGCGAGCTCCGTGCTGGCGGGGCGGTCAGCCCTTGATCGCGGCCTGCAGGGCCTTGACCGCGTCGTCCACCGACTGGGCGGTGTTCCAGAACTGGGTCACCGCGTCCTGCACCGCACCGATCTGGTCGGGCGGCAGCAGCATGTCGGGGCTGGCCATGTGGCGGCTCTTGTCTTGCAGGGCCGCGATGCCGGCCTGGGCGCACAGGTCCATCGCCTTGGCATCGACATCGGTGCGCACCGGGATCGAGCCCTTGCGGTTGTTGAACGCGACCTGCGCCGCCGGCGAGGTCATCACGGTGGCCAGCGCCTGCTGCGCCTTGATGGCGTCGGTGTTGCTGGTCTTCGGGAAGACGAACACGTCACCGGCGACCATGTAGGGCGACTTCGGGCTGAAGCCGGCGAAGCAGCCGAATTCCTTGCCCGCCGTCTGCCTGGCGGCGACGAATTCGCCCTTGGCCCAGTCGCCCATGATCTGGAAGCCGGCCTTGCCGGTGATCACCATCGCGGTGGCGTCGTTCCAGTTGCGCCCGGGCGAGCCCGGGTCCACATAGCTCTTGAGCCGCTTGAAGTCCGTCAGCATCTTGCGGAAGGCCGGCGAGGCCACCGTGGCGGCATCGCGGTCCCGGTAGAACTTCAGGTAGAGCTCCGGCCCGCCGGCGTGCAGCATCCAGGCATAGAAGGTGGTGACCTCCTGCCAGGCCTGGCCGCCGAGGGCCAGCGGAACCACGCCCGAGGCCTTGAGCTTGTCCAGCGCGGCGAAGAACTCGTCGGCCGACTTGGGCTCGGCCGTCACGCCGGCCTTCTGCAGCGCGGCTTTCGAGTACCAGAACCAGGTCGGGTTGTGGATGTTGACCGGCACCGCGTAGTAGCGGCCCTTGACCTTGATCGACTGGATGATGGGCGCGGGCAGCCACTTGTCCCAGCCTTCCTTCGTCGCCACCGCGTCGATGTCGTTGAGCAGGCCCTCGGCGATGATGTCGTGGTACTGCTTGGAGGTGTTGAACTGCGCGGCCGTCGGCGGGTTGCCCCCGGCGATGCGGTTGATCGCCGCGGCGCGCGCGTTCTCGCCGCCGGCCACCGCCGCGTCCACCCAGGTGCCGCCGGACTTCTGGAAGGCCGTGGCGAATTCCTTGATCGCGGCCGACTCGCCGCCGGAGGTCCACCAGTGGATCACCTCAGCCTTCTGGGCCTGGGCGGTGCCAGCCAGGACGAAGCTCGCCAGGGTGGCGGCCAGAAGGTGCAGGGGCATGCGCAGGCGCTGCTCCGGGCGGGTCGGAACGCTCATTGTCTTGTCTCCTCGCTTGGGCCTGGAACCGTTTCCAGTGACGCAAGTTTCAGAAAGACGGCGCCGCTCCGGTCAGAGTGGAAACCCGGAAGTGAAAACCCTTTACGGGTTCGTCCTGGGCTCGTCTGCGGTCGGCCGGCGCAGATCGCGGAAGGGCCCGAACAGCCACGAGCGCAGGCCCACCACCATCGTGAAGGGCTGCTTCTGGTCCTCGGGCAGGCGCTGGTCGGCCAGGTGCTGGCGGGCGAAGTCGGCGCCGATGCGCGCCAGGCGCTCGTTGAAGACCGGCGCCAGCGCGCGGTTGATCTCGCCGTGCACCAGCATCAGCTGCTCGCCCTGGCCGTCGAAGCCGCCGCGGAAATAGTCCGGTACCACCTCGGCGCGGAAGAACTGCATCACCGGCCCGTGCGGGCGCCAGCGGAAGGTCTTGCTGACCTTGAGCCGGTAGCGGTTGTGCTCGCGCAGCTCGATGATGCCCAGCCGGTCGAGCTGCAGCAGCAGCCCCACCAGCTCGGCCGGCTCGTAGCGGTAGCTGGCGAGCATCTGCTCGAAGGTCCACTGGCTCAGGCAGCAGATGGCGGCCAGCAGCAGGCGCCGGTCGGCCACGACGGCGCGTTCCTGCTCCTGCGTCAGCTCCATGCGGGTGGTGGTGTGCTCGTCGGCGAGCCGGCGCGAGAGCTCGGCGAAGTCGGTGCGCAGCACCCGGCAGATCGCGTCGATGCGCGACAGCGGCATGTCGCGCTGCGCGAACATGCGCTTGATGCTGGACTCGGCCAGCCCGAGCTCCTGCGCCAGCCGCGCGTAGGTGATGCCGGCACGCTTGAGCTCGGACTTCAGCAGGAGGATCAGGTCGGCGGTGCTGCTCATCCGTGACTGTGTGTGCAATCAGTATCGAATGATGATACTTCGAGTGCATGAAAACAGACTTTCAGGGCATGAGATTGAACCATCAGGCGGGCGAGCGCAGCATGAGTCCATCGTCAACGCCCCCACCGTCAGGTCTGCACCATGTCCACTGCTTCTGTTCCGGCCTCGCCCTCTGTCTCGGTCTCGTCGGTCGCGGCCGAGCTGTCCGACGAGCTGTCGTCGCTGCGCTCGCGCCGGGGCTGCGGCCGACCGCAGCGCGACAGCAGCGCCTGGCGCGCCCAGGTGTGGATCTCCTTCGGCCTGGCGGTGGCGCTGTGCACCGGCGGCCTGGCCGGCCTGCCGGGCCAGAGCCTGGACCGCGCCTTCATGGTGATGGGCTACCTGTTCTGCCTGTGCTCGGCCTTCGTGCTGTCGAAGTTCGTCCGCGACCGCGAGAGCCGTCCCGAGGCCGATGCGCCGATGTGGGCCTGGGTGGTGCGCGGCGGCTTCGCGATGGCGATGGGCCTGACCGCCTGGGGCCTGTGGCGCATGCAGGTCGCGGACGTCTGGAAGGCCTACCTCGGCGTGAGCTGGCTCTATCTGATCTCGTCGGCCTTCACGCTGGCCAAGACGCAGCGTGATGCCTGGGAAGCCGGCCGTTGATTCGTGATTCACCCATTGAAAGTCAGGAGAAGCAAGATGAAGACGACACGATGGCATCGGGCCGCACAGGCCTTGTCCCTGAGCCTGGCGCTGCTGATGGGCGCCACGGGGCCCGCCGCGGCCCGGGGCGACTCCGAGGCCAGCGCGGCCTCCTCGGGGCTGTCGATCGGCGTGCCGGTGGCGCTGTCGGTGACCGCGCCCTCGGCGGTGCTGGCCGCCGGCGCGGTGCTGACGGTGGTCAGCGTGCAGGCGGTGGCCTCCGGTACGGTCTGGGTGCTGGAGCGTGCCTCGGACGGCGCGCGGGTGGTGGTGAACTTCAGCGCCACGGGCGCCGAGGCGGCCTCGATGGTCGTCGGTACCGCGGTGGTCGTGACGGCGCTCAGCGCCGGCTGGATCCTGTCGAGCGCCGGCCGGGTGCTGTGCCTGCTGCCCAGCGAGCGCGGCGCCGCGCTGCTGCACCACGAGAGGATCTCGCGATGAAAACCGCTTCTGCCCTGAATCCGCCCCTGGCGATCCTGGCGATGGTCGGCGCGCTGCTGACGAGCCCGCCGGCCCAGGCTGGTCGCGGCTGCGAGACGAAGCCGGTCAGCACCGCGACGCTGGTGCGCTCGCTGGAGCTGGCCGAGCGCACCGCGCGCTGGCTCGACGCCAGCGGCGCCGAGGTGGTGCTGCTGGCGCGGCGTGGCCAGAACCTCGACGCCTACGGCCTGCAGTGGTCGCACCTGGGCTATGCCTACCGCGACGAACGCGCCCGGGCCTGGCGGGTGGTCCACAAGCTCAACCAATGCGGCACGGCCGAGGCGGCGCTGTACCGGCAGGGGCTGGCGGAGTTCTTTTCGGACGACCTCTACCGCTTCGAGGCTGGCGTTCAGCTGCTGGCACCCGCCGCACAGAAGGCGCTGCGCCCGCTGCTGGAGGACAACGCCCGCGCGGCCACGCTGCACGAGCCGGCCTACAGCATGGTCGCCTTTCCCTGGGCGACCCGCTACCAGCAGAGCAACCAGTGGGCGCTGGAGACGCTGGCGCTGGCGATGGAGCCCTCCGCGACCGACCGCACCCGCGCGCAGGCCTGGCTGCAGTTCAAGGGCTATGTGCCGACGGCGCTGCGCATCGACGCGATGAAACGCCTGGGCGCGCGGGTTGGCAGCGCGCACATCGCCTTCGACGATCACCCGAGCGTGCAGCGCTTGGCCGACCGCATCGACACCGTCACGGTCGACTCGGTCTTCCGCTTCGTGCAGAGTGCGAGGCTGGCCGGTCCGGCGCAGACGATTCCCTGAAGGCCTGCGCATCCGATCCAGATCGGATCCGGAAAAACTGAACCGGCAAAACCGTTCTTTACGCGCGCGGGATTCTCCGGATTGCCGCGATCATCGGCACGGTACCCGCCGTGCGCCTGAAGCCTGACCGCGATGATGCCCATCGACACCCCGTCAACGCCTGCTGCCGAGCCGAGCCAGTTCGCGCTGCTCGGCCAGCGCCGCTTCGCGCCTTTCTTCTGGACCCAGTTCCTGGGTGCGGCCAACGACAACCTGTTCAAGTTCGCCCTGACCGTGCTGGTGACCTACCAGCTCCAGCTGGCCTGGCTGCCGCCCTCGCTGGCCGGGCTGGTGATCGGGGCGCTGTTCATCCTGCCCTTCGTGCTGTTCTCGGCCACCGCGGGGCAGCTCGCCGACAAGCTCGACAAGGCGCTGCTGATGCGCTGGGTCAAGTCGCTCGAGATCGGCATCATGGCCCTGGCCGGCTGGGCCTTCGTGCAGACCGACGACCAGGTGCGGGTGCTGACGCTGCTGGCCTGCGTCTTCGCGATGGGGCTGCACTCGACGCTGTTCGGCCCGGTCAAGTTCGCCTACCTGCCGCAGCACCTGTCCGAGCGCGAGCTCACCGGCGGCAACGGCATGGTCGAGATGGGCACCTTCGTGGCCATCCTGCTGGGCAATGTCGCCGGCGGCCTGCTGATCGGCCTGCCCGGCACGGGGCCGGCGGCGGTGGCCGTGGCCTGCGTGGCGCTGGCCCTGCTGGGCCGGCTGGTCGCGCAGCGCGTGCCGCCGACGCCGGCGACCGATCCGGGCCTGCGCATCAACCTGAACCCGCTGACCGAGACCTGGCGCAACCTGAAGCTGGCGCAGGGCCACCGTGTGGTGTTCCGCTCGCTGCTGGGCATCTCGTGGATGTGGTTCTTCGGTGCGGTCTTCCTGAGCCAGTTCCCGTCCTTCGCCAAGGAGGTGCTGCATGGCGACGAGCGGGTGGCCTCCCTGCTGCTGGTGGTGTTCTCGGTGGGCATCGGCGCGGGCTCGCTGCTGTGCGAGGTGCTGTCGCGCCGCCAGGTCGAGATCGGCCTGGTGCCGCTGGGCGCGATCGGCATGACGGTGTTCGCGGTCGATCTGTACTTCGCCTCCAGCGGTCTGGCCGCGCCGGCCGCGCCCTGGGGCGTGGCGGGCTTCCTGGCGCAGCCGGCGCACTGGCGGGTGATGCTCGACCTGGCGCTGATGGCGCTGTCGGCCGGGCTCTACAGCGTGCCGATGTACGCGCTGATCCAGCTGCGCGCGCCCAAGAGCCACCGCGCGCGCATCATCGCCGCCAACAACATCCTCAACGCGCTCTTCATGATCGCGAGTTCCCTGCTGGCCGGCGCGATGCTGTCGGCGGGCTTCAGCATCGCGGAGGTCTTCCTGGCCACCGGCCTGGCCAATGCACTGGTGGCGGGCTACATCTTCCTGCTGGTGCCGGAGTACCTGCTGCGCTTCGCGGCCTTCGTGCTGACCCATGTCGTCTACCGGCTGCGGGTGAGCGGTGTCGAGCACATTCCGGCCGAGGGGCCGGCGGTCCTCGCCGCCAACCATGTGAGCTTCGTCGACGCGCTGGTGCTGGCGGCCGTCAGCCCGCGCCCGATCCGCTTCCTGATGGACCACCGCATCTTCGCCACGCCCGTGCTGGGCGCGCTGTTCCGGCTGGCCGGTGCGATCCCGGTGGCGCCGCAGAAGGAGGATCCGGCGGTCTACCAGCGTGCCTTCGAGGCCGCGTCCAAGGTGCTGGCCGACGGTGACCTGCTGGGCATCTTTCCCGAAGGCGGCATCACCCGCGACGGGCGGCTGCAGCCCTTTCGCGGCGGCATCGCCCGCATCCTCGAGCGCGATCCGGTGCCGGTGGTGCCGGTGGCGCTGCTCGACCTGTGGGGATCGAGCTTTTCTCGCATCGAGGGCGGCCGCGCGCTGGCGCGGCCGCTGCGCCGGGGCCTGTTCAGCCGCATCGGCGTGGCGGTGGCCGCGCCGATGCCGGCGCGCGGGCTCACGCCGGAAGGCCTGCAGCGCCAGGTCCAGCAGCTGCTCGACATCCATTCCCTTTCCAGACCATCGACACCGACCCCATGAACGTCTCCGCCCCCGCTCCGCTGCAGACCCTTGCCATCGAACCGAGCGTCAGCGTCGTGCGTGATGCCGACGGCCTGAGCGCGCTGCGCACCGACTGGGAAGCGCTCGAGCGCCGGGCGGTGCACGGCGGGCCCTTCGTGCGCTGGCGCCATGTGCAG
>JBJOPV010000074.1:0-15706 GCA_046050625.1 Pseudomonadota bacterium
CGGTGTCCTCGAACCATTCCCACCGCGCCGAGTCCGGCGGCAGCAGGTCGTTCATGCCTTTGACGGCCTGGAGTTTTTCGCTCATCAGAGAAGGAAGACGCAAGACGTGAAGGGAGAAAGCCGCGCGCGACCGCGCTCAGGCGGCCGGGTTCGCGCCGCCGAAGCGACGCTCGATGTACTGCTGCACCAGCGCCTGGAACTCGGTGGCGATGCCCTCGCCGCGCAGCGTCAGCGCCTTCTGGCCGTCGATGAAGACAGGGGCGGCCGGCGCCTCGCCGGTGCCGGGCAGGCTGATGCCGATGTCGGCATGCTTGCTCTCGCCGGGGCCGTTGACGATGCAGCCCATCACCGCCACCTTCAGGTTCTCGACGCCGGGGTACTGGGCGCGCCAGACCGGCATGGAGGCGCGCAGGTAGTCGTCGATCTGCTTGGCCAGCTCCTGGAAGGTGGTGCTGGTGGTGCGCCCGCAGCCCGGGCAGGCGGTCACGCTCGGCACGAAGGTGCGCAGGCCCAGCGCCTGCAGGATCTCGGTGGCCACGACCACCTCCTGCGTGCGCGCCTCGCCCGGCTGCGGCGTGAGCGACACGCGGATGGTGTCGCCGATGCCCTGCTGCAGCAGCACCGACAGCGCCGCGGCCGAGGCCACCGTGCCCTTGGTGGCCATGCCGGCCTCGGTCAGGCCCAGGTGCAGCGGATGGTCGCAGCGCCGCGCCAGCTCCTGGTACACGGCGATCAGGTCCTGCACGCCCGAGACCTTGCAGCTGATGAGCACCTGCGCCGGGTCCATGCCCAGCTCGACGGCGTGGCCGGCCGAATCGAGCGCCGACTGGATCAGCGCCTCGTACATCACCTGGCGCGCCTCCCAGGGCCGGGCGCGCTGCTGGTTCTCGTCCATCAGGCGCGCAAGCAGCTCCTGGTCGAGGCTGCCCCAGTTGACGCCGATGCGCACCGGCTTGTCGTATTTGAGCGCCGCCTCGATCATCATGCCGAACTGGCGGTCGCGCTTGTCGCCCTTGCCGACGTTGCCGGGGTTGATGCGGTACTTCGACAGCGCCTCGGCGCAGGCCGGGTGCTGGCTCAGCAGCGTGTGACCGTTGTAGTGGAAGTCGCCCACCAGCGGCACGTCGATCTGCATGCGGTCGAGCTGCTCGCGGATGTGCGGCACGGCCGCGGCGGCCTCGGGCGTGTTGACGGTGATGCGCACCATCTCCGAGCCGGCCAGCGCCAGCGCCTTGACCTGGATGGCGGTGCCGATCACGTCCACCGTGTCGGTGTTGGTCATCGACTGCACGCGCACCGGCGCGCTGCCGCCGACGGTGACCACGCGCGAGCCCCAGACCACGCGGGCCTGGCGGCTGCGGCGCGGCGCGGCTTCGCCAAGAGGAATCGGGGCGGTTTCAGGACGGGTGTTCATCGTCATCGCTGGACTGGGTGGACAGGCGGGCGAACCGGGCGGCTCACTTGAGCAGCACGGTGGCGGAGGTGCCACGGGTGTAAGGCTTGAGATCGACCGGCTCGCCGCGCAGCGAGATCTCGATGGCGCTGGCCAGACCGATGCGCACCCGCATCGGCATCGCCCCATCCAGGCTGACCGTCTCGCCGGACGGCAACGTGCGCGACAGCAGCACCGCATTGCCCGCGTCACGCACTTCGACCCAGGAGGCGGCGCGGGTCTTGAGCACGACCGTGCCTGCTGCCGCTGCCACTGCTGGCGCCGAAGAAGCAGGCGCGACCGACGGTGCCGAGGCCCCCGCAGCCGGCGTCGGCACGACCGCGGAGGCGGCCTGAGGCACCGGCGGCAGGGCCGGCGTCACCGCAGGATCCTCAGGGGTGCCGTGCACGGTCTCGACGACCACCGTGTCGGAGGCGGGCCCCTCACTGCTGGCGGCGACCTCGACCGCGGCCGGCTCGCTGCGGCTCGACAGGCCCAGCGAGGGCACCAGGGTCGACAGCGGCGGCAGCAGCCACAGCAGGAGCGCCAGCGCCAGCAGGGCCAGCGCGATGGCATGAACCGGGCGGAAACCGTCGAAGCCGCCACTGCCGCCGAAATGGGCGCCGCCGCCTTCGCGGTACGGCGTCTGCAAGCCGCGGCTGACATGCTCGAGCCGCTGCGGCGGCACGATGGCCTGGGGCAGCAGCGCCAGCACCTCCTGCACGTCGACGCCGATCTGGCGGGCGTAGGACTGCGCCAGGCTGCGGGTGAAAGCCGCACCCGGCAGCTCCTCGAAGCGGTCCGCCTCCAGCGCCTGCAGCTTGCGCACCGGCACCTTCAGCAGTTGCGCCAGGGCATCAAGCTCGAGGCCACGCCGTTCACGGCCTGCCTGGAGAAGGCGGCCCGCCGATCCGGTCGGCTGCGCACCGGCCGCCGGCGTTGTCACATCACTCATCAAATCGTCCTTGATCGAATGCCGCCGCCTCGCGCGATGTCGGAAAGCGAGTGCGCAGCTGACCCCCCAATTCTTCCACGGACGCGGGCAGATTCCGGCGCTGCTGGATGCGGATGGCCAGCCACAACGTCTCCGGACGCACCAGCTCAGGGGTCTGGTTGAGGCGCTGCACCTGGTAGAAGGCGCGCTCGAGCTCACCGCGGCGCATCATCACTTCGGCCAGATTGAAGCGGGTGGCTGGATTGGCCGGCTCGAGATCGAAGCTGCGCTGCAGGATGATCTGCGCGGTCTGCAGCTCGCCGGCACGGGCCTCGCACAGGCCAGCGGCCAGCAGCGTGCGCGCCTGGCCGCGGTACTGCGGCACCGCCATCGCCGCCTCGAACTGGCGCCGGGCCTCGTCGAAGCGGCGGCGCTGGCACAGGAACCAGCCGTGGTTGTGCAGGGTGTCGGCATCGTCGGGCTTCAGGCGCAGCGCCTCGCGCAGGCTGGCCTCGGCCAGATCGTATTCGCTCATCGCCGCGTAGATCAGGCCGCGCAGGCTCAGTGCGGGAACATGCTGCGCGTCGACCGCCAGCGCGCGCTTGACCTCGTCGAGCGCCGTGGCGAGCTGCCCCTGACCGAAATAGGCTCCCGCCAGCTCGGTGCGGATGCGCACCCGGCGCATCTGGTCGGTCTCGTCGGAGGCGGTGACCAGATCGCGCCGTGCCGCCTGCGCGATCTGCGGCGCGTTGCCAGTCTCGGTGCCCATCGGCACCGGGGTGGCGGGGCCGGCGACGCAGCCGCCCAGCAGACCCGAGGCGCCGACAGCCGCCAGCAGCAGCGTCAGGGCCAGCGGTCGCGGGCAGGTCGGGGTCTTCGGCATCATGGCGCTCCCGGAAGAGATGGTGGGCACAAGGGGCGAAGCGGCGGTGCCGGGGAGCATTCCCCGACCGAGCCTCAGACCGAACGGGCCGGACGGATCACCTGCACCGGCGCGCGGGTCATGCGTTCGGCCGCGCGGGTGCGGTCCTGCACCTCGCCGGCGAGCTGGCCACAGGCGGCATCGATGTCGTCGCCACGCGTCTTGCGCACCGTGGTGACGATGCCGCCCTCGACCAGGATCCTGGCGAAGGCCTGCACCCGCTCGTTGGACGAGCGCTTCAGCCCCGAGGCCGGGAACGGGTTGAACGGAATCAGGTTGAACTTGCAGGGCACGCGACCGGCCGGGCCCTTCGGGCCGACCAGCGCCAGCAGCGCCCGCGCCTGCTCGTCGCCGTCGTTGACGCCGTCGAGCATGCAGTATTCGAAGGTGATGAAGTCGCGCGGCGCGCGCTCCAGATAGCCCTTGCAGGCGGCGAGCAGCTCGCGCAGCGGGTACTTGCGGTTGAGCGGCACCAGCGGGTCGCGCAGCGCGTCGTCGGGCGCGTGCAGGGACACCGCCAGCGCCACCGGCAGGTCCTCGCGCAGGCGCTCCATGAAGGGCACGACGCCCGAGGTCGAGACCGTCACCCGGCGGCGCGACAGGCCGTAGCCGTGGTCGTCGAGCATCACGCGCAGCGCCGGCACCAGGGCGCCGTAGTTCTGCAGCGGCTCGCCCATGCCCATCATCACGACGTTGGTGATGACGCGCTCGCCGCCCGTCTTCAGGCGCTCGCGCAAGGCATGCTCGGCGTGCCAGAGCTGGGCGAGGATCTCGCCGGTGGAGAGGTTGCGGGAGAAGCCCTGGTGCCCCGTCGAGCAGAAGCGGCAACCCACCGCACAGCCGGCCTGCGAGGACACGCACAGCGTGCCCCGGTCGTCCTCAGGGATGAAGACGCTCTCGACCGCATTGCCGGCGCCGACGTCGAACAGCCACTTGACCGTGCCGTCGGCAGAGATGTGTTCGGAGATGACCGGCAGCGGACGAACCGTCGCGCAGCCGGCGAGCTTGGCGCGCAGCGACTTGGCCAGATCGCTCATCTGGTCGAAGTCGCGCGCGCCACGCTGATGGATCCAGCGGAACAGCTGGACGGCGCGAAACCGCTTCTCGCCCAGACGCTCGCAGTACGCGGCGAGCGCCTCGAGATCGAAGTCGAGAAGATTGGTCGTCGCGTCCGTCATGGCTGATGCGTGCTGGAAAGGGTGGATCCGGAAGGGATCAGCCGCGGCTGTAGACGTTCAGGCCGGGGAAGAAGAACGCCACTTCGACGGCGGCGGTTTCGGCCGCGTCCGAGCCGTGCACGGCGTTGGCGTCGATCGAGTCGGCGAAGTCGGCGCGGATGGTGCCGGCAGCAGCCTTCTTCGGGTCGGTGGCGCCCATCAGGTCGCGGTTCTTCAGGATCGCGCCTTCGCCTTCCAGCACTTGCACGAAGACCGGGCCGGAGATCATGAACTCGACCAGATCCTTGAAGAACGGGCGGGCGGCGTGGACCGCGTAGAACTGCTCGGCTTCGCCACGCGACAGCTGCACCAGCTTGGCGGCGGCGATCTTCAGGCCGGCGCCTTCAAAACGGGCGACGATCTGGCCGATGACGTTCTTGGCAACGGCGTCGGGCTTGATGATGGACAGGGTGCGTTCGATGGCCATGGTTCTGACTCCTTGAATGAGATGGAGATGGACGGTTGAGGAGGACGGCGTCCCCGGCGGCGGGTCACGCCGCGCGAGGCCGGCATGCCGGGAAAAACCCGGCATTCTAGCCTCGCCGCGTGTCGTCAGCAGGACACCCCGGGTCGGCGACCCGGGCGGGGCTCAGCGGCGACGGCCGCCGCGGCCCTTGTTGCCGCCCGGGCGAGCGAAATAGGCGTCAGCGCCGATGTAGCCCACCGAGGTCTGCATCGGGTCGGGCTGACGCTGACCGCCACCCTGGCCCTGACCCTGGCCTGGGCCCTTGCGACCGCCACCTTGGCCGCCGTTGCCCGGGCCCGGCTCCTCGGTCGGCCGACCGAAGCCGGCAGAGATGCGCTTGGAGCCCGAGGCGAAGCGGCGATCGAAGGTCTGCTCGAGCGGGTTGGGAATGTGCATCGGCGGCTCGTCGTAGCCGTCGAGATCACGGTCCGGCTCGGGCGCACGATCGCGACCCGACGCGCCGCGCGGCGCCCCACCCTCGCCACGCGGCGGGCGCTGCTTCTTGCCCTGAGGGCCCTGGGCCAGGGTACCCTGGCCGTTCTGGCGCCGGTCAGGACGATCCTGACGTTCATGGCGGTCCGGACGATCCTGACGTTCAGCGCGCTCGACACGCGGCTCGGCCTGCGCGCCGCGCGCACCCCGGTCGCCGCCATGCTGACTGCCCTTGCCACGCGCAGGCTGATCGCCCCGGCCGCCGCGCTCGGCACGCGGCTCGGCACCACGCTCGCCATCGCGGCCACGGCCACGCCGGCCGCCATCGCCGCCCGCGCGCGCGCCGTCCATGCCGGCCAGCGCACGGATGGTGCGCAGGTCGTACTCGCCGATCTCGACCCAGACGCCGCGCTTGAGACCACGCGGCAGCAGCACGGTGCCGTAGCGGATGCGGATCAGGCGGCTGACCGTCAGGCCGACCGCGTCGAAGAGCTTGCGCACCTCGCGGTTGCGGCCTTCCGTGATGACGACGCGGTACCAGCGGTTGAGGCCTTCGCCGCCGCCGTCCTCGATCGAGCGGAACGCGGCCTTCTGGCCGTCGATGTCCACGCCCTCGAGCAGCTTGGCGCGCTGCTCGGTCTCGAGCGTGCCCAGCACGCGCACCGCGTACTCGCGCTCGACCCCGAAGCGCGGGTGCATCAGCTGGTTGGCCAGATCGCCGGAGTTGGTGAACAGCAGCAGGCCTTCGGTGTTGATGTCGAGGCGACCCACCGACAGCCACTTGCCGCTCTGCAGGCGCGGCAGGTGACGGAAGACGGTCGGGCGACCTTCCGGATCGTGGTGGGTGACCACCTCGCCGACCTGCTTGTGATAGGCCAGCACACGGGCCGGTGCCGGCGCGATGCGCACCTTGATCGGGCGGCCGGCGATGCGGATCTGGTCGCCCTGCTCGATGCGCATGCCGATGTGGGCCGCCTCGCCGTTGACCGAGACCTGGCCGTCCTGGATCAGCTGCTCCATCTCGCGGCGCGAGCCGATGCCCGCCTGGGCCAGCACCTTGTGCAGCTTGGGCGCCATCGGGTCCGGACTCAGCACGCGCTTGCCCAGATCCGCCTGCTCGTCGGCGGCCGGCTCGGCGCTGGCGTCGTAGTCGCCCGAGATGACCTCGGCGAACAGGTCATCGGTGTCGAGCTCGCCGGTGTCAGGGGCCACGATGATCTCCTCGATGGTCTCGCCATCCTCGGTGTTGGGGGCAGCCGCCTCGGTGCCGGCGGTCTCGCCGTCACGCTCGCCGCGGCGGCCGCGGCGGCGGTTGCGGCCACGGCGACCGCCGCCCTCGCCCACGTCGTCCTCGGCGGACGGCTCCGGCGTCACGGTCGTGGCGGCCTGGACGACCGCGGCAGCCGGCTCGGGGCTGACCGGCGCAGGCGCAGGCGCGTCGAGCGGCACAGGGGACGGCGGCGTCGCCACCTCGGCGGCGACGGCGGCGATCGTCTCGGGCGCCGCAGCGGTCTTGCGCGGGGCACGACGCTTCTTCGGGGCCTCCTCGGCGGCGGGAACGGCAGCGCCAGCCGGTTCGACCGGCGCCGTCGGGGCGGACGCCTGCTGCGGCTCGACCGCCTCGGCGGCGACCTTGCGCGGGGCTCGGCGCTTCTTCGGCGCCTCCTCGGCGGCCACGTCGGCGACCGGCGCCACGGCCTGCGCTTCGGCGGCGACCTTGCGCGGCGCGCGACGCTTCTTCGGGGCCTCGGCCGCGGGCTGATCGTCCGGCACTGCGGGGGTGTTTTCCTGGTTCTCGTTCATGGTGGGCCTCAGGCCTCGGAAGAAAGGGTGGCGACCGGTGCCCCACTGTCGGGATTCGCGGTCAAGGTGTCGACGAGCCTGTCCGGCAGGTTCGCCTCCAGCGAGGGCAGCTGATCGAGGGACTTCAGCCCCAGATCATCAAGGAACGACTTCGTCGTCGCGTACAGCGCCGGACGCCCCGGGCCCTCGCGATGACCGATCACATCGATCCAGCCGCGTTCCTCGAGCTGGCGGATGATCTGCGTGCCCACGGTCACGCCGCGGATCTCCTCGATGTCGCCCCGGGTGACCGGCTGCCGATAGGCAATGATCGCCAGCGTCTCCAGCACCGCCCGCGAATAGCGCGGCGGCCGCTCCGGCTGCAGACGCTCCAGATACCGGTGCATCTCGGGTCGGCTCTGGTAGCGCCAGCCGCCGGCCACGCAGACCAGCTCGATGCCGCGGCCCTCGCAGTCGCGCGCCAGCTCGTCGAGCAGCATGCGCACCGTGTCGGCGCCGAGCTGTCCGTCGAACAGGCTGCGCAGCTCCCGCACCGGCAGGGGCTGCTGCGCGCAGATGAGCGCGGTCTCGAGGACGCGTCGGGCATCCCGGGTATTCATCGATCGGTGGTGTCGAAAACCTTGGCGACCGTACCTGAAACACCGGCACGGCGGGCAGTTCACTTCGGGTCGGGGGAGCCGGGCCCGGAGGCGGGCGGCATCATCATCGGGAGATCGCTGGGGAGGTGCGAGCCCGTGCTGGAGCGCATTCTAGCGCGAGCGGCACGAGATCGTCACATGCATCCATGCACACACGCATCAGCGCGGCACGACAAGATTCCAGGCCGACTGCAGATCCGGCGCAAGCCGGGAGTCGAACACCATCTCGGCACGGCTGACCGGATGGACCAGACCCAGCTGCACCGCATGCAGCGCCTGGCGCGTCAGGCCCAGCTCGGGCCGGCCGCCGTAGACCGTGTCGCCGACCAGCGGCAGGCCGCGGCTGGCCAGATGCACCCGGATCTGGTGGGTGCGCCCGGTGTGAAGCCGGCAACGCACCGCGCCATAGCGGCGGCCCTCGATCACCGCGGCCGCCAGCGGGGTGACGTCGGTGCGCGCCGGCTTGCCGCCGGCCACCACCGCCATCTTCACCCGCGAGACCGGATCGCGGCCGATCGGCGCCTCGACGCTGAAGGGGGGCACATCGGGCAGCAGGGCGTGCACCAGCGCGACATATTCGCGGTGCACCTCGCGTGCGGCGATCGCGCGCACCAGCTCGGTCTGGGCCCGCAGCGTGCGCGCCACCACCATCAGCCCGGAGGTGTCCTTGTCCAGCCGGTGCACGATGCCCGCACGCGCCAGCTGCGCCGAGGCCGGATGGCGCGCCAGCAGCGCATTGAGCAGCGTGCCCGACCAGTTGCCGGCCGCCGGATGCACCACCATGCCGGCGGGCTTGTCCACGATCAGGATGTCGTCGTCCTCGTGCAGCACCGACAGCGCGATCGGCTCGGGCCGGAAGGCGCTGCTCTGCGCGGTGGGCCGCAGCTCGACCTCGATGCGCTGGCCGGCGGCGACCTTGCGCGAGGCGCTCTCCAGCACCCGGCCGGCGCTGCGCACCAGCCCCTGCGCGATCAGGCCCTGCAGGTGGCTGCGAGAGAACTCCGAAGCGACCCCCGCCAGCCACTTGTCGAGCCGCAGCCCGTGCGCGTCCTGCGCGACCTCCAGCACGCGGGTCTCGAAGCTGTCGATCTCGCCGGCATCCTCGCCGACGATGCCGGCCGTCACGGCCTCATCCAGGCCATCGGCCCCGTTCATATAATTCACGTCCTGAATCCATTGTCCGGCCGGCCCGAGAGGAAACGGCCACGCCATCATGCCCCTGCATCGCCCGACCCCGGCCCTGCGCCCCGCCCTGGCCGCTCTCGCGACCGTGACGGCCCTGCTGCTCGGCGGCTGCGCCTCGGGTCCGAAGGACCTCGACGACGGCAAGAGCATCTCGAAATTGTACGAAGAGGCCCGAGAGGAAGCCGCCGCCGGCTCGTTCGACCGGGCCGTCCAGCTCTACGAGCGTCTCGAAGGCCGTGCCGCCGGCACGCTGCTGTCGCAGCAGGCCCAGCTCGAGCAGGCCCATCTGCTGTACAAGCAGCAGGAAAAGGCCCGCGCGCTGGCGGTGGTCGAGCGCTTCATGAAGCTGCACCCGACCAGCCCGGCGGTCGACTATGCCTACTATCTGCAGGGCCTGATCAACTTCAACGACGACCTCGGCCTGTTCGGCGGCGTCGCCAAGCAGGACCTGTCCGAGCGCGACCAGCAGGCCTCGCGCGACGCCTACCAGAGCTTCAAGACCCTGGTCGACCGCTTCCCGGAGTCGAAGTACGCGCCCGACGCCCGCACGCGGATGAAGTACATCATCAACTCGCTGGCCTCGCACGAGGTCCATGTGGCGCGCTACTACTACATGCGCGGCGCCTACCTGGCCGCAGCCAACCGCGCGCAGCAGGCGCTGCAGGACTTCCGCGGCGTGCCGGCCGCCGAGGAGGCCCTGTTCCTGATGGCCGCCAGCTACGACAAGCTCGGCATGAACGACCTGCGCGACGATGCCCGGCGCGTGCTGAAGACCAACTTCCCGCGCAGCGCCTGGCTCGAGCGCAGCAACGAGGACAAGCCGCGCGGCCTGCTGCGGTTCTGGTGAGCCATGCACGCCCCGCCCCAAGATCAGACTGGCCTGGGCGGTGGCGCAGTCCCGTCTGAGTCCCGATCCGCGGCCAGCTGCGCCAGCCAGGCCAGCGCCTCGGCCTCGTCGGCCGCCGGCCGCATCGGTGGCAGCGCCGCCAGCAGCCGCCGGCCGTAGCCCATCTGCACCAGCCGGGTGTCGCAGATCACCAGCAGGCCGCGGTCGCTCTCGCTGCGGATCAGCCGTCCGGCGCCCTGCTTCAGCGCGATCGCGGTTTCAGGCACGAAGTGGTCGTTGAAGGCACTGCCGCCCTCGGCCTCGATCGCACGGCTGCGCGCCTCGGCCAGCGGATCGCCTGGCGGCGGAAAAGGCAGCTTGTCGATGACGACGCACTGCAGCGCGTCGCCCGGCACGTCGATGCCCTCCCAGAAGCTGTGCGAGCCCACCAGCACTGCACGCGGGCGTTCCAGGAAGCGCGCCAGCAGCGCACGCTTCGGGCCCTCGCCCTGGATCAGCACCTCGATGCCGCCAGGCTGCAGCAGCGACCGCAGGCGCTCGCCGATGCGCTGCAGCGCCCGCAGCGTCGTCGTCAGCACGAAGGTGCGCCCGCCCAGCGCACGCGCGCAGCGCCCGGCCAGCGCCGCCACCTCGTCCGGATGCTGTGGCTCGGCCGGCCGCGGAAACGGCCGCGGCACCAGCAGCCGCGCCCGCCCGGCATAGTCGAAGGGACTGACGACCTGCAGCGTGCGGGCCTCGTCCAGCCCGGCGCGGCGGGTGAACCAGGCCAGGCTCGGCTCGTCGCCCAGCGTGGCCGAGGTGAAGATCCAGGCCCGGCGGCCGGACTCGACCTGCGCACGCAGCGTCTCGCGCACATCCAGCGGCGACTCGGTCAGCCGGGCCTGATGGGCCCCGGCATCGATCCAGCGCACCCGTCCCGGCTCGGCCTCTGCACCGAAGGCCTCGGTGCGCGAGTGCAGCGAGCGGGCGCGCTCGAGCAGGCGCTGCAGGTCGGGTCCGGCCGCCTCGACCGCCTCCAGGTGATCGGCCGCCTCGGCCGCGACCCGTGCGACCCGCTCCAGCGCCTCGTCGAAGGGTGCCTGGCCGGCGCGCTCCTCCCAGCGCAGCCGCACGCTGGCGCGCCCAGGCCCGGCGCAGGCCAGCCGCAGCTCGCGTGCGGCCAGCTCGCAGCGCGCCGCCAGCTCCTGCCACGGCCCGAAACCGCGCGCCTGCGTCAGCCCGGCCGCCAGCAGATCGCGCCCGAAGTCCACCAGCTGCGCGCTCGCCAGCGTGCGGCCCAGGAACTGCACGCCCGCCTCGTTGAGCTGATGCGCCTCGTCGAAGACCACCGCGTCGACACTGGGCAGCAGCTCGGCCATGCCGGTGTCGCGCAGCGTCAGGTCGGCGAAGAACAGGTGATGGTTGACGACGACGATGTCGGCCTGCATCGCATCGCGCCGTGCCTGCACCACATGGCACTGGCGGTACGACGGGCAATCCGCCCCCAGGCAGTTGTCGCGGGTCGAGCTCACCAGCGGGATCACCGCCGAGCGCTCGTCCAGCCCGTCGACCTCAGCCAGATCGCCGCTGCGCGTGCCCTGCGCCCAGGTCTCGATGCGGGCCAGCTGGCGCAGCGCGAACACATCCAGCGGCTCGGGCGTCTGGCGGGCCAGCGTCAGGCGGTGCAGGCAGAGATAGGACGCGCGCCCCTTGAGCAGCGCCACCTGCACCGGCAGGCCGAACAGTCGCGCCAGCCGCGGCAGATCGCGCAGGAAGAGCTGGTCCTGCAGGCCCTTGGTCGCGGTGCTGACCATCGCGCGCAGGCCCGACAGCAGCAGCGGCACCAGATAGGCGTAGGTCTTGCCGACGCCGGTGCCCGCCTCGGCCACCAGAACATCGCGCGAGTCCAGCGCCTGCGCCACCGCATCAGCCAGGCGGGTCTGGCCGGGTCGAGGCCGGAAACGCGGATCCAGCCGGGCCAGATCGCCGTCTTCGGCAAAGGCGCGCGCCACCTCGGCGCGCAGCGCGAAGGCATCGTCGGGAAAGGGTTCGCTCATGCAGTCGCTCAGGCAGGCTCGGGGGGATCGAGCATGCGCTCGAGGCGGGCGATCATGTCGCGCAGGGCCAGCCGGCGCTTCTTCAGCCGGCGCAGCAACAGCTCGTCGATCGGCACCCGGTGCACGATCCCGTCGATCAGACTGTCGAGATCAGCATGTTCGATGCGCAGTTCGATCAGCCGGCGCTGCGGAGAATGCAGGTTATCGTTCATCCGCGTGCATCATCGACAGGGGAAAATTGCGAGAAACGATTATAGTTTTTGACATGACTCCCGACTCCCCTGGCTATCGACTCGCGGCAGCAACAGGCATTGACCGCGGCGACCGGCTCTATCAACAGGACCAGGTGGAGATATTCTCCCACCCCCGTGTGGCCGGCTGCCTGCTGGCGGTGCTGGCCGACGGCATGGGCGGCAAGAGCGGTGGGCGCAAGGCCGCCGACCAGGTGCTGCTGATCGCACGCCAGCTCTTCGAGCGCTTCGTGCCCAGCCGTGAGCCGGCGGCCGAGCTGCTGCGGCGCATCGTGCTCGAATCGCACCAGATGATCCGCCTGACCGCGATCACCTCCGAGCAGGAGCCGCACAGCACGATCGCCGCCGCGCTGATCCTGCCCGACCGGCAGTGCCACATCATTCATGCGGGCGACTCGCGGGCCTATGTCTTTAGGGGCTCGAACATGATGTCGCGCACCTTCGACCACTCGCTGGTGCAGCGCCTGGTCGAGGAAGGCGAGATCACCGAGGACGAAGCCAACGACCATCCGCACTCGCACCTGCTGACCGGCTGCCTCGGCGCCGACGAGGATCCACCGATCACGCTGGCGCGCCACGACCGGCTCGAGATCGGCGACTCGATCCTGGTGTGCAGCGACGGGCTGTGGCACTACTTCACCTCACGCGAGCTGGGCACCATCGTGCACGCGCTCAAGCCCCGCGACGCCAGCAAGATGCTGATCAGCAAGGCGCGCCAGCGCGCGCGCGGCGGCGGCGACAACCTGTCGCTGGCGCTGCTGCGCCTGGATCCGATCGAGTGACGAGCCGGCGCTGAAGTTCAGCGCCGAAGACTCAGGTCAGCGACGTGTCCACGTCGCGCCGCTCCAGCGCCAGGAACTCCTGCGACTGCATCTCGTTCAGACGCGAGACGGTGCGGGGGAACTCGTGCGAGAGCGGCCCCTCGGTGTAGAGCTGCTCGGCCGGCACCTCGGCCGACAGGATCAGCTTGACACGCCGGTCATAGAGCACGTCGATCAGCCAGGTGAAGCGCCTCGCCTCCGAGGCCAGCTTCGGGGGCATCATCGGCACGTCCGACAGCAGCAGCGTGTGGAACTGGCTGGCCAGCTCCAGATAGTCGTTCTGCGAGCGCGGACCGCCGCAGAGCTGCCTGAAATCGAACCAGACCACGCCACCGGCCTTGCGCCGCGCGCGCATCTCGCGGCTCTCGATGCGCAGCACCGGATCCTCGTCCTTGACTTCGGCCAGCTCCTCGAAGGCTTTGGTCATCTCGGCATCGGCCAGCGCGCCCAGCGGCGTGTGATAGAGCTGGACATGCTGCAGCGTGCGGCGGCGGTAATCGGTGCCGTTGTCGACGTTGATGACCTCCAGCTTGGCCTTGAGCAGCTCGATGGCCGGCAGGATGCGGTCGCGGTGCAGGCCGTTCGGATAGAGCCCGTCGGGGTGGAAGTTCGACGTGGTGATGATCGAGACGCGGTTGGCGTACATCGCGTCGAGCAGCCGGTGCAGGATCATCGCGTCGGTGACGTCGGCGACATGGAACTCGTCGAAGCAGATCAGCCGGAAGCGCCGCGCGATGCGCCGGCCCAGCTCGTCGAGCGGATTCTGGATGCCCTTGAGCTCCTGCAGCTCGCGGTGCACCTCGCGCATGAATTCGTGGAAGTGCAGCCGGGTCTTGCGCTGCAGCGGCACGGCCTGGAAGAAGCTGTCCATCAGGAAGCTTTTCCCCCGCCCCACCCCGCCATACATGTAGACGCCGCGCGGCAGCGCCGGGCGCACCAGCATCTTGGTGATCGCGTTGCTGCGCCGTGCCTTGTAGGCGATCCACTCGTCCTGGCAGCGCTGCAGCGCCGCCACGGCACGCAGCTGGGCCGGATCGGCCTGATAGCCGCGCTCGGCGAGGGTCTGGTGATAGATCTCGGTGACGGTGCTCATGGGTTCGGGGGGCGTCGACAAGGACAAAGGGGCGGCCTGCGCCGCCCCTCAGGGTCTCACGGCCCGCCAAGGCCGCGAGCGGATGCTCAGAAGTTCAGCGTGCGCTTGTCCACGGCCAGCGCGGCTTCCTTGGTGGCTTCCGACAGCGACGGGTGCGCGTGGCAGATGCGCGCGATGTCCTCGGCCGAGGCCTTGAACTCCATCGCGACCACCGCCTCCGAGATCAGCTCCGAGGCAAACGGGCCGACGATGTGCACGCCCAGGATCTCGTCGGTCTTGGCGTCAGCCAGGAACTTGACGAAACCGGTGGTGTCGCCC
Source organism: Pseudomonadota bacterium (assembly GCA_046050625.1). GTDB lineage: Bacteria > Pseudomonadota > Gammaproteobacteria > Burkholderiales > Burkholderiaceae_C > Sphaerotilus. The sequence continues at coordinate 14,396 of JBJOPV010000074.1, forward strand.
AGCGCGCGGGCACGGCCGTTGGCCATGAACGGGAACTGGCCGGCCTTGTAGGCCACGCCGTCGGCTTTCAGCTGCTGCTCGGTGCGGCCGACCCAGGCGATTTCCGGGCTGGTGTAGATCACCCACGGGATGGTGGCGAAGTTGACATGGCCGTGCTGGCCGGCGATGCGCTCGGCCACTGCCACGCCTTCTTCCTCGGCCTTGTGCGCCAGCATCGGGCCGCGCACCACGTCGCCGACCGCCCAGACGCCGGGCAGGTTGGTCTTGCACTCGTCGTCGACGACGATGGCGCCGCGCTCGTCGAGCTTCAGGCCGACAGCCTCAGGGTTCAGGCCGATGGTGTTGGCCACGCGGCCGATCGAGACGATCAGCTTGTCCACCGCCAGCGTCTGCTCTTCGCCCTTGGCGTTGGCGTAGCTGATGACCACGCCCTCGCCCGAGGCATCGACCTTGGAGATCTTCGCGCTGAACTCGAACTTCAGGCCCTGCTTCTGGAAGGCCTTGAGTGCTTCCTTGGCGACGCCTTCGTCGGCGGCGGCCAGGAAGGACGGCATCGCTTCGAGGATGGTCACCTCCGAGCCCAGACGGCGCCAGACCGAGCCCATCTCCAGGCCGATCACGCCCGAGCCGATCACGCCCAGCCGGGCCGGCACCGCGCCGATGCGCAGCGCGCCGTCGTTGGAGAGGATCTTGTCCTCGTCGAAGGCGGCGCCGGGCAGCGCACGCGCGTTCGAGCCGGTGGCGACGATGACGTTCTTGGCCACCAGCGTCTCGTTGGCGGCGCCGACGACGTTCACCTCGTAGCCACCCTCGACCGCCTTGGCGAACGAGCCGCGGCCGTGGAAGAAGCTGACCTTGTTCTTCTTGAATAGGTAGAGGATGCCGTCGTTGTTCTGCTTCACGACGGTGTTCTTGCGGCCGACCATCTTCGCGACATCCATCTTCAGGTTGTCGAGGGTGATGCCGTGGTCGCCGAAGTGGTGTGCAGCCTGCTCGAAGTGCTCGCTGGACTGCAGCAGTGCCTTCGACGGGATGCAGCCGACGTTGGTGCAGGTGCCGCCGGGGGCCGGGCCACCCTTGTCGTTCTTCCACTCGTCGACGCAGGCGACCTGGAAGCCGAGTTGCGCCGCGCGGATCGCCGCGATGTAGCCGCCGGGGCCGCCGCCGATGACGACGACATCAAATTGCTTGGACATGGTGTTTCCTGGAATGCTTGGCAGAACGCCCCCGAAGGGGCGTCCGAAATCACGTCAGATGATCAGCTCGGGGCGCGTCGATCAGATGTCGAACAGCAGGCGGGCCGGATCTTCC
>JBJOPV010000075.1:0-15662 GCA_046050625.1 Pseudomonadota bacterium
CGCCTGGCCGGCGTGCCGCACCAGCCCTGCCAGGCCGGCCTGCGCTGGGCGCGCGACGGCGTCGAGTTCGAGTTCCTGCATCCGACGGCGGCGGCCCTGGCCCGCACCGGGCCGGAGCGTCCCGGCTCGAACGCGCTGTCGTGCGTGCTGCGGGTGGCCGGCGGTGGTCGGGTCGCGCTGCTGACCGGCGACATCGGCCAGGCGCAGGAACTGATGCTGGTGCTGCGCCAGTCCGGGCGTCTGCGGGCCGACGTGATGCAGGTGCCGCACCACGGAAGTGCATCTTCATCGAGCTTGCAATTTGTCAATTCGGTGACTCCGGGCTGGGCTATCGTGCAGGCCGGGAGGTTCAATCCGCATGGTCATCCGGCGGTGGCGGTCGTGCAGCGTCTGCAATCACGCGGTACAGAAGTGATCCACGTGAACCGCTGTGGTGCATGGCACTGGTACGGTGCGAATGCATCGGCGTGGTGCGAGCAGGACGATCGCATCCGCTACTGGCATCTGCCACTGTCTCCGGACGACAGACCGTGACTGGCCCTGAACTTGCTAAACCCTGTGCACGCTCAACCACCACGACGAGAACAATGATGTTCGATGAAATGAATGCGAGCGGTCCGGTCGTCCGGGACCACTACCGTACCTATGAGCGCTGGCTGCAGCAGCAGCCCGGAGAGGTCATGCAGGCCCGCCGGGAGGAGGCGGAGATGATCTTCCGCCGTGTCGGCATCACCTTCGCCGTCTACGGCGACAAGGATTCCGGCGAAGGCACCGAGCGGCTGATTCCCTTCGATCTGATCCCGCGGGTGATTCCCGCCCACGAGTGGAGCGAGCTGGAAGCGGGCCTGCGCCAGCGGGTCTGCGCGCTGAACCGCTTCATCCACGACGTCTATCACGGTCAGGAGATCGTCAAGGCCGGCATCGTGCCGCCGGAGCAGATCCTGGCCAATGCGCAGTACCGCCCGGAGATGATCGGCGTGGACGTGCCCGGCGGCATCTACTCGCACATCGCCGGCATCGACATCGTGCGCGCGGCCAACCCCGACGGCTCGGGCACCTACTACGTGCTGGAGGACAACCTGCGCGTGCCCTCGGGCGTGAGCTACATGCTCGAGAACCGCAAGATGATGATGCGGCTCTTCCCCGAGCTGTTCGCGCAGCACCGTATCGCGCCGGTCGCGCATTACCCCGATCTGCTGCTGGAGACGCTGCGCTCGGTGGCGCCGGGCGGCATCAACGACCCGACGGTGGTGGTGCTGACGCCGGGGATGTACAACTCGGCCTACTTCGAGCACGCCTTCCTGGCGCAGCAGATGGGCGTGGAGCTGGTCGAGGGCCAGGATCTGTTCGTCAAGGACAACTTCGTCTTCATGCGCACCACGCGCGGGCCGAAGCGCGTCGACGTGATCTACCGCCGACTGGACGACGACTTCCTCGATCCGCTGGCCTTCCGTCCGAACTCGACCCTGGGCTGTCCCGGCCTGCTGGCGGCCTACCGTGCCGGCAACGTGACGCTCTCCAACGCCATCGGCACGGGGGTGGCCGACGACAAGTCGATCTACGCCTACGTGCCGAAGATGATCGAGTTCTACCTCGGCGAGAAGCCGATCCTGAACAACGTGCCGACCTGGCAGTGCCGCGAGACCGAGGACTTCAAGTACGTGCTCGATCACCTGTCCGAGCTGGTCGTCAAGGAGGTGCACGGCGCTGGCGGCTACGGCATGCTGGTCGGCCCGGCCGCGAGCAAGGACGAGATCGCGAGGTTCCGCGAGCACCTGATCGCCAATCCGACCAACTACATCGCGCAGCCGACGCTGAGCCTGTCGACCTGCCCGACCTTCGTCGAGAAGGGCATCGCGCCGCGCCACATCGACCTGCGCCCCTTCGTGCTGTCGGGCCGCAACGAGGTGCAGATGGTCGCCGGCGGCCTGACCCGGGTGGCGCTGAAGGAGGGCTCCCTGGTGGTCAACTCCTCGCAGGGGGGCGGCACCAAGGACACCTGGGTGCTCGAGGACTGAGCCGGGCGTGATGCCCGCACAACGACAACGAAAGACAAGGTCAAGGATTTCCGCATGCTGTCTCGAACCGCCGACCACCTGTTCTGGATGTCGCGCTACATGGAGCGCGCCGAGAACACCGCCCGGATGCTCGACGTCAACTACCAGACCGCGCTGCTGCCGCAGTCGGCGGCCGTCTCCGAGCTGGGCTGGCGCGGCCTGCTGAGCATCTCCGAGCTCAGCGGCGACTTTGCGCGCCGCTATGGCGACGTGACCGCCGCCACCGTCATGACCTACATGGTCCGCGACGAGCGCAACCCCTCGTCGATCTGGAGCTGCCTGCGCGCGGCGCGCGAGAACGCCCGCGCGGTGCGCGGTGCGCTGACCACCGAGGTCTGGGAGACCACCAACCAGACCTGGCTGGAGTTCAACCGCCTGCTGCGCGACGGGCTGCTCGATCGCGATCCCGGTGCGTTGTTCGAGTGGGTCAAGTTCCGCTCGCACCTGTCGCGCGGCGTGCAGGTCGGCACCATGCTGCAGGACGAGGCGCTGCACTTCGTGCGCATCGGCACCTTCCTGGAGCGGGCCGACAACACCGCGCGGCTGCTCGACGTCAAGTTCCATGCGGTCGAGAGCGACTTCTACGGCGCCGCCGACGACCGCGACCAGGAGTACGACTTCTACCACTGGGCCGCGATCCTGCGTTCGGTCTCCGGCTTCGAGGTCTACCGCAAGGTCTACCGCAACGTCATCCAGTCGGACAAGGTCGCCGAGCTGCTGATCCTGCGCCCGGACATGCCGCGCTCGCTGGCGGCCTGCACCCAGGAGGTGGAGGTCAACCTGAAGCTGGTGGCCAACGACCATTCGTCGGAGACGCTGCGCCGCGCGGGTCGGCTGCACGCCGACCTGGAATACGGCCGCATCGACGAGATCCTCGCCACCGGCCTGCATGCCTACCTGACGCAGTTCCTCGACCGGGTCAACGAGCTGGGTGCGGGCATCAGCCGCGACTTCCTCGTCGCGGTCTGACGGACGGACTGATTCCTGCCGCGGACCGGACCTGTGCCGGCCCCGCTCGCCCCGGCGAACCGTCGTGCACCGTGCGGTCATGCACGGTGACTGCAGTCGCCGGGGTCGTCTTTTCATTTCAAGAAAGATCACGCCGTGTCGATCCACGTCGCTCTCCATCACGTCACCCATTACCGGTATGACCGGCCGGTGACGCTGTCGCCCCAGGTGGTGCGCCTGCGCCCGGCGCCGCATTGCCGCACGCCGGTGCTGTCGTACTCGCTGCGCGTCGAGCCCGAGACGCACTTCGTCAACTGGCAGCAGGACCCGTTCTCGAACTACCTGGCCCGACTGGTCTTCCCGGAGAAGACCACGCAGTTCAAGGTCACCATCGATCTGGTGGCCGAGATGGCGGTCTACAACCCCTTCGACTTCTTCCTCGAGCCGGGGGCCGAGAACTTCCCCTTCGTCTACGAGGACGGCCTGAAGCAGGAGCTGGCCCCGTACCTGGAGCCGGCGCCGGCCACGCCCGCGCTGCAGGCCTTTCTCGACACCATCGACCGCAGCGAGGTGCGCACGATCGACTTCCTGGTCGGCCTGAACCAGCGCCTGCAGAACGACATCCGCTACACCATCCGCCTGGAGCCGGGCGTGCAGACGCCGGAGGAGACGCTCACCAAGGCCTCGGGCTCCTGCCGCGACACCGGCTGGCTGCTGGTGGAGACGCTGCGCCACATGGGCCTGGCCGCGCGCTTCGTCTCGGGCTACCTGATCCAGCTGAAGTCCGATGTCGTGGCCCTGGACGGTCCGAGCGGCACCGATGTCGACTTCACCGACCTGCACGCCTGGTGCGAGGTCTATCTGCCGGGCGCAGGCTGGATCGGGCTGGACCCGACCTCCGGCCTGCTGGCCGGCGAAGGGCACATTCCGCTGGCCTGCTCGCCGCAGCCCTCCAGCGCGGCGCCGATCACCGGCGCGGTCGACGCGTGCGAGGTCGAGTTCGCGCACGAGATGAAGGTCACGCGCATCTGGGAATCCCCGCGCGTGACCCAGCCCTACAGCGAGGACCAGTGGTCGGCGGTGCTGGCGCTGGGCGATCAGGTCGATGCCGACCTGGTCGCGGGCGACGTGCGCCTGACGATGGGCGGCGAGCCCACCTTCGTGGCGGTCGACGACCGCGACGGCGCCGAGTGGAACACCGACGCGCTCGGCCCGACGAAGCGGCTCTACGCCACCGAGCTGGTGCAGCGCCTGCGCGACGAGTACGGCCAGGGCGGCTTCCTGCACTTCGGCCAGGGCAAGTGGTACCCGGGCGAGCAGCTGCCGCGCTGGGCGCTGTCGGCCTACTGGCGTGCCGACGGCCAGCCGTGCTGGCACGACATGTCGCTGTTCGCCGACGAGCGCGACAACCACCAGTACACCTCGGCCGACGCCCGGCGCTTCATGCTGGGCCTGACCGCGCGCCTGGGTCTGACCGACGAGTTCGTGCAGACCGGCTTTGAAGACACCTGGTACTACCTGTGGCGCGAACGCCGCCTGCCGGTCAACGTCGATCCGCTCGACTCGCGCCTGGACGACGAGCTCGAGCGCATGCGCCTGCGCCGCGTCTTCGACCAGGTCCTGGCGCAGGAGATCGGCTATGTGCTGCCGATCAAGCCGGCCGAGGGGCTGTTGCCGGACAGTCCGCGCTGGGTCACCGGCCCGTGGTTCTTCCGCGACGAGCGCATGTACCTGGTGCCCGGCGACTCGCCGATGGGCTACCGCCTGCCGCTGGACTCGCTGCCCTGGGTGGCGAAGAAGGACTACCCCTTCCTGATCGAGCAGGATCCGTTCGCACCGCGCGACGCGCTGCCCGCGGCCCATGTGGTGCGCCAGCAGTACGCCGCGCATGTGGCCGGTGGTGGCTTCGCCGAGGGCGGCACGGTGGCGCTGCAGGGCGGCACCTTCGACGGCGACTACGGCTTGGCCACTCTGTATGACCCGGCGGGCGAGGCGACCGGCGCCAGCGCCGGCGCCGGCGCCGAAATCGGCACGGCAACGGGCCGCCCCGGCTTGTCGCTGTCGGACCTGAGCGCGGCCGAATTCGCACGCCATCCGCAGCGCTTCGAGTCGGCGCACTGGATCACCCGCACCGCGCTGTGCGTCGAGGTGCGCGACCCGCGCCGCGCCAACGGCCCGAAGGCCGAGAAGGTCGGCAGTCCGTCGGGCGTGATGTACGTCTTCATGCCGCCGCTGGCGCGCCTGGAGGACTACCTCGAGCTGCTGGTCGCCATCGAGGCCACGGCGGCCGCGCAGGGCGTGAAGATCGTGCTGGAGGGCTATCCGCCGCCGCGCGACCCGCGCCTGACGCTGCTGCAGGTCACGCCCGACCCCGGCGTCATCGAGGTCAACATCCACCCGGCGAAGGACTGGCGCCAGCTGGTCCAGCACACCGAGTTCCTCTACGACGCGGCCTGGAAGACGCGCCTGTCGACCGAGAAGTTCATGCTCGACGGCCGCCACACCGGCACGGGGGGCGGCAACCACATGGTCATGGGCGGCGCGACGCCCGCGGACTCGCCTTTCCTGCGCCGGCCGGACCTGCTGGCCTCGCTCCTGGTCTACTGGCACAACCATCCCTCGCTGTCCTATCTGTTCTCGGGCCTGTTCATCGGCCCGACCAGCCAGGCCCCGCGGGTGGACGAGGCGCGCAACGACCAGGTCTACGAGCTGGAGATCGCGCTGCGCGAGATCGAGCGCAACCGGTCCGTCTACGGCGAGGACATGCCGCCCTGGCTGGTCGACCGCACGCTGCGCAACGTGCTGATCGACGTCACCGGCAACACGCACCGCAGCGAGTTCTGCATCGACAAGCTCTACTCGCCCGACTCCAGCACCGGCCGGCTGGGCCTGCTGGAGCTGCGCGCCTTCGAGATGCCGCCGCACGCGCGCATGTCCATCGTGCAGCAGCTGCTGCTGCGCACGCTGATCGCGCGCTTCTGGCGTGAGCCCTACCGCGTGCCCCTGGTGCGCTGGGGCACCGAGCTGCATGACCGCTTCCTGCTGCCGAGCTTCGTGCGCATGGACTTCGAGGATGTGATGGAGGACCTGCAGCGCGAGGGTTATGCCTTCGACGCCGCCTGGTTCGCGCCGCACTTCGAGTTCCGCTTTCCCAAGGTCGGCGAGGTCGTGGCCAAGGGCGTGCATCTGACGCTGCGCAGCGCGCTCGAGCCCTGGCATGTCATGGGCGAGGAAGGCGCGATCGGCGGCACGGTGCGCTATGTGGACTCGTCGCTGGAGCGCATCGAGGTGCATGTCAGCGGCCTGATCGAGCGCCGCCATGGGGTGACGGTCAACGGCGTGCCGCTGCCGCTGCAGCCCACCGGCCGTGTCGGCGAGTATGTGGCGGGCGTGCGCTACCGCGCCTGGCAGCCGCCCTCGGCGCTGCACCCGACCATCGGCGTGCACGCGCCGCTGACCTTCGACCTGGTGGACACCTGGAACGAGCGCTCGCTGGGCGGCTGCCAGTACCACGTCGCCCATCCGGGCGGGCGCAACCACGAGACCTTCCCGGTGAACTCCTACGAGGCCGATAGCCGCCGCCTGGCGCGCTTCTTCGCGATGGGTCACACGCCTGGTCGGATGGTCGTCGGCGAGGCCAGGCGCAGCCTGGAATTCCCGTTCACGCTGGACCTGCGTCGAGGCTGACTGCCGCTCTGGAACTGCACCACCGGTACCCGTCGGGACATGATTGCGGCTCTTCCCGAGGCGCAATCCCCGCGCTCCGGTGCATGATGCGCCGATGCAACCGAGTCTTCTTCCCGACGAGACGCCCGGGGCGGCCCTTCTGGCCGCCGCGTCGGCGCTGGCCGGCACGACCGGACACCATGACGAGCTGCGCGGGGTGCTCGTCGGGTCCGGTTCGTCCGCCACCCCGTCCGGCCTGGCGCCGGTGTGGGCACGATTCTTCGAGGCCAACGGCGTGGCCGGCTGGCTGGACCTGTCCGCGCGGCTGTCGCGGGTGCAGCGCCGCGTGCGCGAGGATGGCGCGACCTACAACGTCTATGCCGAAGGCGGCGAGAGCGCACGCTCCTGGCCGCTGGAGCTGCTGCCGCTGCTGATCACGCCCGACGAGTGGCGTCATATCGAGGCCGGCGTGCGTCAGCGCGCGCGCCTGCTCGACGCGACGCTGGCCGATCTCTACGGTGACCAGGATCTGCTGCACGAGGGCCTGCTGCCGCCCTCGCTGGTGCTGGCGCATCCGCAGTACCTGCGGCCTATGCACGGCGTGCGCCCGGCCGGCAACCGCTGGCTGCATGTGGTGGCCTTCGACTTGGCGCGGGCGCCCGATGGCAGCTGGCGTGTGGTCGGCCAGCGCACCCAGTCGCCCTCGGGCCTGGGCTATCTGCTGGAGAACCGGCTGATCATCGGCCAGCAGTTTCCCGAGGCCTTCCGCGCGCTGAAGGTGCAGCGGGTGGCCTCGGCCTTCCGCACGATGGTCGAGGGCCTGCTGCGCGACAGTCCGGCCGGCGTGCACTCGCGCATCGCGCTGCTGACGCCGGGCCCGCGCAACGAGACCTACTTCGAGCATGTCTTCCTGGCGCGCTACCTCGGCATCACGCTGGTGGAGGGCTCGGACCTGACGGTGCGCGGCCACCGGCTTTATCTCAAGACGCTCGGCGGGCTGGAGCAGGTGCATGTGCTGCTGCGCCGCGTCGACGACGAGTGGCTCGATCCGCTGGAGCTGCGCCCGGACTCGGCGCTGGGCGTGCCGGGCCTGGTGCAGGCGGTGCGCGCCGGCGAGCTGGTGCTGGCCAACGCGCCCGGTGCCGGCGTGCTCGAGAGCCCCGGCCTGAGCGCCTTCTGGCCCGGCATCGCCGACCGGCTGCTGGACGAGCCCCTGAAGCTGCCGGCGCACACCAGCTGGTGGTGTGGCGAGGCCAGCGTCTGGGAGGCGACCCGCCCGCGGCTGCGCGACTACCTGATCGTGCCGACCTTCCCAGCCGGCGCGGTGACCCGCAGCTTCGCGCCGGTGATGACCAGCGAGCTCTCGCCGCAGGCGCTGCGCGAGTGGGAGGCACGCATCGATGCTGACCGCGCCGCGCACACGCTGGTGATGCCGGCGCGGCCCTCCGAGCTGCCGGTCTGGCATGCCGGACGGCTCGAGCCGCGCCCGGTGGTGGTGCGGGTCTACGCGATGTCGGACGGCGCGGGTGGCTGGCAGGTGCTGCCCGGCGGCCTGACCCGGGTGGCGGGGCGGCGCAGCGGGGTCGATGCCTATCTGTCGATGCAGTCTGGCTCGGCCAGCACCGACACCTGGGTGCTGACCGACGGCGAGGTCGATGCCACCACGCTGCTGCCGCGTCCGCTCGATGCGGCCGATCTGGCCAGCTGGCGCCGGGTGGTCACCAGCCGGGCGGCAGAAAACCTGTTCTGGCTCGGCCGCTACACCGAGCGGGCCGAGAACTCGGTGCGGCTGGCGCGGCTGGCGCTGGAGGCGCTGCCGGCGGGCAGCGCGCCGGTGCTGCAGGTGCTGCACCGGCTGCTGGTCGGCCAGGGCATGATCGGCGCGGCGGTGCCGCTGCCGGTGCAGGGCTCGTCGCAGGCCGCAAGGGTGTTCGAGCGGGCGTTGATCCATGCACTGGGCGACACCCGGGGCAGCTTCAGCGTGGCCTACAACCTGCAGGCGCTGCGCCAGTGCGCCGAGGCGCTGCGCGAGCGGCTCTCGACCGAGCACTGGGGCCTGATCAAGCACCTGAGCGAGCTGTTTTCCCGCCAGCTCGCCGGCATCGGCGCGCGCGAGGGCCATGAGCCGCTCAGCGATGTGCTGGGCGTGCTCAACCAGGCCGCGCTGCATCTGGCGGCCATCACCGGCGCGCAGACCGACCGCATGACCCGCGACGACGGCTGGCGCCTGCTCAGCGTCGCGCGCCAGATCGAGCGGCTCGACATGCTGGCGCAGGCGCTGGAGGCTGGTTTCGAGGCCGGGCTGCACGATCTGGACGACGGCTTCGCGCTGCTGCTGGGCCTGTTCGACTCGACCATCACCTACCGCGCGCAGTTCCAGGCCCGCCGCGAAGTGCCGCCGCTGCTGCACCTGCTGGTGCAGGACACCGACAATCCGCGCTCGCTGGCCTGGGTGGCGCGCACGCTGCGCGAGCGGCTGCGCAAGCTCGCTCGCCACGATCCGACCTGGGCCGAGGCGGTCACGCTGACCCTGCCGCGCCCGTCGGACTGGTCGCTCGAGACCCTCAGCACCCGCGACGCCCACGGCCGCCACAGCGCCCTGATGAGTGCGCTGCAGGAATGCCACCAGGCCGCGCTGGGTGTCTCCGGCGAGATCAGCCGGCATCTGTTCTCCCATGTCGGCCCGGCCGATCGCACCGTCTGGCAATGACGCTTCCCGAGACCCCACAGATTCCTGAGATCCCCGAAATCGCGGCGGCCGCCGAGGCGGTCGATCCGCAGACGCCGCGTCGGCTGCGGGTGCTGCACGAGACCTGTTACGACTACGATGCGCCGGTCGAGCTGGCGCATCACCTGGGCATGCTGCGGCCGCGCCACACCCCGCTGCAGCAGGTGCTGGAGTGGCAGCTGGCGGTCACGCCGCAGCCGGATGTCGCGACGGCGCTTGCCGGCGACATGGCGCTGCCGGCTGGCCTGCGTGCTGGCGACGAGACCGTGCTGGTCACACCGGGTGTGCAGCAGAGCCTCGATCCCTGGGGCAATCACCGGGTGAGCTTCTCGCACTCGCGCGTGCATGACCGGCTGGTGGTCAGCTCGAGCTTTGTCGCCGACATCGCGCCGCTGCCGCCCCTGGCGCCGCAGGACAGCCCGGCCTGGGAGGTGGTGGCCGAGCGGCTGGACTACCGGCCCGGCGCCGGCTTCGAGCCGGCCGTCGAGTTCACGCTGGGCTCGCACTACGCGCCGCGCGAGGCCTCGCTGGCGCGCTTCGGCGCCGAGGTCTTCCGCCCGGGCGTGCCGCTGCTGGCCGGGGCGCTGGCGATGATGCACCTGATCCACCGCCGCTTCGCGTACCGGCCGCTGGCCACCTCGGTCAACACCCGCGCGCCCGAGGCGCTGGCGCAGCGCCAGGGCGTCTGCCAGGACTTCGCCCATGTGATGATCGGCGCGATGCGCTCGCTCGGGCTGGCGGCGCGCTATGTCAGCGGCTACCTGCTGACGCAGCCGCCGCCGGGGCAGCCGCGGCTGGTCGGGGCGGATGCCTCGCACGCCTGGGTCGCGGTCTGGTGTCCGCTGCATGGCTGGATCGCGCTCGATCCGACCAATGCGGTGACGGCGGGCCTCGATCATGTGACGCTGGCCTGGGGCCGCGACTACGCCGACGTGGCGCCGCTGCGCGGCGTGATCCGCGGTGGCGGCCGTGCGGTGCCGCGTGTCGGCGTGACAGTGATGCCGATGGAATGAGCAGATCACGGCTTGGCGCGCTTCTTGCAATCTTGGCGCGGGCCGTGAAACTGAAGATCCGCCACCTGACCCGCTACCGCTACGCCAGCCCGCTGCGCGCCGCGGTCCAGACCCTGTGCCTGACGCCCGGCTCCGGTGCTGGGCAGCAGGTCCATCACTGGTGCCTCGATGTCAGCGGCCGGCTGCAGCCGCACACCGACGCCTGGGGCAACCGCAGCCATCTGATGCACATCGAGGCCGGCGAGCGCGAGCTGCGCTGCGAGGCCTCCGGCGTGGTCGAGACGCACGGTCAGGCCTGGTCGCCGGAGCCTGTCGGCCCGGACCCCCGGGTCTATCTGGCGGCCTCTTCGCTGGCCTCGCCGGACAGTCTCATCCGGCACGATCTGCGCGAGGCGGCGCTGGCCGCCCCGCGCGACGAGTCCGAGGCGCTGGCGCTGGCCCGCCATGTGGCCGAGCGGGTGCGCTACCGCCCGGGGACCACCGATGCCGCCACCACTGCGGCGCAGGCCTGGCAGGGTGGCGCGGGTGTCTGCCAGGATCAGGCCCATGCCTTCGTGGCGGCCTGCCGGGGCCTGGGGGTACCGGCGCGCTATGTCAGTGGCTATTTTCACGCGCCGGGCAGCGAGGCGCTGGCCAGCCATGCCTGGGCCGAGATCTGCCCCGATCCGGCCGCGCGCCGCTGGCTGGGCATCGACATCACCCATGTCGGGCTGGTCGACGAGCGCCATGTGCGCCTGGCGGTCGGTCCGGACTATGCGGCGTGCTCGCCGATCCGTGGCGTGCGCAGCGGCGGTGGGCGCGAGCGGCTGACGGTCGAGCTGGAGATCGTCGCGCTGCCGGCCTGATCGGTTGGGAATCGGTGGAACCGGCAGAACTTCAGCCCTGCCGGGACGTGGCCGATAAGGAGGCAGAGAAACCGCCTTCACCAGTCCATCATGCTCAAGGCCTTGCAGAAGCTGCAGAAGATGTTCGGCGCCCGTCCCGAGGATGAGCCGGATTCGCGGCTGCTCGATGGTTGGGCGCATACCCGGGGGCATCGGCTCAAGCGGGTGCGGCGCGGCGAAGGGCGGGTGATCGAGTTCGACTGCGATGACCGGCGTGCACGCATGGAATGGGGCCCCTCGCACCGGGCCTACATCAAGGGCCGGGAGCTGCGCATCCGCATCGACGCCGGTCTGCCCGGGCAGATGGAGATGATGATCATGTCGCGCCGGCTCGCGCAGCAGCTCGGTGGCGAGGCCTATCAGACGATGACCAGCGCGCACCAGACCGGCATCGACACCGATCTGCCCGAGGAGGTGCGCTGGCTGTCGATGCTCGAGAAGGTGCAGATGCCCTCGGCGGCGGCGGGTTATGTGCTGATGTCGTCCTCGCCGGTGCATGCGCGGCGCTGGCTCGATGGCGATCTGCTCAGCCGCATCAGCCGGGCGTCCAACCTCTGGCTCGGGGACACCGCGCCGCTGGTGCTGATGACGCTGCGCGGCTGCATCTATCTGCGCACCGAAGCGGGGGCGCTGGAGGAGTCGATGCTCGATGGCGTCCGTGCGCTGGCGCAGTCCGCGCTGCTGTCGGCCCGGCAGGCGCTGCTGCGTCCGGTCGACGAGCCCGATGCACCGCCGCCGGCGCCGCTGCGCCCGGGCTTGTCGAGTGCGGCCGGCGGCCGGCGCATCGGCGCGATGGGGCCGCCCTCGGGCTTCGAGAATCCGTCGGTGCTGGAGCTGCCGATGGACAGCGACATGATGGCGATGTCGCTGTCGCAGCCTTCCTCGCCGCCGCGGCGCTGAAGCGGCCTCCCGGTCAGCGCGCCCCGGCGCGCTGCGCATGCCGCCAGGCCAGCTCGGCCATCGGGCGGGCGCCGGCCGCGGCCTGGCGGGCCTGCGCGCTCGAGGCCGTGCCGTCGACCACCCGGCGTGCGATGCCCTGCAGGATCGCGCCGATGCGGAACAGGTTGTAGGCGAGGTAGTAGTCCCAGTCGGCCAGCAGCGCCTCGACCGCGTCGGCCGTCATGCCGGGGCGGGTGCGCGCCAGGTAGCGGCGAACATGATCGCCCTCGGCCGGAATGCCCAGTGCGGCCAGGTCGCAGCCGCCGATGCCGCGGAAGGCGCCCGGCGGGATGTGCCAGGACATCGCGTGGTAGCTGAAGTCGGCGATCGGGTGGCCCAGCGTCGACAGCTCCCAGTCCAGCACCGCCAGCACCCGCGGCTCGGTCGGATGGAAGATCAGGTTGTCGAGCCGGTAGTCGCCATGCACCACCGCGACCTGCGTGTCGTCGCGCGCGGCCGCAGGCAGATGGGCCGGCAGCCAGTCGATCAGCCGGTCCATCTCGGCGATGGGCTCGGTGACCGAGGCCTGGTACTGGCGGCTCCAGCGTGCGATCTGGCGCGCGAAGTAGCTGCCCGGGCGGCCGAGGTCGCCCAGACCGACCGCCTGCGGATCGACCCGGTGCAGCGCGGCGATCACGCGGTTCATCTCGTCATAGATCGCGCCGCGCTCGGCCGGTGTCATGCCCGGCAGCGTCTGGTCCCACAGCACCCGGCCCTCGACATGCGCCATCAGGTAGAAGGCGCGGCCGATCACCGCCTCGTCCTCGCAGAGCAGCACCATGCGCGGCACCGGCACCGCGGTGGCGGCCAGCGCGCCCATCACCCGGAATTCCCGCTCGATCGCGTGTGCCGAGGGCAGCAGCTTCGCCGCCGGACCCGGCTTGGCGCGCATCACCCATTGGCCGGCGGGCGTGCGCAGCCGGAAGGTCGGGTTGGACTGGCCGCCGCTGAACTGCTCGACCTGCAGCGGGCCGTCGAAGCCGTCGAGCCGCCCGCGCAGCCAGGCGGCCAGCGCGTCGGTGTCGAAGGCATGCTGAGGGGCGACCGGGCGGGTGGTCGGGGCGGGAGCGGTCATCGGAAGGATCTCCTGACGGGGGAGGCGATCGGGCGGGACAGCCTGGTGTCCGGCGTTCGGTGTTCAGCGTTCGGCGATGGCCATGAGCTTCTCGCGCGAGAGCACCACCAGCCGGGTCGGCTCGACCCGCACCGCGCCCTCGCGCTCGAAGCCCTTGAGCTCCTGGTTCACCCGCTGGCGCGAGGCGCCCACCAGCTGCGCCAGGTCTTCCTGCGCCAGCTGCAGGCCGATGCGGATCTCCTCGCCGTGGCTGATGCCGTAGCTGCGCGACAGGTGCAGCACCTGCTTGGCCAGCCGGGCCGACAGCGGCCGGGTGTTCAGGTCCTCGAAGGAGGCGAACATCAGCCGCAGCCGGCGGCAGTTCAGCCGCAGCAGCGCCTCCGACAGCTCCGCATGGCGCGAGAGCAGGTCGAAGAAGTCGTGCTTGCGCACGATCAGCAGCGTGGTCGGGCCGTGCGTGGTGGCGTCATGGGTGTGCGGCAGGCCGTCGAACAGCGAGATGTCGCCGAACCAGGTGCCGGGCTCGACATAGGTCAGCGTGATCTGCTTGCCCGACATCGACACCGAGCTGGCACGCACCGCGCCGCTGGCCACCGCCATCCAGTCGGTGGCCGGCGCGCCGCGGGTGCCGATCTGGATGCCGTCCGGATAGCGGCGGATGATCGTGCGGCTGATGATGTCATGGCGCAGCGCCGGCGACAGCTTCGAGAACCAGGAGCCGGATTCGATGTTCCGGCGTTCCTCGGGGGTCAGGACAGGCGTGGTCATCGCGTCGTCAGGCCAGTGGCGTACTGCGCCAGCAGCCTTTCCATCGTGGTGGTGCGTTCGTCGGGCTGCAGCCAGTCGGTGGGCGAGAGGTTGACGGCGCGCAGCACCGCATCCTGTCCGCTGGGGCCGAGATCGACGATGTTGATGCAGGCCGGCGACTGTTCCAGCCGGCCGAGAAAGGCGCGGCCGCCGCACAGCCAGCCCGACAGCAGCGCGCGGTTGACGCCGCCGTGCAGCACCAGCAGCGCGGTCTGCCAGCCGGCGTCGTCCTGCAGCCGCACCATCGCTGGCAGCACCCGGTCGAGCAGCGCACCGATCGTCTCGCCGCCCAGAAAGGCGCGCTGTTCGATCGCCTCGCCGGGCGCTGGCCCGAACGCGCCGGTGAAGGCCGCGTGCAGCTGCTCCGGCGCCAGGCTGGACAGCCGGCCCGGGCGGATTTCCTCGAAGTCCGGCTCGACGCCGATGGGCCGCTCGGACTGGCCGCAGGCGGCCAGCACCCGGCGCGCGGTCTCCAGCGTGCGCGGCAGGCCGCTGACGACGACGCGGTCGAAGGCGACGCCGGCCGAAGCGAACAGCGCGCCGGCCGCGTCGGCCTGGGCGCGGCCCGCGGTGTTCAGCGGTACCTCGTGCGGGGGCAGCGGCGTGCCATCGGGCAGGAAATAGTCGACCGCCCCGTGCCGCATCAGGTAGAGGCGGCGCCGGGGCGGCGGGGTGAAGAGATCGGCAGCAATCGGCATGGGCGCCGATTCTGGCATGCAAAAAAGAACGACCGTTCGTTTTTTCTGGCGCAAACGGTTCCGATCAGATCGGGACTTTCCCTCAGGCCTGCGGACCGTGCGGGACCAGGTGCTGGCGCAGCCGCGCCAGCGCGCGCTCGAGCGTCTCGTCGCGCTTGGCGAAGCACAGTCGTGCGAGCTGCTGGTCGCGCCCGTCCGAGTAGAAGGCCGACAGCGGAATGGCGGCCACGCCGACCTCGCGCGTCAGCCATTCGCAGAAGGCGACTTCTGGCAGCGCGGCGATCTCCGGCGCCAGGCCGGCGTAGCTCACGCACTGGAAATAGGTGCCTTCGCAGGGCAGCAGCGCGAGACCCGTGCTGGCCAGCCCGGCGCGGAACCGGTCGCGCTTGCTCTGGTAGAAGGCGGGCAGTGCAAGGTACGGTGCCGTATCCGCCATGAAGGCCGCCAGCGCGTGCTGCATCGGCGTGTTGACGGTGAAGACATTGAACTGGTGGACCTTGCGGAACTCGGCCATCAGCGCCGCCGGCGCGGCGACGAAGCCGACCTTCCAGCCGGTGACGTGATAGGTCTTGCCGAAGCTGGAGATCAGCACGCCGCGCTCGGCCAGCGCGGGGTGGCGCGCGAGGCTGGGGTGCGTCGCGCCGTCGTAGACCATGTGTTCGTAGACCTCGTCGGCCAGCACCAGGATGTCGGTCGGTGCCAGCAGCGCGGCGAGCTGCGCCATCTCGGCCTCGGTCCAGACGGTGCCGGTCGGGTTGTGCGGCGTGTTGACCAGGATGGCGCGGGTCCGGGGCGTGATCGCCGCGGCGATGGCGGCGAAGTCGGGGCGGAAGCGGCCCGGCGTCAG
>JBJOPV010000076.1:0-15647 GCA_046050625.1 Pseudomonadota bacterium
CGGCCAGCCAGTGGTGGACCGGGCGGTAGCCGTCGAAGAAGGGCTTCCAGTACGGGTCGTCCTGCAGGCCGCGGTGGATGGCGCGGCCGATGGCCGGGACGTGCGAGGTGTTGATGCCGCCGATGATGTGGGCCATGGGGAAATCCTGGTGAGCTGAGGAGGGTCGGGAGAGGGCCGAAAAAGTCGGGCTTCAGCCCGCGGCGGCCAGCAGCCGCGCCTTGAACTCGTCCTTGCTCAGGCCGGTCTGCTGCGCGCCCAGGTCCTGCACGTCCAGGCCGAAGATGCCGGCGAACTTGGCCAGGTAGTACACATTGCCGCCGGCGGCGATCAGCGCGAGCACGTTGCGCTGGCGGATGGCCTGGCGCTGCTCGGCGTTCAGGCCGTAGCGGGCGCAGTAGCCGTCCTCGTCCTGTACGAAGGCGGCGCGGTTCTCGGCCGCGTTGAACGAGTAGCACATGCGGTTGAGCGCGTAGCCGCGGCGGGCCATGCGGCCGTCGAACAGCGTGGTGCCGAAGATGTCGGGCATCGTCATCGGGAAAGTCTCCGTGCGGGGCAACGAGGGAGGGTGTGAGGCGATGACGGCAGTGTCTCGGTCTGCAATCATTCGATAAATGGATGAATGAAGATGTCTGACATGAATGAGATCGATGATCCAGGCCGGATCGCGCTCGATGGCCGGCTGCTCCAGACCCTGGTGGCGGTGCACGAGGAGGGCTCGCTGACCCGCGCGGCGCAGCGCCTGGGGCTGACGCAGTCGGCGGTGAGCCATGCGGTGGAGCGGCTGCGCGCCATCACGGGCGACGCGCTGTTCGTGCGCTCGGGGCGTGGCATCGTGCCCACCGTGCGGGCCGATGCGCTGGTGGTGGGCGCGCGCCGGCTGATCGGTGAGCTGCGCGACTTCGGCCGGGCGGGCGACTTCGATCCGGCCCAGCTGGGGCGCACGCTGACGATCGCCGCCAACGATCTGCAGCGCGACCTGCTGCTGCCGCCGCTGCTGGCGCGGCTGCGTGCACACGCCCCGGGCGTGCTGCTGCGGGTGATTCCGGCCGGTGCGCCGACGCCGGAGCTGCTGCGTGATGAGACCTGCGCACTGGCGCTCACCCCGCGGCCGCCGGAGGCGGGCGACATCTTCCAGCGCCGGCTCTTCGACGACGAGTACCGGGTGTTCTTCGACCCGCAGGTGCGCCCGGCCCCGCGCGATCAGGCGGACTACCTGGCGGCCGAGCACCTGACGGTGGCGCATGACGGACGGCTGCGCACGCTCGACATCGACGACCGCATCGCCGGCCTGGGCCTGCAGCGGCGCATCGTCGCGACCGTGCCGGTCTTCGCCGGCCTGGCCGCGCTGCTGGCCGGCAGCACGCGGCTGGCGACCGCCCCCGGCCGGCTGCGCCACGGCGTGCTGCGCGGTCTGGCTGACGCGCCGCTGCCCTGGCTGCGGCCGACGCCGCTGCTGGCGATGTACATGGTCTGGCACCAGCGCCACCAGGACGATCCGATGCACCGCTGGCTGCGCGAGCTGCTGGTCGACTCGGCCAGCGAGGTCTCGCAAAAGCCCTGACGCGCACCTTGGATTGAGCGATCACATTTCTTCATGATGCTTTCAAGATATATCTTTGATGCATCATGACTGACACGAGATTGCTGATGCATTCCCATTCTGGCGGCCGACGTGGCCGCATGTTCGATGGCGCCGATCTGCGGCTGCTGGTGCTGCAGGGGCTGGCCGAGCGGCCCAGCCACGGCTACGAGGTCATCAAGGCCATCGGCGAGCGGGTCGGCGGCGACTACAGCCCAAGCCCGGGCACGATCTACCCGCTGCTGACGATGCTGGAAGACCTCGGCCTGGCCGAAGCGGCCGCGACCGAGGGCAACCGCCGCCAGTACGCGCTGACCGAGGCCGGCCGCGCCCATCTGGCCGAGCAGGGCGAGGCGCTCGACCGCCTGGAGCGCCGCCTGACCCACACCCGCGAGCAGGCGCGGGCGCGCCGCGTGCCCGACATCCAGCGGGCGATGGAGCACCTGAAGATGGCGCTGAGGCTGCGCTTCGACGGCGATGTCCCGCCGGACGAGGCCGCCGTGCGCCGCATTGCCGAGGCCATCGATCGCGCCGCGATCGAGATCGGCCGACTCTGACCCCTCCCGATTCCCAGGAAAGATCCCGATGAAGCAGCACCGCTACCGCATCACCGTCGAGCATCTGGCCGATGCCCACGGCAACCCGTCCACCCACGCCGCGCCGCTGCAGTTCGAGGCCGGCAACCATGACGACATCCTGGCCATCGCCGAGCGCATGCGCGGCCGCGGCGACTTCGCCCCGGACACCGCCACCGCGCTGGCCATCGGCCTGAAGCTCTTCGGCGAGGTGATGCTGGAGAACCGCGGCCACCCGCTGTTCGCCGAACTGGCGCCGCATTTCCGCGACTTCATGAAGCGGCTGAAGCAGGGGCCGGCACCGACCTGAGCGGCCCGGCTCAGAGGTGGATGCCGCCCGAGGCCTCGATGCGCTGGCCGTTGATCCAGCCCCCGCCCTCGCCCAGCAGCGCCACCACCGCCGCGCCGATGTCGTCGGGCTGACCGACCCGCCCCAGCGCGGTCTGACCGGCGATCAGCGCGTTGAGCTGCGGGTTGTCGCGCACCACGCCGCCGCCAAAATCCGTGGCGATCGCGCCTGGCGCCAGCGTGTTGACACGGATGCCGCGCTCGCCCAGCTCGAGCGCCAGATAGCGGCTGAGCACCTCGACCGCGCCCTTGACGGCGGCATAGGCCGCATAGCCCGGCAAGGCGAAGCGCGTCAGCCCGCTCGAGAGGTTGAGCACCGCGCTGCCCGTGCCCAGCAGCGGCAGCAGCGCCTGCGTCAGGAAGAACACCCCTTTCAGGTGTACCGCCACCAGTGCATCGAACTGCGCTGGCGTGGTCTGCGCGAAGGGCGCGTGCACGCCGAAGCCGGCGTTGTTGACCAGCGCGTCCAGCGTGTCGCGGCCGAAGTGCCGGGGCAGCGCCTCGCGCAGCGTGGCGACGAAGCCGGGGAAAACGGCCAGATCGCCGCTGTCGAGCGGCAGGGCCAGCGCCCGCTGCCCCAGCGCCTCGATCTCGGCGACCACCGCCTGCGCGGCCTCCTCGCGTGACTGCCAGGTCAGCACCAGGTCCCAGCCCGCGCGGGCCAGATGCAGCGCACTGGCGCGTCCCAGGCCACGGCTGCCGCCGGTGATCAGGGCCAGCCGGCCGGACGCCGAAGGAAAAGAGGACGACAACGCATTCATGAGCATCTCCTGAGAGGAGCCCGCCGACCCTGGCGAGCGATGCGCTCACTGTATTGATCGGGTCATCTGCCATAAACTGGCCAAGACCAGCATCACTGATCAGCTTGATCGACCAATGACGCCATGACCTCTCCCTCTCGCCCGACGCCTGCCGACCTGCCGCCCGAGGCGCTGCGGGTCTTTCTGTGTGTCGCCCGGCTGAGCAGCTTCACCGCTGCGGCCCAGCAACTGAGCCTGCCGCGCGCCACCGTCTCGACCGCGGTGCAGCGGCTGGAGCAGCGCCTGGGCGTGCGGCTGCTGCAGCGCACCACCCGACGGGTGCAGCTCACCAGCGACGGCCAGGCCTTCGCGGCGCGCTGCGAGCCGGTGCTCGACGAGCTCGACGCGCTGCGCACCCTTTTTCAGCACGCTCCTGGCGAGCTGACCGGCCGGCTGAGGGTGGATCTGCCGCTGGGCATGGCCACTGGCACCGTGATGGCCCGCTTGCCTGAATTCATCGAGCGTCACCCGGGGCTGACGCTGGAGGTCTGCAGCACCGACCGGCGTGTCGATCCGGTGCGCGAGGGCTTCGACTGCGTGGTCCGGGTCGGCCAGGTGGTGGACGAGTCGCTGGCCGCGCGGCCGGTGGGCCGACTGCGCATGGTCACCGTGGCCAGCGCCGGCTATGTCGCGCGGCATGGTCACCCGCGTCATCTGGACGCTCTGATGGCCGATCACTGGCTGGTGGGCTATCGCCCCAATGCCGACGACACCCCGGTCTGTTTCGAGACGCACGAGCGCACGACGGGCCTGACACGCTGGCTGCCGATGCGCAGCCGCATGAGCGTGAACAACAGCCCCGCCTATCTGGCGGCCTGCGAGGCCGGGATCGGGCTGGTGCAGATCCCGGCCCTCAGTGCGGCGGCCGGGCTGGCCGCCGGGCGGCTGGTGGAGATCCTGCCTGGATGGGGCCCGTCACCGATGCCGG
The DNA here is from genome assembly GCA_046050625.1 of Pseudomonadota bacterium. Classification (GTDB taxonomy): domain Bacteria; phylum Pseudomonadota; class Gammaproteobacteria; order Burkholderiales; family Burkholderiaceae_C; genus Sphaerotilus. The sequence continues at coordinate 4,231 of JBJOPV010000076.1, forward strand.
TCACGCTGCTCTACCCGCACCGGCGCCACCTGCCGCGGCGGGTGCGCGCCTTCATGGACTGGCTCCAGCCCCTGTTGGCCGGGGATGCTCAAGGGGACTCGCCGCCGCCGAGCACCTTGTAGAGCGTGATCCGGTTGCTCTGCTCGGCAAGTTCCAGCGTGATGAGCGCCTGCTGCGCGGCGTAGAGCGAGCGCTGCGCGTCCAGCACCGTCAGCCAGCTGTCGGCGCCGGCGCGAAAGCGCGCCTCGGCCAGCGTCAGGCTGAGGCTCCAGGCCTGCACCAGCGCGCGCTGCGCCCCCAGCCGCTCGGCCAGCGAGGCGCGCACCGACAGCGCGTCGGCCACCTCGCGGAAGGCGGTCTGCACCGCCTTGTCGTAGGTGGCGCGGCGGATGTCGCGGGTGGCCTCGGCGCGGCTCACGCCGGCCTCGATCGTGCCGCCGTCGAGGATCGGCCAGCTCACCGACGGCACGAAGCTCCAGGCGCCGCCGGCGAACAGCTCGCCGAGCTGGCGGCTGGCGGTGCCGGCCGAAGCGGTCAGGCTGATGCGCGGGAAGCGCGCTGCCCGCGCGGCCTCCAGATCGGCGCGCGAGGCCTGCAGCAGGTGCTCGGCGGCGATCACGTCCGGGCGGCGCTGCAGCACGGTGGAGGCCAGCGCGTCGGGCAGGCCGACCAGCGCGGCCGCCTCGTCGGTGCCGGTGTCGGTCGGCAGCAGCGCCTCGGGCACCGCGCGGCCGACCAGCAGCTCCAGCGCGTTGCGGTCGCGCTGCACCTGGCTCTCGAGCACGGCCACCTGGCCGCGTGCGGTCTCGACCGTGGTGCGGGTCTGCGCCAGCGTCAGGCCGGAGGCGGCGCCCAGCGCCTGGCGTCGCTCGGTCAGGCGCAGCGTGTCCTGCTGGCTGGCGAGCGTCTGTCGCGCCAGCGCGAGCTGGCGGCGGTCGGCGCCCAGCGTCAGCCAGGCGGTGGCGACATCGCCGATCAGCGTCAGCCGGGTGGCGCGCTGCGCCGCCTCGGTGTTGAGCCAGCTCTGCAGCGCCGAGTCGCGCAGGCTGGCGACCCGGCCGAACAGGTCCAGCTCCCAGGCGCTGATCCCGACGCCGACGCTGTAGCTGCGGTTCAGGGTGTCGCGGCCGGCGCTGCTGGCCTCGGCTGGAGTGAAGGAGGCGCTGGAGCTGCCGGTGGCGTTGAGCGTCGGGCGCCGGGCGGCGTCCTGCACCTGGTAGGTGGCGCGGGCCTGCTCGACGCCGAGCAGTGCCACCCGCAGGTCGCGGTTGTGCTCGAGCGCCAGCGCGATCACCTCGCGCAGCCGTGCATCGCTGACCAGCTCGCGCCAGGCGGGCAGGGCCGCACCGGCGCTGGCGGGCATGGCGGCCGTGTCGCTCCAGCGCGCGGCGGGCAGCTCCAGCGCGGGGGCTTCGGCACGCGGCGGCGCGGAGGCGCAGCCCGCCAGCAGCAGGCCTGCGGCGAGGGCGAGGGCGAGGGGCCGCAGGCCCGGGCGGATCGTCTTCATGCTCGGCGGGTTCAGGGTCGTGGCGATCATCACAGCGCCTCCGGGGTCGGGGTGGCGCGACGCGCCATCAGGCGGCGCACCACCACGAAGAAGACCGGCACGAACAGCAGGCCCAGCACGGTGGCGCTGGCCATCCCGCCGAGCACGCCGGTGCCGATGGCGCGGCGGCTGCCGGCCCCCGGCCCGGTGCTCAGGGCCAGCGGCAGCACGCCGAACATGAAGGCCAGCGAGGTCATCAGGATCGGCCGCAGCCGCAGCCGCACCGCCTGCTTCGTCGCCTCGATCAGGTCCATGCCCTGCTCCTGGAGCTGCTTGGCGAACTCGACGATCAGGATCGCGTTCTTCGCCGACAGGCCCACGGTGGTCAGCAGGCCGACCTGGAAATAGACATCGTTGGACAGCCCGGCGAGCTGGGTCAGCCCGAGCGCGCCGATCACGCCCAGCGGCACCACCAGCATCACCGAGAAGGGCACCGACCAGCTCTCGTAGAGAGCGGCCAGGCACAGGAACACGAACAGCACCGACACGGCATACAGGATCGGCGCCTGCGCGCCCGACAGCCGCTCCTGGTAGGACTGGCCCGACCACTCGATGCCGTAGCCCGGCGGCAGCGCGGCCACCAGCTCCTCGAGCACCGCCATCGCGGTGCCGGAGCTCACGCCGGCTGCAGCCTCGCCGACGACCTCGTAGGAGGACATGCCGTTGTAGCGCTCCAGGCGGGGGGCGCCGAAGCTCCAGTCGGTGGTGGCGAAGGCCGAGAAGGGCACCATCGCGCCGCTGCTGCTGCGCACCTGCCACTGCAGGATGCTGTCGGGCGCGCTGCGGAAGGGCGCGTCGCCCTGCAGGTAGACCCGCTTGACCCGGCCCTGGTCGATGAAGTCGTTGACGTACTGCCCGCCCAGCGCTGCCGACAGCGTGCTGTTGATGTCGGCGGTGGACAGGCCGAGCGCGCCGGCCTTGCGGTCGTCGATGCGGATGCCCAGCTGCGCGGCGTCGTCCAGGCCGCTGGAGCGCACCTGCGTCAGCTCCGGGCGCTGGCGCGCGGCCTGCAGCAGCTGGTCGCGGGCGCGCACCAGCGCGTCGTGGCCCTGGCCCGCGCGGTCCTGGAGCTGCAGCGTGAAGCCGCCGCTCGAGCCCAGGCCGCGCACCGTCGGCGGTTGCATCACGATGACACGCGCGTCGCGCAGGCTGGCGAGCTCGCGGTTGGCGCGCCGCGCGATCGCCGCGGCGCCCTGGTTCTCGCCGGTGCGCTCGCTCCAGTCCTTGAGCCGGATGAAGGCGCGGCCGGTGGCCTGGTCGCCGGAGAAGCCCAGGATGGTGGTGTAGCCCTCGATGTCGTCCTGGCGGCCCAGCCAGTTCTCGAGCGCGCTCATCGACTTCATCAGCCGCTCGCTGGTGGCGCCGGAGGGCAGGCGCACCTCGGCCATCAGCACGCCCTGGTCCTCGGCCGGCAGGAAGGAGGTCGGCAGCTGGCGGTACAGGAAGGCCATCGCCGCGACGATCAGCGCGTACAGCAGCATCATGCGGCCGCCCCGGCGCACCAGCGTGCCGGTCAGCGCAGTCAGGCTGCTGGTGCCACGGTCGAAGCCCCGGTTGAAGCCGCCGAAGAAGCGCCCGAGCAGGCCGCGGTGCGGCGCGTGATGCGCGCCCGGCGGCAGCGGCTTGAGCAGCGTGGCGCACAGCGCCGGCGTGAGGCTCATCGCCACCGCGACCGACAGCAGCATCGCCGAGACCACCGTGATCGAGAACTGGCGGTAGATCACCCCGGTGGAGCCGCCGAAGAAGGCCATCGGCACGAACACCGCCGACAGCACCAGCGCGATGCCCACCAGCGCGCCGGTGATCTCCTGCATCGAGCGCCGGGTGGCCTCGCGCGGCGACAGGCCTTCCTCGGCCATCACCCGCTCGACGTTCTCGACCACCACGATGGCGTCATCCACCAGCAGACCGATGGCCAGCACCAGGCCGAACATCGTCAGGCTGTTGATCGAGTAGCCGAAGATCGCCAGCACCCCGAAGGTGCCCAGCAGCACCACCGGCACGGTGATCGCCGGGATCAGGGTGGCGCGCCAGCTCTGCATGAACAGGTACATGATCAGCACCACCAGCACCACCGCCTCGAGCAGGGTGTGGACCACGCTTTCGATCGACACCTTCACGAAGGGGCTGGTGTCGTAGGACAGCGCAGTCTGCAGCTGGTAGGGGAATCCGGGCTGCAGCTCGGCGAGCCGGGCCTTGACCGCATCGGCCACCGCGATCGCGTTGGCGCCTTCGGCCAGGCGCACGCCCATCGCCGCCGAGGGCCGGCCCTTGAAGCGGGTCACGACGTTGTAGCTCTCGCCGCCGAGCTCGACCCGCGCGACATCGCCCAGGCGCACCGCGCTGCCGTCGCTGGCGGTCTTCAGCACGATCTCGCGGAACTCGCGCACCGACTGCAGCTTGCTGCGCGCGGTGATGGTCACATTGAGCTGCTGGCCCACCGGCGCGGGCAGACCGCCGACCTGGCCGGCGGAGATCTGCGCGTTCTGCGCGTTGACCGCGCTGGCGATGTCCGAGGGCATCAGCGCGTAGGCCGCCAGCTTCGTCGGGTCGAGCCACAGCCGCATCGCGTGGCCGGTGCCCAGGGTCTGCACATCGCCCACGCCGTCGATGCGGCTGATGACATCGGCCAGGCTGGCGGTGATGTAGTCGCCGATCTGGATGTTGGTGGCGCTGTTGTCGGCCGAGTACAGCGCGACGATCATCAGGAAGTCGGTGCCGGTCTTAGTGACGGTGACGCCCTGGTTCTGCACCGCCTGGGGCAGCTGGGACAGCGCCTGCTGCACCTTGCTCTGCACCTGCATCAGCGCGACATCCAGATTGGTGCCTGCATTGAAGGTCAGCGAGACGCTGGCCTGGCCGGACGAGGCGCTGGTCGATGACATCGCCTGCAGGCCGTCGAGGCCCTTCATGCGCTGCTCGATGACCTGGGTGACCGAGTCTTCCAGCGTCTTGGCCGAGGCGCCGGGATAGGTGGTGCTGACCGAGATGCGTGGCGGCGCGATGTTCGGATACTGCTCCAGCGGCAGCGTGGTGATGGCCAGCGCGCCGGCGAGCATCACGATGATGGCCAGCACCCACGCGAAGATGGGGCGGTCGATGAAGAAGCGGGCCATGGCGGTGCGCTCCTGCTCAGCGGGCCGGGCCCGAGGGCGCGGAAGCCGGCGCGGCGGCAGAGGCCGCGCGCGCACCGGCCGGTGCCGACAGTGCGGCCAGGTCGACCTCGTGCGGCTTGACGGTGTCGCCCGGGCGCACCTTCTGCAGGCCCTCGACGATGACCCGCTCTCCCGCCTTCAGGCCCTCGCCGATCAGCCAGGCGTTGCCGAAGGCGCGGGTGGCGACCACCGCGCGGCGCTCGACCTTGTCCTGCGCGTCGACCACCATCACGCTGGCGGCGCCGCGTGCGTCGCGCTGCAGCGCCTGCTGCGGCACCTGCAGCGCCTGCTCGACGGTGCCGGTCTCCAGCACCGCGCGCACATACATGCCCGGCATCAGCACGCCCTCGGGATTGTCGAAGCGCGCGCGCAGCGTCACCCCGCCGGTGGCGGTGTTGACCGAGACGCCCGAGAAGCCGATGCGCCCGGGCAGCGGGTAGCTGCTGCCGTCCTCCAGCAGCAACCGGATGCGGGCCTCGTCGCCGCCGATCTTCTGGAAGCGTCCGGCGGCCAGGTCGCGCCGCAGCCGCAGCAGCTCGGCGCTGGACTGGCTGATGTCGACCTGGATCGGGTCGAGCTGGCGCACGGTGGTCAGCGCGGTGGCCTGGTCGGCGGTGACCAGCGCGCCCGGCGTGACCGCCGACAGATCGACCCGGCCGGAGATCGGCGCGGTGACCGTGGTGCGGCTCAGGTTGAGCTGGGCGGCGGCCTGCGCGGCCTGGGCACTGGCCAGATCGGCCTCGGCCTGCTTCAGCGTGGCCTGCGCGTCCTGCAGATCCTGCTGGCTGACCGCGTCGATCTTCAGCAGCTCGGCGCGGCGCTGCACGGTGAGCCGGGCGGTATCGACGGCTGCCTGCGACTTCGCCACGCTGGCGCGGGCGCTGTCGAGCGCGATGCGGTAGCTGTCGGGCTCGATCTGGTAGAGCGGCTGGCCGGCGCGCACCAGCGCGCCCTCGGTGAAGCTGACCTCGCGGATCAGGCCGCGCACCTGCGGGCGCACTTCGGCCACCCGGGCGGCGCTGACCCGGCCGGGCAGCTCGGTCGACAGGCTGGCGCGGCCGGTCTGCAGCACCACCACGCCGACCGCGGTCGGGCCGGCCGGGGCCTTGGCGCCTGCTGCACCACCGGCACCACCGGCGCTGCCGGCTGCAGCGCCTCCTGCGGACGAGGGGGCCGGGGTGTCGTTCTTCTGGCATCCGGCCAGCAGGCCGCTGCCGAGTGCGGCCGCCAGCAGGCTGGCCACCAGGGCCGCAGCAGGGCGGCGGGGGGTCTTGCGGGGAATCATCGGTGGAGCTCCGGAGAGAGTCGGGGCAGCGCGCTCGGCTCAGCGCATCTGGAACAGTTCCTGGTGGAAGGCCCGGGCCGGCAGGCCCCGGGCAGCGAAGTCGGCGTGCAGCGCCCGGCCGAAGCTGCTGGGGCCGCAGAACCACAGGCTGGCCCGGGCCCAGTCGGGCACCAGGCGGCGGATGCGCTCGCCGTCGAGCCGGCCGTCCTCGGCATCGACCAGCACATGCAGGCGGATGCCGGCGGTCTCGGCGTCGGCGCGCAGCCGCGCCAGCGCCGCCTCGTCGCGCTGCGCGGTGGCATGGAAGAGATCGATCTGTGCACGCGGGCCGCCGCGGCGGGCGAGCTGCTGCATGCGCGCGACGAAGGGCGTGATGCCGATGCCCGCGCCGACCCAGATCTGGCGCGCGCGGCCGTCCTCGAAGTCGAAGCGGCCGTAAGGGCCTTCGATCGTGAGCGGGCGGCCTGGCTGCAGCAGCTCGGGCAGCGCACGGGTGTGGTCGCCCAGCGCCTTGGTGATGAAGCTCAGGCGCGGCGACTGCGCGTCCCAGGCGCTGGCGATGGTGTAGGGGTGCGCGCCGTCCTTCGCGTCGACCGTCACGAAGGCGAACTGGCCGGCGGCGTGGCCCGGCCAGCCCGGCGCCATCTCGACCACCATCTCCAGCGAGTCGACGCCGGGATAGCGCCGCGTCTCGACCACCGTGCCGCGCACCTTGCGGCGGGCGCCGACGCGGCCCGCCAGCACCAGGACCGCCGCGACCGTGCCGCCGGCCATCAGCAGCGCCAGGATCACCCCGACCGGCTGCGTCCAGTAGGAGAACTTCACCAGCACCACCGAGTGGAAGACCAGCGCCAGATAGGCCGCGGCCAGCCACTTGTGGGTCTTGGCGAACAGGTGATAGGGGAAGCGCTTGACCAGCGCCAGGATCATCAGGATCGCGGCAGCGTAGAACACCCACTCGCCCACCGTCTCGGCCAGGCCGCGCTGGCTGCCCAGCAGCGCCTCGAGGTAGCTGCGCTCGACGCCGGCCGGGCGCGGCCCGCGCACCGGGCGCTCCAGCCAGCCCCAGCCCACCATCCACTTCGTGCCCTGGGCGAACCACCAGTGCAGCACCGAGGCGCTCAGCGCGGCGATGCCCAGCCACTTGTGCAGGCGGTACATCTTGTCCAGGCCGTCCAGGTGCGGCTCGAGCCGGCGCGGGCGCAGCGCGAGCAGCATCGCCACGCTCATGGCGCCGATGGCGATGACGCCGCTGTACTGCACGAAGACCGCGCGGAAGGAGAACCAGGTCAGCGGCTGCGGCCAGGGGCGGGGCTCGGCCAGCAGCCACAGCAGGGTGAGCGCCGCCAGCAGGGCGACGAGGGCATGGCGGATGCGACGGGTGGGCATGATGGGGCGCAGCATCGCGCCCGAATGTGCAGGAAATTAGGATGTCCGCCGCGCCAGCCGGTGCGGCGGGCGCCGGCTTGCCTTCGTGCGCATCCGGTGCGACGCTCGCCGGGCCATGATCGTGATGAAACCGAACCTCTCCCGCCTGCGTCCGCCCTGGCCCCGGCCCGGTCTGACGGTGCGGCTCTTCTTTGCGGTGCTGGCGGTGGCGGTGCTGGTGGCGGTGCTGATCGGGCTGGCCGCGCAGCTGGGCTTTCACCGCGGCTTTCTGGGCTACCTGAACCGCCAGGCGGTCGAGCGCATGGAAGCGGCCGTGCCACGGCTGCGTGATGCCCACGCCGAGCATGGCAGCTGGGACTTCGTCGCCGGTCGGCCCGGCGCCTGGTTCCGGCTGGTGGAGAACGATCTGCCACGCGGCGATCCGCATCAGGATCCGGTGGCCATCGACACCGCCCAGCTCGCGCCCAGCCTGCTGGGCTACGGCCGGCGGCTGACGCTGCTGGACGCACAGCGTCAGCATGTGATCGGCTTCCCGCGCATCCTGGCCAACTCGGAGGAGCGCGAGATCGTCGACGAGGCGGGGCGCACGCTGGGCTGGATCGTGCTGGCGCCGGTGCAGTCGGTGACCGATGCCGCGGCGCTGCGCTTCCAGTCCGAGCAGCTGCGCGCCACGCTGGCCGCCGGCGTGCTGGCCCTGCTGCTGGCCGCGCTGGTGGCCTGGTGGGTGGCGCGCGCGTTGCTGGCCCCGGTGCGCGAGGTGGCGCAGGCGACACACCGGCTGGCCGCCGGTCATCACGACACCCGCGTCGACGTGCGGGGGCAGGACGAGGTGGGCCGCCTGGCGCAGGACTTCAACCAGCTCGCGCTGACGCTCGAGCGCAACGAGCGCCTGCGCCGCGAGGCCATGGCCGACATCTCGCACGAGCTGCGCACGCCCCTGGCGGTGCTGCGCGGCGAGATCGAGGCGATGCAGGACGGCATCCACCCGCTGACGCCGCAAGCGCTCGGCCTGCTGCACGGCGAGGTCAGTGCGCTGACCCGGCTGGTCGACGACCTGCATCAGCTCGCGCTGGCCGATGTCGGCGCGCTGCGCCTGCGCCCTGACGCGCTGGATGTGGCCGCGCTGGTGCGAGCACAGACCGAGGCCTTCACGGCGCGCCGTGCCGAGCGCCGGCTGCGACTGGTCCTCGACCTGCCCGATGCGGCCGCCATGCCGCTGCCGCCGCTGCTGGCGGACGCTGACCGTCTCGGCCAGCTGCTGCACAACCTGCTCGACAACGCGGTGCGCTACACCGATCCCGGCGGCGAGCTGCGGGTGGCCCTGGCGCATGAGCCAGCCGCCGGCGTGCTGCATCTGACGGTGGAGGATTCCGCTCCCGGCGTTCCTGCGGAGCTGTTGCCGCGCCTGTTCGAGCGCTTCTTCCGGGTCGAGTCCTCGCGCGGGCGTGCGGGAGGGGGCTCCGGGCTGGGTCTGGCCATCTGTCGCAGCCTCGTCGAGGCCCACGGCGGGCGCATCCACGCCGAGGCCTCGCCGCTGGGTGGGCTGAAGATTCGGGTGGCGCTGCCCCTGGTGCCGATCCCGGCCTGCTGATTCCATCACCCTGATGTCTTGATGTCTTCTTCCCCCGATCTCATTCTCGTCGTCGAGGACGAACCCCGGCTGTCGCGGCTGGTGGCCGACTACCTGCAGGCGGCCGGCTACGACACGCGCATCGTCGACAACGGCCTGGACGTGCTGCCGGCGGTGCGCGAGCGCGCGCCCGCGCTGGTGCTGCTGGACCTGATGCTGCCGGGCCAGGACGGGCTGGCGGTGTGCCGCGCGCTGCGCGCGCACGGCGACACGCCGGTCATCATGCTGACCGCGCGGGTCGAGGAGGTCGACCGGCTGATCGGCCTGGAGAGCGGCGCCGACGACTACATCTGCAAGCCCTTCAGCCCGCGCGAGGTGGTGGCGCGGGTGCGCACCGTGCTGCGCCGCTGGCGGGCGACGCCGCCGGCGGCCGTGCCCCCTGCCGGGCGCCAGGTCGAGATGCTTGCGGCGATGCCCGGGGCCCGGCTGCGGATCGACCTCGACAGCCACCGCGCACGCTTTGACGGCCAGGCGCTGGACCTCACGCCGGTGGAGCTGCGGCTGCTGGCGGCGCTGGCGGCCGCACCGGGCCGGGTGTTCTCGCGCGATCAGCTGCTCGACCGGCTGCATGCCGACCAGCGCGCGCTCAGCGACCGCACCGTCGACAGCCATGTCAAGAACCTGCGCCGCAAGCTCGAGCAGGTCAGCCCCGGCGTGGAGCCGATCCGCTCGATCTACGGCGTGGGCTACCGCTTCGAGCCGCCGGCCGACTGGTTGGATGGCCTCACTCGATCGTGACCTTCGCGGCCTTGACCAGGCCGGCGAACTTGTCGGTCTCGGCGCGGATCTGTGCGGCCATCTGCTCGGGCGAGCTGCCCACCGGTTCGGCGCCGATCTCGGCCAGGCGGCGGCGGAAGTCGGCCGACTGGATCACTTTCACGATCTCGCCCGACAGCCGGGTGGTGATCTCCCTGGGCGTGGCCACCGGGGCCAGCACGCCGAACCAGGTGCCGATCGCGAAGCCCTTCAGGCCAGCCTCCTCCATCGTCGGCACCTCAGGCAGGGCGCTCGAGCGCTGTGCGGTGGTGACCGCCAGCGCGCGCAGCTTGCCGCTGCGGATGTGCTGCAGCACCGGCGTGACGGTGTCGAAGGACATCTGGATCTGGCCGCCGAGCAGATCAGTGGTCAGCGGTCCGCTGCCCTTGTACGGCACATGGGTCAGCTCGACGCCCGTCAGGTTCTCGAACTGCGTTCCGATCAGGTGCTGGGCGGTGCCGTTGCCGTTGGAGCCGTAGGCGAAGCCAGGATGGGCCTTCTTGGCCAGCGCGACGAACTCGGCGACCGTGCGTGCCGGCGTGGCCGCCGCATTGACCACCAGCACATTGGGCACCAGCGCCACCGTGCTCAGCGGCGCGAAGTCCTTCTGCAGGTCGTAGGGCAGGCGGCGGTAGACCGCCGGCGCGATGGTGTGGTGCACCGCGCCCATCAGCAGCGTGTGCCCGTCGGCCCGGGACTTGGCCACCAGATCGGCGCCCAGCGTGGCGCCGGCGCCGGGCTTGTTCTCGACGATCACCGCCTGGCCCAGGCTCTGCGAGAGCCGCTCGCCCAGCGCACGCGCCAGCACGTCGGTGGTGCCGCCGGCGGGGAAAGGCACGATCAGCGTGACCGGCTTGCTCGGCCAGGCCGGGACCTGGGCGGCAGCCGGCAGGGGGGCCAGCGCGGCGGCGGGCCAGGCCAGCAGCGCAAGCGTGCGCAGCAGCGGGCGGCGGTTCAGGACAGTTTTCTTGGGCATGCTTGTCTCCGGTCGGTGGGAACGCAGCGCACTGTAGAAAGCATTGGAAGGCAGATATCATCGGCAAAGTGAAGCTATCATTCACCCAAGGTTAAAGATCAAGACTCGCCTTTCCCCTTCACGATGAGCACCGCCCTGCAGCCCGCCGACCTGGGCTTCTTCTCGACGCTGGCCACCTGCGGCAGCCTCAGCGCCGCCGCGCGCGAGCTGGGCATCACCACGCCGGCCGTCAGCAAGCACCTGGCGCAGATGGAGGCGCGGCTGGGCGTGCTGCTGGTCAACCGCACCACGCGGCGCATGAGCCTCACGCCCGAGGGCGAGATCTGCCTGGCGCACGCGCGGCGCATCCTGGGCGACATCCACGATCTGGAGCAGCTGCTGGGGGTGTCGCGCTCCACGCCGCGCGGGCTGCTGCGGGTCAACGCGACGCTGGGCTTCGGACGCAGCCATGTGGCGCCGCTGATCTCGCGCTTCGCCGAGCGTCATCCGGAGGTGGAGGTGCAGCTGCAGCTCTCGGTCAATCCGCCGCCGCTGACCGACGACGCCTTCGACGTCTGCATCCGCTTCGGCGAGCCGCCCGACGCGCGGGTGATCGCGCGCCGGCTGGCGCCCAACCGGCGGCTGCTGTGCGCCTCGCCGGCCTATCTGGCGCGCCACGGCACGCCGCGCACGCCCCACGA
>JBJOPV010000077.1:0-15582 GCA_046050625.1 Pseudomonadota bacterium
AACTTGTAGGCGCCGTGGCTGGTGCCGATGGCGATGGCCAGGGCGTCGAGCTGGGTCTCCTGGACGAAGCGGGCGGCCTCTTCCGGGTCGGTCAGCATCTGGCTGTGGTCCAGCTTGCCAGCGGCTCCGATGCCGTCTTCCTCGCCGGCGTCACCGGTCTCGAGGTTGCCCAGGCAGCCCAGCTCACCCTCGACGGTGGCGCCGATCCGGTGCGCCATCGCGACGACCTGGCGGGTCACGTCGACGTTGTAGCCGAAGTCGGCCGGGGTCTTGCCGTCCTCGCGCAGCGAGCCGTCCATCATCACCGAGCCAAAACCCAGGTCCAGCGCACCGGCGCAGATCTTCGGGCTGGTGCCGTGATCCTGGTGCATCACCATCGGGATGTGCGGATACATCTCGGCGGCGGCCTGGATCAGGTGCTTGATGAAGGGCTCGCCGGCGTACTTGCGGGCGCCCGCGCTGGCCTGCAGGATGACCGGCGCGCCGACCTCGTCGGCGGCGGCCATCACGGCCTGGACCTGCTCGAGGTTGTTGACGTTGAACGCCGGAATGCCATAGCCGTTTTCGGCGGCATGGTCCAGCAGCTGGCGCATGGAAACGAGGGGCATGGGAAGAACCTCAGAAGTGACTGGAAACCGGCGCGGGCGGCTGCGAGCGCTCATGTCAGACCAAAGAGGCCGAACAACCCTGAAACCACCCTGAAACTCCCGAGATTCTACGGGCTCACCATCGTGCAGATACGCGATTTCCGCTGAAGCAGCCCCTTGGCCAGGGCCCGATGCGTGCCAATTTTGCACAACGGGGGTGGCGCGTTACACGCCACCCCCGTCGGGTTACATCAAGGGTCCCGCGAACTGCGGGCGAGACACCCGCCTCAGCCGACGCGACAGACCTTCAGCATGTTGGTTCCGCCCGGGTACCCCATCGGCTCGCCGCAGGTGATGGCGTAGGTGTCGCCCGGGCGGAGCACGCCACGCTCGACCATCAGCCGCTCGGCCGCGGCAAGCGCAGTGTCGCGGTCCTCGAACTTGGGCATCAGGATCGGGCGCACGTTGCGGTACAGCGCCATCTTGCGCTCGGACAGCGGCTGTGTCGTCAGCGCGTAGATCGGCACGTCGATGCGGTGGCGGCTCATCCACAGCGCGGTCGAGCCCGACTCGGTCATCGCCAGGATGGCCTTGCAGCCCAGATGGTGCGCGGTGAACAGCGCGCCCATGGCGATCGACTGGTCGATGCGGCCCAGCGTGCGGCCGCTCAGGTCAGCCTCGAAGCGGACCTCCTCGGCCGCTTCGGCCGCCTCGGCGATCGCCACCATCTGCTCGACCGTCTCGACCGGATACTTGCCGGCGGCCGTCTCGGCCGAGAGCATCACCGCATCCGTGCCGTCCAGCACCGCGTTGGCCACGTCCGAGACCTCGGCGCGCGTCGGCACCGGATTCTGGATCATCGACTCCATCATCTGCGTGGCAGTGATGACGACCTTGTCCATCGCGCGAGCCATGCGGATCATCTTCTTCTGCAGCGCCGGCACCGCGGCGTTGCCGACCTCGACCGCCAGGTCGCCGCGGGCGACCATGATGCCGTCGGAGGCCTTGAGGATGGCTTCCAGCTGCGGAATCGCCTCGGTCCGCTCGATCTTGGCGATCATGCCCGGCTTGTGGCGCCACGGCTCGCCGGCGACGTTGGCCAGCTGACGCGCCATCTCCATGTCGATGGCGCTCTTGGGGAAGCTCACCGCCAGGTATTCGCACTGGAAGGACATCGCGGTCTTGATGTCCTCCATGTCCTTGGAGGTCAGGGCCGGGGCGGTCAGGCCCCCGCCCTGCTTGTTGATGCCCTTGTTGTTGGACAGCTCGCCGCCGATCTTGACGACAGTGTGGACCTTGTCGCCGCGCACCAGCTCGACGACCAGCACGATCAGGCCGTCGTTGAGCAGCAGCGTGTCGCCAGGCTTCACGTCGCGCGGCAGCTCCTTGTAGTCCAGGCCCACGCCCCCCAGGTCACCCGGTTCGGTGCGGCTGGCGTCGAGCACGAAGGGCGCGCCGGCCTCCAGCATCACCTTGCCTTCGGCGAACTTGCCGACGCGGATCTTCGGGCCCTGCAGGTCGGCCATGATCGCCACCGGCTTGCCGACGCGGGCAGCCACCTCGCGCACCAGCGTGGCGCGGTCGATGTGGTCCTGTGCCTTGCCATGGCTGAAGTTCAGCCGCACGACGTCCACCCCGGCGCGGATGATCCGCTCCAGCACCGCCGGGTCGGACGAGGCGGGGCCGAGGGTGGCGACGATCTTGGTATGGCGAGGCATCGGGCGGTCTCCTGGGTATCGAAAAATCTCGAGTCCGGAGATTATCGACCGCCGTTCAGTACAAGGTGGTTACGAAGAACGCCGGGCTTCGGCCGCATCCGCCACCGCCAGCGCAGTCATGTTGACGACCCGGCGCATGGAGGCCGACGGCGTCAGGATGTGCACCGGTGCGGCCGCGCCCAGCAGGATCGGCCCAACGGTCACGCCCTTGCCGGCGGTCACCTTCAGCACGTTGAACAGGATGTTGGCGGCATCGATGTTGGGCAGCACCAGCAGGTTGGCCGCGCCGCTCAGGCGCGAGTCCGGCAGGATGTTGCGGCGGATCGCCTCCGACAGCGCCGCGTCGCCATGCATCTCGCCGTCGCACTCGATCTCGGGGGCGCGCTCGACGAAGAGATCACGTGCAGCACGCACCCGCTTGGCCGACGGCCGGTGCGAGGTGCCGAACATCGAGTGCGACAGGAAGGCCACCTTCGGCGGCAGGCCGAAGCGGCGCACCTCCTCGGCGGCCATCAGCGCGATCTCGGCCAGCTCCTCGGCGGTGGGCTGCTCGTTGATGAAGGTGTCGGTGATGAAGAGGTTGTGCTCCTCCAGCATCAGCGCGTTCATCGTCGCGAAGACCTTGGCGCCGGGCTTCTGGCCGATGACGCTCTTCACATACTCGAAGTGCGTGTCGTAGCGCCCGTGCAGGCCGCACAGCATCGCGTCGGCGTGGCCGAGCTTGAGCAGCATGGTCGCGATCAGCGTGGTCGAGCGGCGCACCGCCGCCTTGGCGGCCTCGACCGAGACGCCCTCGCGCTTCATGATGCGGTGGTACTCCTCCCAGCAGGCGCGGAAGCGGCTGTCGTCCTCGGGGTTGACCACCTCGAAGTCGACGCCCGGCTTCAGGCGCAGGCCGGCGCGCTCGATGCGTGCGGCGATCACGCCCGGGCGGCCCACCAGGATGGGCTGCGCCATGCCTTCGGCCAGCACCGCCTGCACCGCGCGCAGCACGCGCTCGTCCTCGCCTTCGGCGTAGACGACACGGGCCGGGTTGCGCTTGGCGGCGGCGAAGACCGGGCGCATGAACATGCCGGTCTGGTAGACATAGCGCGTCAGCGAGTCGCGGTAGGCGTCCAGGTCGGCGATCGGACGCTCGGCGACACCCGACTCGACCGCGGCGGCGGCCACCGCCGGCGCGATGCGCAGGATCAGGCGGGCGTCGAACGGCTTCGGGATCAGGTAGTCAGGGCCGAACTTCAGGTCTTGGCCCGCGTAGGCGGCCGCGACCTCGTCGCTGGTCTCTTCCTTGGCAAGTGCGGCGATCTCGCGCACGCAGGCCAGCTTCATCGCCTCGGTGATCTTGGTGGCGCCACAGTCCAGCGCGCCGCGGAAGATGTAGGGGAAGCACAGGACGTTGTTGACCTGGTTCGGGTAGTCCGAGCGGCCGGTGGCGATGATGCAGTCGGGGCGCGCGGCACGGGCGATCTCGGGGCGGATCTCCGGCTCCGGGTTGGCCAGCGCCAGGATGATGGGCTTGTCGGCCATGCCCTGGACCATCTCGCCGGTCAGCACGCCCGCGGCCGAGCAGCCCAGGAACACGTCGGCGCCGACGATGACCTCGGCCAGCGTCTTCAGCTCGGTCTGCTGGCAGTAGCGCTGCTTGGACTCGTCGAGCTTGTCGCCGCGGCCTTCGCGGATCACGCCCTTGGAGTCGCAGACGAAGATGTTCTCGATCTTCACACCGAGACCCACCATCAGGTCCAGGCAGGCGATCGCCGCCGCGCCCGCGCCCGACACCACCATCTTCACGTCGCCGATCGCCTTGCCGACCAGCTCCAGGCCGTTCAGCAGCGCCGCGCCGGAGATGATCGCCGTGCCGTGCTGGTCGTCGTGGAAGACGGGGATCTTCATGCGCTCGCGCAGCTTCTTCTCGATGTAGAAGCACTCGGGCGCCTTGATGTCCTCGAGGTTGATGCCGCCCAGCGTGGGCTCCAGCGAGGCGATGATCTCGACCAGCTTGTCCGGGTCGCGCTCGGCCAGTTCGATGTCGAACACGTCGATGCCGGCGAACTTCTTGAACAGGCAGCCCTTGCCTTCCATCACCGGCTTGGACGCCAGCGGGCCGATGTCGCCCAGGCCCAGCACGGCGGTGCCGTTGGTGACCACGGCCACCAGGTTGCCGCGCGAGGTGTACTCGGCCGCCTTGGACGGATCCTGCTCGATGGCCAGGCAGGGATAGGCCACGCCGGGCGAATAGGCCAGCGACAGGTCGCGCTGGTTCATCAGCGGCTTGAGCGGGGTGACGGCGATCTTGCCCCGGACCGGCGCACGGTGGTATTCCAGCGCGGCGTCATGCAGAGCCTGTTCGGCGGGCGACAAGGGTTGGGTCATCGAGGGCGCTCCTGAAGCACACAAATCAACAAGGGGAGCGCAGATTACTGCCGACAAAAGTTGCCCGCATGCGTACTTCCCGCGCGGACGGGCCCGAAAGCGGGGTTCATGCCGCCAGCCGCAGTGCTCATGCAGAAAATGCATGAAGATGGGTGGAAACACCCGCCTGTCCCAGAACGACACAGGCCCGCCACCTTGCGGTGACGGGCCTGCCGAGGCCGGGCGATCTGCCCGGCGTGAGCGCGCGGGATCAGCCTGCGGCGCGCTGGCTCAGGATCTCGAAGGCCGGCAGGGTCTTGCCTTCCAGCACTTCCAGGAAAGCGCCGCCGCCGGTCGAGATATAGCCCACGTCACCCTCGATGCCGTACTTGGCGATCGCGGCCAGCGTGTCGCCGCCGCCGGCGATCGAGAAGGCGTCGCTTTCAGCGATCGCACGCGCCAGCGTCTCGGTGCCGCGTGCGAAGGCGTCGAACTCGAACACGCCCACCGGGCCGTTCCAGACGATGGTGCCGGCGGCCTTGAGCTGGGCGGCCAGGATCTCGGCGGTCTTCGGGCCGATGTCCAGGATCAGGTCGTCGTCGGCCACGTCGGTGGCGGCCTTGACGGTGGCTTGCGCATCCGCCGAGAAGGTCTTGGCACAGACCACGTCGACGGGAATCGGCACGGCGGCGCCGCGCGCGGCCATCGCCTCGATCACCGCCTTGGCCTCGCCGAGCAGATCCGGCTCGGCCAGGCTCTTGCCGATCTTCAGGCCGGCCGCCAGCATGAAGGTGTTGGCGATGCCGCCGCCGACGATCAGGCCGTCCACATTGGCGGACAGCGCCTTCAGGATGGTCAGCTTGGTCGAGACCTTGGAGCCGGCGACGATGGCCACCAGCGGGCGCTTCGGGTTGGCCAGGGCCTTGGAGATGGCGTCGATCTCGGCGGCCAGCAGCGGGCCGGCGCAAGCGACCGGGGCGAACTGGGCGATGCCGTAGGTCGAGGCCTCGGCGCGGTGCGCGGTGCCGAAGGCGTCGTGCACGAAGACGTCGCACAGCGCGGCCATCTTCTTCGCCAGATCTTCCTTGTTCTTCTTCTCGCCCTTGTTCAGGCGGCAGTTCTCGAGCATGACGACCTCGCCCGGGGCGACCTCGACGCCGTCGACCCAGTTCGACACCAGCCGGACCTCGCGGCCGAGCAGATCGCTCATGCGTGCGGCCACCGGCGCCAGGGTGTCCTCGGGCTTGAATTCGCCCTCCGTCGGGCGGCCCAGATGGCTGGTGACCATCACGGCGGCGCCGGCGTCGAGCGCCATCTTCACGCACGGCACGGAGGCGCGGATGCGGGTGTCCTCGGTGATGCGGCCGGCATCATCCTGCGGCACGTTCAGGTCGGCACGGATGAAGACGCGCTTGCCGGCGATCTGGCCGTCGGCGATCAGGTCCTGGAGGCGGAGAACTTTCATGGTGGGTCGCAGTTGCGGAGTTGAGGAAATCAATGAAAGAGAAGCGCGGTGCCTGATCGGTCGGACCCGCCCGGGCTACCAGCCCAGCCCGATGCGCAGCGGCAGGAAGACCGCCATGCCGACGACGATGGTGCCGAGAATGCCGCGACGGAAGAAGAACCAGGCCACCGCCACCGCCGCACCGATCAGGCGGGCGTCGAGCGGCGTGGCGATCAGCACGCCGTTCTTCATCAGCACCTCGGGCGCGATGATCGCCACCAGCGCGGCCAGCGGCGCGTACTTCAGCGCACGCCGCGCCCACGGCGGCATCGGCAGCTCGCGCGCGGGCAGCATCAGGAAGCCGCGGGTCAGCACGGTGACCAGCGCCAGTCCGAGAATGGTGAAAAAGGCTTCGAGGCTGGACATCGTGCGTGCTCCGCGAACAGACCGGTCAGGAAGGACGTCGGGCCGGCTGCGCCGCGCCGATCGGCCGACCGCCCCCGCCGCCGGGCCTGTCCATCATCAGGCCGGCGGCCACCGCCGCCGCCACCGCGACGACGATGTTGAGCTTGTAGGGCAGCGCGAAGGCCGCCACCGCGGCCGCCGCGGCCACGCCGGCGCAGACCCAGGTCGCGCGGTCGACCAGCAGCGAGCAGGTCAGGCCGATCAGCGCCAGCGTGCCGGCGAATCCCAGGCCCCACTCGACAGGCACGCCATCGGCCAGCACGATCCCGAGGATGGACGGAATCTGCCAGCCCAGCCACAGCGGCAGCGCCCCGCCAGCGAAGTAGGCGATCTGGCCCGGCTGCGGCTCGGGCTCGGTCCAGCGCCGCATGAACATCGCGTAGCTGATGTCCGCACCGAAATAGCCCAGCGACATGCGCTGCCAGCGCGGCAGGTGGCCGAAGTAGAAGCGCCACTGCGCGCTGTAGATGACGAAGCGCAGGTTGACGACGAAGCCGGTCAGCAGCACCACCCAGACAGGCGCACCGGCGGCCATCAGCGGCAGCGAGGCCAGCTGCGACGAGCCCGCATAGACCGTCAGCGACATCAGCAGGGCCAGCCAGGGGTCGAGCCCGCTGCGCACCATCGCCACGCCGGTGACCAGGCCCCAGGCGGCCAGACCCGGCACCATCGGCGCCATGTCCTGCAGGCCACGCCGGAATTCCGGGTGGCGACAGAGGAATTGCACGTGCCGCTTCAGTGCGGCCACAGGAGCGCCGGAGGAGGACATCCCCCGATTGTCACATCGGGCGCGATCCAGCGGCTCAGTGCGTCGACTTGCCGTGCGCCTTGTCGTCCGCCTTGGCCTTGGGCTCGTCGATGATTTCCTCGTCTTCGGCCGGCTTGGGCTTCTTCTTTTTCGCCGGTTCGACCGGGCGTGGCACGACCGGCGCGATGCCCTCGAGCTTGTTCTCGCGCATGTACTCGTCCATCTCGCGCCAGCCGGTGTAGACGGACGCCTTCACCGCCTTGGGGTTGAGGGTGTAGCAGTCCTCGATCGCGCGCATCGCGTGGCGACAGGCGCTGCCGATGGCCTTGCCCTCGGCCTCGTTGCGGGCGGCGACGGCTTCGCCGGACTCGATGCCGAGCAGGTCGCAGCTGGCCAGCAGGGGCAGCGCGGCGAGCAGGGCGATGACGGAAAGTCTCGGCAGTCTCATGGCGGGGGGAGGGCAAGCGAAGGGCGGGGGCTGCCTCGCTTATCGTCTGTCGCCCGGAGCGACTTGAGCATTCCGGGCGACGCACCCCGTTTCAGCCCAGCCGCTCGCCAGGGCGAATGTCACAGCCCGCCAGCCATTCGCGCACCGGCTGGCGCCGCCCGCCCGGGCGCTGCACCCGCTCGATCTCCAGCGCGCCCTCGCCGCAGGCCACCCGCAGCACGCCCGCCTCCGCCGCCAGCACCTCGCCGGGGGCGCCCTGCCCGTCGGCCAGGCGCGCCTGCCAGACCTTGATCGTCTCGGCGCCGCGCACGAAGCTCGCGCCGGGAAAGGGGTCGAAGGCGCGTACCCGGCGCGCGATCACGGCCGCCGGCAGCGTCCAGTCGATCGCCGCCTCCTTCTTGTCGATCTTGTGCGCGTAGGTCACGCCCTCCGGCGGCTGCGGCACCGGCTGCAGGCGCCCAGCCGCCGCGTCGGCCAGCGCCGCGACGATCATGCGCCCGCCCAGCCGCGCCAGCCGGTCGTGCAGCAGCGCGGTGGTGTCGTCCGGGCCGATCGGCTCGCGCGCGACCGAGAGCATGTCGCCGGTGTCCAGCCCTTCGTCCATCTGCATGAGGGTGATGCCGGTCTCGGCGTCACCGGCCTCGATGGCGCGGTGGATCGGCGCAGCCCCGCGCCAGCGCGGCAGGATCGAGCCGTGGATGTTCAGGCAGCCCAGGCGCGGCAGCGCCAGCACCCAGCGCGGCAGGATCAGGCCGTAGGCGGCCACCACCAGCACGTCCAGGCGCGCGGTCAGCAGCGCCTCGCGGGCGGCCGCCGCCTCGTCGGGGAAGCGGCCGTCGAGCTTCAGGCTGGTCGGCTGCGCCACCGCGATGCCGTGCTCCAGCGCGAGCTGCTTGACCGGCGAGGGCTGCAGCTTCATGCCGCGCCCGGCCGGGCGATCCGGCTGGGTCAGCACCAGCGGCACCGAGCGGCCGGCCGCCAGCATCGCCGCCAGCGCCTCGCGGGCGAACTCCGGCGTGCCAGCGAAGCCGACACGCAGCCCCTGTGCAGGGTCGGGGATCATGGCGGGGGTGTTCATTCGACGTCGTCCTCGTCGCGGCCACGCTTGAGCAGCTTGGTGCGGATGCGGTTGCGCTTGAGCGGCGAGAGGTACTCGACGAAGACCCGCCCCATCAGGTGATCCATCTCATGCTGGATGCAGATCGCCAGCAGACCGTCGGCCTCGAGATCGAAGGCGCGGCCCTCGCGGTCGAGCGCACGCACCGTGACACGCTCATGGCGCTCGACCTTGTCGTAGATGGTCGGCACCGACAGGCAGCCCTCGTCGCCGACGACCCGCTCCGAGCTGCGCGTGACCAGCGCCGGGTTGATCAGCACCAGCTGCTCCGAGCGATCTTCGGACACGTCGATGACGATCAGCCGTTCGTGCACGTCGACCTGGGTCGCGGCCAGGCCGATGCCGCGCGACTTGTACATCGTCTCGAACATGTCGTCGATCAGCGTGCGGATGCGCGCATCGACGGCCGCCACCGGCTTGGCGACCTTGTTCAGGCGGGGATCGGGATAGCGGAGGATGGTCAGCAGGCTCATGGCGATGACGAGGGCGATCGGTCGCGAGGCGACATTAAGAGGAGGACCCGAAACGGCAGAAGTGGCAAAACAGCCGATTTCATTGCAGCCTCAGGGCTTCGGGGGCAGAATCGGCGAGTCTGAATGAAGTGTTTCGCGCGGGCCTGCCGGGTCGGCGCACGGAGAAGAACTCCATGATCCTGTGCCACGGCGAGCACGCTCGAACCCGGCGCGCCATCGCCAGCTCCTCGAGGCTGCTGGCGGCGACGCTGCTGGGCCTGTCGCTCCAGGCGACTCACGCAGCCCCCGATTATCCGGTCACTGCCGCGCAACGCAGCACGGCCCGTCAGGTCGCCGAGGCCGGCGTGCCGCTTTCCGAGCTCGCGCCCAACGCGCCCGAGAGCCACATCGTGCGCCGCGGCGACACGCTGTGGGACATCGCGAAGCTCTTCCTGCGCAGCCCCTGGCGCTGGCCGGAGCTCTGGGGCATGAATCTCGATCAGGTGCGCAACCCGCACCTGATCTATCCCGGCCAGGAGCTGGTGCTGGTGCGCGAGGGCGGCCGCGCACGGCTGCAGTTCGGCCGTGCCGGCGCGGACACCGTGAAGCTCTCGCCGCGGGTGCGGGCGGGCGACGTCGACAACGGACCGGTCGCCTCGATCTCGCTGCACCTGATCGAGCCCTTCCTGAACGACGCGATCGTGCTCGAGGCTGACGAGCTGGACAACGCGCCGCGCATCGTCGCAGGCCGCGAGGGCCGGGTGCTGCTCGGCCGCGGCGACACCGCCTATGTGCGCGGCGAGATGCCGCCGCTGCGCAACTGGCGCGTCTTCCGCCAGGCCCGGCCGCTGCTCGATCCGGACACGAAGGCGCTGCTCGGCCACGAGGCCGCCTTCGTCGGTTCGGCGGAATATGTCCGCCCGGGCAGCGTGACCCCGAGCGCCGACGGCAAGACCCAGGAGATCGTGCCCGGCACGGTGGTGCTGACGACGCTGCGCCAGGAGGCCGGCGCCGGCGACCGCCTGGCCCAGGCCCCGACCCGCGACACCACCAACTTCGTGCCGCATGCGCCCTCGGCACCGATCGCCGGGCGCATCGTCTCGATCTACGGCGACGGCATGTCGGCCGGCCAGAACCAGATCGTCGCGCTGAACCGCGGCCGGGTCGACGGCATCGAGCGCGGCCATGTGCTGGCGATCCAGCGTGCCGGCGAGCGCATCGCCGACCGCACCGACCCGCAGCGGGCCGCACTGCAGCTGCCCGACGAGACCCACGGGCACCTGTTCGTGTTCCGCGTCTTCGAGCGGGTGGCCTACGCGCTGATCCTCGACGCGCAGACCGCGGTGCGCCCCGGCGACCGCTTCACCCAGCCCTGAGCGGCCGCCCCGCAGGAGCGCGACGATGCCACTGGCCGGACACGCGCCCGACGAGATCGCCGCCTGGCTGCGGCTGCTGCAGACGCCGGGCTGCGGCCGCCAGCGCGCACGCCAGCTGCTCGCGGCCTTCGGCTCGCCCGAAGGCGTGTTCGCGGCCTCGTCGATCGCGCAGCGCCAGATCGTCGGCGAGGCGCTGGTGCAGGCGCTGCGCTCGCCGCCCGACGGACTGGATGCGCTGGTGGCCGCCACGCTGGACTGGCTCGCGCATCCCGACCACCATCTGCTGATCCTCGGCGACGAGGGCTATCCGCCGGGCTGGATGCACATGCCCGACTCGCCGCTGCTGCTGCATCTGCACGGCGCACCGCAGCGCCTGATCGACCATGACCTGATCGCGCTGGTCGGCAGCCGGCATCCCACCGCCAGCGGCGCCGCGCTGGCACGCGAGTTCGCCGCGGGACTGGGCCGCGCCGGACTGGGCCTTGTCTCCGGACTGGCGCAGGGCATCGACGCAGCCGCCCATCTGGGCGCGCTGGACGCGGGCGCTCCCACGGTGGCAGTCATCGGCACCGGCATCGACCGCTGCTACCCGCGCCAGCACGAGGCGCTGGCTGCGCGCATCGTCGCTGCAGGGGGCCTGATCGTCAGCGAGCATGTGCTGGGCACCGGACCGCTGGCGCCGCATTTCCCGCAGCGCAACCGGCTGATCGCCGGGCTGTCGCTGGGCACGCTGGTGGTGGAGGCCGCGCTGCAGTCGGGCTCGCTGATCACCGCGCGGCTGGCGCTGGAGAGCAACCGCGAGGTCTTCGCGATCCCGGGCCCGATCCGCAGCTCGCAGTCGCGCGGCTGCCACCGACTGATCCGCGATGGCGCGCGGCTGGTCGAGTCGGTCGAGGACATCCTGGAAGACCTGCGGCCGCTGCGCCGTGCGCCCGCCATGAACGCGCAGCAGGAAGCGCCAGCGGTCGCGGTCGCGGAGTCCGAGGTGGAAGAGGAAGCCTCCGACCCGATCCTTCAGGCCCTGGGCTGGAGCCCGGCCACGCTGGACGCGCTGCAGGCGCGCACCGGCTGGCCGACGCCTGCGCTGCAGGTCCGGCTGCTCGAGCTGGAAATGCTCGAGCAGATCGTTCGGCTGCCCGGACAGATCTTTCAGCGCCAGAATCGTGCGTGACCCCGCTCACGGGGGCCGGTTGGCACAGGTTCTCCCGGTCACCATGCCCTCGGGTATAGTGAATCCATGTTCGACGTGCTCGTCTATCTCTACGAAAACTACTGGCGGCCGGACTCCTGTCCGGAGCACGACCAGCTGTCGCGCAAGCTGACCTCGGTCGGTTTCGAGAGCGACGAGATCGAGGAGGCGCTGAGCTGGCTCGATGGCCTGACCAGCGTGGCCGAGACCCAGGCGCAGATGCAGAGCGCGCTGTCGATGCGCATCTACACCGCCTCGGAGCAGGATCGGCTCGGCACCCCTTCGATCGCCTTCCTGAGCTTCCTGGAGTCGGCCGGCGTGCTGCCGGCGCACATGCGCGAGATCGCCGTCGACCGGGCGATGGCCGCGCCGGGTGGGTCGCTGGCGCTGGAGGACCTGAAGATCATCGTGCTGATGGTCTTCTGGAGCATGGGCGAGGAGCCCGACGCGCTGATCCTCGACGAACTCTTCGTCGACGACGCCGATCGGCTCATCCACTGAAATGACTGAACGGGCGCAGCGGCAGGACCGTGGCGCCTCAGTGCAGCAGCCGCGCCGGATCCGCGTCAAGTTTGGCCAGCGCGTTGCGGGTGGCGCGCACCGTCAGTGACTCCTCCTCGAACGGCACCAGCAGACCCGCCTGCAGGAAGGAAGCCAGGCGGTGCTTCTGGAACATGACACCGCGTCCCTGCGCCGACACGAACAGGCTGAACTGCTTGCGGCTGCCCTGCCAGGCCAGCTGCACCGGCTCGATGCGGTCGCGGTAGTCGAGCCGGAACCAGTTGCCGACCGTCAGATCGGCCACCCAGGCCACCATGGCGGGCGTCGGCATCGAGCCGCCCTCCGCGACCACCTCCAGATCCTGGGTCTCGTGGCCCGAGAGATCACGCACCATCGACTCGTCGATCTCGATGTCGCCGGCCTCGGGCAGCAGATCCTCCAGGGCCTCGAGCTGCATCATCAGCTCGTCGAGACGCTCGGTCGGAATGGTGGCAGTGCGGGCCGAGAAGGCCGCCTGCAAGGCATTGTTCAGCGACTGCACATACTCGTCCTGGCGCGGCAGCGGCACGCCCGCCGAGCCCATGCCCTCGCGCAGGCGCTTGAGCAGCGGCGGCAGCCGGCGGATCGCCTCGGCGCGTTCCTCGCGCGAGACCTTGGCGCTGGCCAGCCAGATCAGATCGGAGGCGACCTTGCTCATCGCCCGGGTCTGCTCGCTGCTCGCGCTGGTCTTGACCGCGGTGGTGGCCAGCACATCGGCCCAGACGTGGAACAGGAACTGGCGCACGCTGTCGTGCACCGGCACCTTGTCGAGCATCTTGCGCATCTCGATGGTGTACTGGATCGCCATCGTCTCGCGCTGCTCGATCTGCTGCGCCAGCGACACGCCCTTGCTGGCCGCGACGTGCTCGGTCTTGAAGTACTCCTCGACGAAGCGCTCGAACTCGGTCAGCACCGTCTGGAAGACCCTCCGGCCAGTGTCCGGATAGGCCTCGACCACCTGGACGACGCGCTTGATCTCGCGCTCCATCGGCTCGCTGACGCCGGCCGCGCCCGCCTCGAAGCCCATCACGCAGCCGCCCATGCGGTCGATCAGCTTGCGTGCCGGATGGTCGATCGTCGCGAAGAAGTCGGGCTCGGCGATCGCCACCCGCAACACCGGCATCTGCAGCCGCGCGAACCACACCCGCACGGTGGCCGGAATGCGCTCCTCGGTCAGCAGGCTCTGGAACATCAGCGCGACGATCTCGATGGTGGCACGCTCCACCGGCGTGGTCGCAGCCTGCTTGAGCGCGACCTTGCGGCTCTGCAGTTCCTGCAGCAGCCCCGGCGTCGACACCGCATCCGCTCTCGACAGCACAGGCACCACGCCCGGGACCACGCCCGCTGCCGAGGCCCCGCCCTCGAAGCGGCGGCGCACCGCCTGCTCGGCGTCACTGATGGCCGCACTCAGCCCGGGCGAGGGCTGAACCTGCGGATGCGCGATGGTCGAGCTGTAGAAGTCGGGCACCTGCCGCGCGACCAGCCGGTTGAGCCGACCCAGCACCGCCTCGGCCTGCTCGATGCTGCGCAGCAGGCCCGGCGAGTGCGTCATCATGCGCGTCTCGTCATGCACGTCGCGCAGCGGCACCGGCACGGTGGCCGCCCCGGCGGCGGACGGCGGCGACACGTCCGCCATCATCGTCGGCGCATAGAGATGGGCATCGCGACTGTCGGGGGCAGGCGCCACGGGCCCGCCTGACGGGGCCGCGCGCGCGCCCCCCGTGCCATCGCCTGCGCTCCCCCCTGGGCCGGAGCCAGTTCCGCCAGCGCCCCCGCCACCTGAGCGCCCACCACTTCCAGACCCCCCGCCAGAGGTGCCACCGGAGGCCCAGCGGGACGGGGTCACCGGCTCGGCGCGTCCCAGATGAGACGGAGAAGGAAAACGCTCCTGAGGCGGCGCGGCCACACCACCGGACCGAGCGGCGGCACCGGCAGCACCTTTGGCCTGCGCCTGTGGTGACAGTCCGCCCGCGCGCGACACACGGCTGTCGTCCTTGCTGCGCCGGATGAAATGGCGCAGATTGACTTCGGGACAGACGCCCTGGCCGATCAGCCAGCGGTTGACCTCGTGGTAAGCCTCATGGATGAGCGCGGCGAACTCCTCGTGCAGCATCGGCTGCAGCGCCCGCCAGGCCTCGGCACTGAAGCCGGCCACGAACCAGCTCTCCGACACCGCCCGGGCCAGCGCGTGCGGGCGCAGCACGTCCAGCGCGTCGAGCTCGTCGCGGTGATCGAGCGCTGCCATTCGATAGCGCAGGTCGGAGAACTCCCAGTTGGCCTTGTCCAGCAGCGCCATCGCCATGTGCGAGACGACGATCTCCTGGTCGACCGAAGCGTCATCGACGATCGCGAGCTCGTCGGCGCGGGTGGCGTTGCGCCCCGCACCCGACGGGGCCGCCAGGCGGCCGGCCGCTGCCCGCTGCAGCTGCTGTCCGAAAGCCAGGGTCCAGCGGCCAGACTGCAGCGGCAGGTCCACCAGCAGATCCCGGTAGACCCCGTGATGGGCTGACGGCGTGCGTGCCTGCTCGGCGATGCGGTCACGCACCCGCTCGGTCAGCGTGCCGGCAACGCGGGGCATCAGCCGCTGGAGCTGCTCGCAATAGAGTCGCCGCGCCTGGGCGGCCAGCAGCGAGGAGGGGGTTGCGGCAGCCATGGGAGGAGTGGGATCGACCGTCGGAATCTGGAAAAAATAGTGTGGACTACTTTACACCAGCCGGTCGATGCCTCACACGACCGCGCCCGAGTTCGGATCGTTCGGATCGTGGTCCTTTTTGGCACCTGCGCTGACCAGATCCTCGCGCCGGACACCCAGCCACATCGCGATGGCCGCGGCCACGAAGACCGACGAGTAGATGCCGAACAGGATGCCGATCGTCAGCGCCACCGCAAAGTAGTGCAGCGTCGGCCCGCCGAACAGCAGCATCGACAGCACCATCATCTGCGTCGAGCCGTGCGTGATGACGGTGCGGCTCATCGTCGAGGTGATCGCGTGGTCGATGACCTCGGGCGTGGTCATCTTGCGGTACTTGCGGAAGGCCTCGCGGATGCGGTCGAAGATCACCACCGACTCGTTGACCGAGTAGCCCAGCACCGCCAGCACCGCCGCCAGCACCGCCAGCGAGAACTCCCACTGGAAGAAGGCGAAG
>JBJOPV010000078.1:0-15422 GCA_046050625.1 Pseudomonadota bacterium
AGCGCCTGGCCGGCGCACTCGACCGCCAGCCAGCCCGACACATGCTCGATGCTGCGCACCTCCTGCAGCCGCTCGGCCAGGCGCCCCTGCAGGGCCCTGAGCGCTTCCTTGTTGGCCATCGTCGCGTTCCGTCCTGTGGTGGCTCGGCTCAGCCGAAGGCCCGGATCTTCTGGACGAGCTCGCCCGGATCGACCGGCTTGACCACATAGTCGCGCGCGCCCTGGCGCATGCCCCAGACCTTGTCGGTCTCCTGGCCCTTGCTGGTGCACATGATCACCGGCACGTCGGCATAGCGCGGGTCACGGGTGATGGTGCGGGTGAGCTGGAAGCCGTTCTGCCCGGGCATGACCACGTCCATCAGGATCAGGTCAGGCTTTTCCTCGGCGATGCGGCGCAGCGCCTCGTCGCCGTTCTCGGCGGTGCGCACGCGATAGCCCTGGCGCACCAGCAGGTCCGACAGCACATGCAGCTCGGTGCGGGAGTCGTCGACCAGCAGGATGCTGCGGATGGTCATCGGGACGGCACCGCTCACGCCTCGACCCGGCCATGCTGCTGCACGGCCTGCAGCAGCTGGTCCTTGGTGAAGGGCTTGGTCAGGTAGTCCTCGGAGCCGACCATGCGGCCGCGCGCCTTGTCGAACAGCCCGTCCTTGGACGACAGCATGATGACGGGCACGCTGGCGAACCGCGGATTGCGCTTGATGATCGCGCAGGTCTGGTAGCCGTCCAGGCGCGGCATCAGGATGTCGCAGAAGATCAGGTCGGGGCGGTGGTCGCTGACCTTGGCCAGCGCGTCGAAACCGTCCTCGGCCAGCACCACCTCGCAGCCGCCCTGCTTCAGGAAGATCTCGGCGCTGCGGCGGATGGTGTTGCTGTCATCGACGACCAGCACCCGCATCGCGGTGCGCTCGCGGGCCACGTCGAGGGGGGTCGAATCAGGTTCCAGTTCCACGGCGACTTTCCTCGGTTGAAGCCATCGTCAGCGTCGCGGGGGCACGGCGACGCGAGCGCGCAGCCCCTGCGGGGGTCAGATCTCGACCATCTCGAAGTCGTCCTTGCGGGCGTCGCACTCCGGGCAGGTCCAGTTCATCGGCACATCCGCCCAGGCGGTTCCGGGCGCGATGCCATGCTCAGGATCACCGGCGGCCTCGTCGTAGATCCAGCCACAGATCAGGCACATCCAGGTTTTCGGGGAACTCACGGCAGAGGGTCAGCTTGTCACTACAATGGCTGAGGATTGTAGCCACTGGCCTTGCCCGAAAAGCAAGAACAGGCAGCAAGCTCCGCAACAATTCCCAGAAACCTCCCGCGCCCGAATACCCCCGGATGAACCCCATCGCAACCGATCCCGCCAGCGAAGACCCCCAGGACCTGCCGGCCCCGGCTTGCGTGATGACCTTCAACGCCAGCGACGCCACCGGCGCGGGTGGCCTCGCCGGAGACATCGCCACCATCGCCGCGATGGGGGCGCACGCCCTGCCGGTGGTCGCCACCATCGTGATGCGCGACACCGCCGAGGTCTTCGAGCAGGTGACGCTCGAGGCTGACGCGGTGACCGAGCAGGCCCGCGGCGTCCTGGAGGACGTGACGATCTCGGCCTGGAAGGTCGGTTTCCTCGGCAATGCCGAGACGGTCGGTGCCGTCGCCGAGGTGCTCTCCGACTACCCCGACGTGCCGCTGGTCACCTACCTGCCCACGCTGTCCTGGATGGACGACGAGGACGAGTCCCAGGCTTACCTGGACGCGCTGCGCGAACTGGTGCTGCCTCAGACCGAGGTGCTGGTGGGCAACCAGAAGACGCTGACCGACTTCCTGCTGCCCGATTGGGAAGCCGAGCGCCCGCCCTCCGCGCGCGAGCTGGCGGTGGCCGCCGGCGAGCATGGCGCCAGCTATGTGCTGGTGACCGGCGTGCAGCTGCCCAACAATCAGATCGACAACGTGCTGGCCTCGCCGCAGGGCGCGATCACCGGCGAGAAGTTCGAGCGCTTCGACACCAGCTTCATCGGCGCGGGCGAGACGCTGTCGGCGGCACTGGCCTCGTTGCTGGCCACCGGGCAGGAGCTGCACCTGGCGGTGTCGGAGGCGCTGGCCTTTCTCGACCAGTCGCTCGACGCGGGCTTCCGGCCGGGCATGGGCAGTGTCGTTCCCGACCGCTTCTTCTGGGCGCTGCCGCCCGAGGACGAGGAAGGCGAGGACGGCGCCGAGGACCCCATGACCGCCGGCCTGGAGCCCGCGCCCGGCAAGCCGCGCAGCATCCACTGATCCTTCCTCTGGCCGATCGGGGTCTGCCCGGACCGGACGGACGCCCGCGGCTTCCACAAGACCGCCGGCTCCGACCGGCCCGCGACCGATGACCACCAACGACCAGCTGTTCGAGCGCGCCCGCCAGGTGATTCCCGGCGGCGTCAATTCCCCCGTGCGCGCCTTCCGCGCCGTCGGCGGCACGCCGCGCTTCATCGCCCGCGCCCAGGGCGCCTACCTGTGGGACGCCGAGGGCACGCAGTACATCGACTACATCGGCTCCTGGGGCCCGATGATCCTGGGCCACGGCCATCCGGCGGTGCTGGAGGCGGTGCAGAAGGCCGCGGTCGAGGGCTTCAGCTTCGGCGCGCCCACCGAGCGCGAGGTCGAGCTGGCCGAGGAGATCATCCGCCACGTCCCGAGCATCGAGCAGGTTCGCCTGGTCAGCTCCGGCACCGAGGCCGGCATGAGCGCAATCCGCCTGGCGCGCGGCGCCACCGGCCGCTCGAAGATCATCAAGTTCGAGGGCTGCTACCACGGCCACGCCGACGCGCTGCTGGTCAAGGCGGGCTCGGGCCTGGCGACCTTCGGCCACCCCACCAGCGCCGGCGTGCCGGCCGAGGTGGTGCAGCACACGCTGGTGCTCGAGTACAACAACGTCGAGCAGATCGAGGCGGCCTTCAAGGCGCACGGCCCCGAGATCGCCTGCGTGATGATCGAGCCGATCGCCGGCAACATGAACTTCGTGCGCGCGCAGGTGCCCTTCGTCCGCCGCATCCGCGAGCTGTGCGACCAGCATGGCGCGCTGTTCATCTTCGACGAGGTGATGACGGGCTTCCGCGTCGCGCTGGGTTCGGCGCAGAGCCTGTACGCCCAGGCGATCCCCGGCTTCCAGCCTGACATCTCGGTCTTCGGCAAGGTCATCGGCGGGGGCATGCCGCTGGCGGCCTTCGCCAGCTCGCGGCGCATCATGGCCCACCTGGCGCCGCTGGGCGGCGTCTACCAGGCCGGCACGCTCAGCGGCAACCCGGTGGCCACCGCCTGCGGCCTGGCCACGCTGCGCGAGATCAGCCGCCCCGGCTTCTTCGACGCGCTGGGCGCCAGGACGCGCACCCTGGTCGACGGCCTGAAGGGCGCGGCCGATGCCGCCGGCGTGCCCTTCTGCGTCGACAGCCAGGGCGGCATGTTCGGCTTCTTCCTGATGCCGGAGCTGCCGCAGAACTACACCACGGTGATGACCACCGACCAGCCGCGCTTCAACCGCTTCTTCCACGGCATGCTGGAGCGCGGCGTCTACCTGGCGCCGGCGCTGTACGAGGCCGGCTTCGTCAGCGCCGCGCACGCCGATGCCGACATCGCCGCGACGGTGGCTGCGGCCACCGAGGTCTTCCGAACCCTCTGATGCCCCTTCTGATCCTTTCCCGACCTGCACGATGAGCGACGACACCGCCCTGCCCCGCGCTGCGCAACCCACCGGCGTCTGCCTGTTCGACGGCCAGCCGGCCGTGCACCTGCGCTCGCCTGCTGGCGCGCAGGCCACCGTCCTGCTGCACGGCGCGCATGTCGTGTCGTGGATCCCGGCGCTCGGCGAGGAGCAGCTCTACCTCTCGCCCACCAGCGCGCTGGGCGGCACGGCCGCGGTGCGCGGCGGCGTGCCGGTGATCTTCCCGCAGTTCAACCAGCAGGGCCCGCTGCCCAAGCACGGCTTCGTGCGCAACCGCGCCTGGACGCTGCAGGAGGCCACCGTGCGCGGCGAGCACGCCTTCGCGGTGCTGCGCCTGGAGGCCGACGAGGCCACACGCGCGATCTGGCCGCACGGCTTCACCGTGGAGATGACGGTCAGCGTCGACAGCCGCCGCCTGGAAATGGAGCTGGCCGTCATCAACACCGGCGACAGCACGATCGAGTTCCAGGCCGCACTGCACACCTACCTGCGCTGCGGTGACGTGCGCCAGGCCCAGCTCGAGGGCCTGCAGCACGTCAACTACCAGGACGCGGTGCTCGACCAGCCGCGCCAGCAGTGGGTCGACGTCGTGACCATCGCCCAGGAGCTCGACCGCATCTACTGGGAAGCGCCGCGTGCGCTGCTGCTGCGCGAGGCGGGGCGCAAGGTGCGCATCATCGCCAGCCAGTTCGAGGACACGGTGGTCTGGAACCCCGGCCCCGAGAAGTGCGCCAGCCTGCCCGACATGCCCGACGAGGACTGGCCGCAGATGCTCTGCGTCGAGGCCGCGCAGATCGGCAACCCGATCCGCCTGAGCCCCGGCGAGGAATGGACGGGCATGCAGACGCTGGTCGTCGAGGACTGATTTCCCGCTCACCGCACCCCAGCCGACGCCGTCGCGCCATGCCCGATCCGCATGCCCGCCGCGTCAGGCTGCACCAGCTGGCTGCGCTCCAGCGCAACACGCCCTTCATCGTGCTCGGCAGCCTGCTGGTGGCGGCCGCGCAGACGGGCGTGCTGGCCGGCGTCGTGCCCCACGCATGGCTGGGCGTCTGGCTGACCCTGCTGGCGCTGCACTCGGCGCTGCGCCTGCTCCTGTGTCGCCACACCGCCCGGCGCCAGGACTGGCCGACCCAGGCCGAGTCGCTGCTGCGGCGGCACACCGCGATCTCGCTGACCTCCGGCCTGCTGTGGGCAGGCGGCGCGCTGACCTTCCTGCCGCATGGCCAGATCGAGCACCGCCTGCTGGTGATCTTCATGCTGGCGGGCATGGTGTCGAGCTCGCTGCACTCGCAGACCATCCATCTGCCCGCCTTCATGGCCTTCTTCGTGCCCTGCGCGGTCGGTGCTGTCAGCGGCAGCCTGTGGCTGGGCGGCACGCTCTATCAGGCCGTGGCCTTCTCCGTGTTCGCCTACTCGCTGCTGACGATCCGCTTTGCACGCACGCTCAACGGCAAGCTGGTCGAGTCACTGCGGGCCCGCTTCGAGATCGCCACGCTGGCCGAGCGCCTGCGTGAGCAGAAAGAGGCCGCCGAGCAGGCCAACCTGGCCAAGTCGCGCTTCCTGGCCGCCGCCAGCCACGATCTGCGCCAGCCCGTGCACACGCTGTCGCTGCTGGTGGGCACGCTGCAGCAGGAATCGCTGCCGACGCCGACGCGCCCGATCGTCGAGCACATCGGCGAGGCGGTGCGCACGCTGGGCACGCTGTTCTCGTCGCTGCTGGACATCTCGCGCCTGGACGCCGGCGTGGTGGAGGTCAGGCCGCACGCCGTGGCACTGCGCCCGCTGCTGCGGCGGCTGGCCGAGGAGGCCCGGCCGCTGGCCCAGGCCAAGGGACTGGATCTGCACCTGCACGCCCCCGAGCTCACGGTGCGGACCGACCCGGTGCTGCTGGAGCGCATCGTGCGCAACCTGCTGTCGAACGCCGTCCGCTACACCGAGCGGGGTCGCGTCGTGCTGGGCGGGCGCCGGCGGGGCGCGCACATCGAAGTGCAGGTCATCGACACCGGCCTGGGCATGAGCGAGGAGGAGCAGCGCCGCTGCTTCCAGGAGTTCGTCCAGCTTCAGGCGCCGTCCGCGGAGCGGCAGGGCATCGGGCTGGGCCTGGCCATCGTGCAGCGCCTGGCCCGGCTGCTCGACCATCCGATCCACATGCGCTCGCGGCCCGGCCACGGCACGGCCGTCGGCGTCGTGCTGCC
This sequence comes from Pseudomonadota bacterium, assembly GCA_046050625.1. Taxonomy (GTDB): domain Bacteria; phylum Pseudomonadota; class Gammaproteobacteria; order Burkholderiales; family Burkholderiaceae_C; genus Sphaerotilus. Next base: position 5,883 of record JBJOPV010000078.1, read on the forward strand.
GATGACGGCCTCCGACCCGCAGCCCGAACCCGCCGAAGCGCCGCCAGCTTCACCGCCCGCGCTCGGCGCCGCCGGCCGACGCGTGCTGGTGCTCGACGACGACCCCTCGATCCTGGCCGCGCTGGGCCTGCTGCTGACGCACTGGGGATGGCAGCCGGTCCTGGCCGGCACGCTGGACGCCCTGCGCACGGCCGCCACCCGCGACCCGGATCTGCCCGCCCTGATCATCACCGACCTCGGCCTGGAACACGGCGCCGGCGGCCTGGAGGCCATCGAGGCGCTGCGGGAGGAATTCAACACCGACCTGCCCGCCCTGCTGATCACCGGCAACACCGCGCCCGAGCGTCTGCGCGAGGCCCGCGCCGCCGGTCACCATCTGCTGCACAAGCCGGTCGACCCTGATCTGCTGAGGGCGACGATCGACCGCCTGGCAGGATCCGACAGAGCCTGAAGCGCACCGTGTCGCCCTACAGGAGGGCGCCGTCCCATCCCGGCATCCACCGGACGGCAATCACCGCCTGGGTCCGGTTCGTCACACCCAGGATCTTGAAGATCGCCCCGACGTGGACCTTGACGGTCTTCTCGGTCAGCGACAGTTCCTGCGCGATGGTCTTGTTGGGCAGGCCGCGGCACATCAGCGCCATGACCTCCTGCTGACGCAGCGTCAGGCTGCCGGGCGCAGCCAACCGGGAGGTCTGGCTTGAAACGACGGCAGCCCCGCCCAGCGCCCCAAGCGCCGGCACGCAGGGCCGCCCACCCATCACGTCGAGGAGCGCCGACTTCATCTCCTGCGGCTCCGACGACTTGGCGATGAACCCGCAGGCCCCCGCCGACAGGCTGCGCCACACGTCGTCCTGCCGGTCCGAGGCCGACAGCACCACCGACCGCAGCCCGGGACGGCGCTCGCGCAGCCGCGTGACCGTCTCCAGCCCGCCCATGCCGCGCATGTCGAGATCGACCAGAGCGAGATCCAGATTGTCATGCCGCTCGACCAGATCCAGCGCCTCGAGGCCGCTGGCCGCCTCCAGCACATCCGTCGCGGCCGCATGACCCCGCAGGAAAAAGACCATGCCCTGCCGCCACATCGGGTGGTCATCCACAAGCAGAAACTTCATCGGACAGCGTGATAGCGGGGATCGGAAGATTTGATCACTTCGGGGCGGGAATGCCCAGGACCTGATCGCACGCACTCGCCCGATGCCCCGACAGATCTCACGGATGCCCCCCGCTCGAGGGGAAGCCACTGGCGCACGGACAGGAGGTCGCATGAATTCGCACACGCGCGCCGGGACCAATGTCCCAGTCCACGCCCGCACCTACGACCAAAGCCTCATTGGCGATTTCTTGCAGATCCGGAAGAATCAATTCATCGACGACGTCGACGACAAGAAATGATTTCAGTGGAGTCCGGAAACCACATCAATCCGGGGCGGGACCGAAAAGCCAGACGAGTAGGGAAACATCTTTCAATTTTCTTGCCTTATCAACGGGAGCGACCATGAGCATCAATGTCAACGCCAAGACCGAAATCCAGTCAGTCACGACCCTCATCGCCACACTGAATGACTACAAGAAGAAGAACTGGGGGATCGGCATGACGGGCAATACCCTCGTCCCCGACAGCTTCCTGGCGTTCTTCACGAATCGTGAACTGCCCTTCACCTATTACGTCCGCGGCCAAGGCGTGAGCCTCGGCGACGCCAGCGCCTATGACAAGAACATCACTGTCCTGAATGCCTATATCAACAAGGTCAAGTCCAACGAAAAGGCGCTGGTCAACGCCACGATCGCCGTCCTCAACGAATACAAGAGCAAGAACTGGGCGATCGGCCTGAGTGGCGACACGCTGCAGCCGGACAATCTCCTGCCGTTCTTCGCGACGCGCGAGCTGCCGTTCGATTTCTTCGTGCGCAAGCCGGCACTGTCCCTCGGCGAATCGACGGCCTACGACAAGAACGTGGCGACCCTGACCAAGTATCTGGCCAGCCTCTGATCGACGGGCGCCTGGGAAGGCCGCACGGCCTTCACCCCAGCACGCGCCCCACCCAGTCCACCACCGCCTGGGGCGCGCCGAAGTCCTCGACCGAGCGCACCGGAATGTGCGGATGGCGCGCCTGCCACATCTTCGCCAGCGTGCGCCCAGGGCCGACCTCCAGCACGCAGCGCGCGCCGCGCTCGGCCACGCTGTCCATGCAGGCGTCCCAGCGCACGGGGCTGGCGATCTGCACGGCCAGCCCGTGGATCAGCCTGGCGCGGTCCCGATGCGCGGTGCCGTCGGCGTTGCTGACCAGCCAGGTCCGCGGCATCCGCAGCCCGGCCGCGGCCAGATCCTGCGCGAACGCGGTCGCCGCCGGCGCCATCCAGGGCGTGTGCGAGGCGATGCGCACCGCCAGCCGGGTGATGCGTACGCCCGCCCCTTGCGAGTCCAGCTCGGCCTGGGCGGCGTCAAGCGCCTCGGCCGGACCGCCGACGATCGCGCTGTCGGGCGCGATGTGGATCGCCAGCGCCAGGCCGTGGCGGGCGCACAGCGCCTCGCGCCGCGCCTCGTCCAGCGCGGAGAGCGCCATCAGCCCCGAGGCGCACCCCGGCAGCGTGAGCGCCGCCGCCTGCGACATGCGCTCGGCGCGCTGCGCGGCCAGCGCCAGCGCGGTGACGGCGTCGCACAGGCCGGCGGCGCTGGCCGCGGCCAGCTCGCCCACGCTGTAGCCGGCGATCACGCCCGGCGCCGGCAGCCCCGGCGCCAGCGCCACCCAGCACGCCAGCGAGAGGCCGGTCAGCAGCGGCTGGGCGAAGCGGTTGTCGCTGGCGCGCTCGGCATCGGCCAGCGCCGCGCGCCAGTCAGCCCCGACCCGCTCGGCCATCGCCGCCAGCACCGGCGCACAGGCGGGCGTGCGCTCCAGCCACGGCAGCAGCTCGGGATGCTGCGTGCCCTGGCCGGGAAAGAGCAGCGCCAGCGTCACCGGCTCACCCGGTGCAGCCAGCAGGCGGCGGCCAGCATGTCGGCCGCGCCGCCGGGTGACAGCCGCCGGGCGACGAACTCGCGGTGCAGCGCCTGGGCGCGCTCGGTCGCATCCGGCGCGGCTGCGCCACCGGCCGCAAGAAAATCGCGCGCCACCCGCTGCACATGGCGCAGCCCCTCCAGACCGGCGCGATGGGCCAGATTGGTGTCGTCCAGCGTCGCCATGGCCGCGAACAGCGCCTCCAGCCGTGCCCGCTCCGGGCTCAGGCCCCGTGCCAGCGCCGCCGCCAGCGCCGGATGCACCACCTCGAACAGCGCCGGGAAGGCCTCGGCCGCCTCGATGCCGGCGCCGCGCAGGCCGTGGCGGCGCGCGGCGATCGCGCCGTTCGACAGCGCGCCCGCCGCCTGCTCGGCCCGCTGCGCCAGCGCCTCGCCCCAGCCCTGGCGCAACGACTCGCGCACGCCTTCAGGCCGCAGCGCCTGCCCGCGCGCGCGCAGCCGACCCGCCGCCGCGCACAGCAGGCCCAGCGTGAAGACCGCGCCGCGGTGGGTGTTGATGCCGGCGGTGGCGCGCAGCATGCGGGCCTCGGCCGCCAGGCCCTCCTGCTCCAGCGCGGCGAACGGCACCTCGGCCGCGCCCAGCCGGGCAAAGGTCGGAAAGGCCCGGCGCAGCGAGAACAGGCTGCGCAGGAAGGTCGAGGCATCCATGTCGGTGTGGCTGCCGCTGTCGAGGAAGGACACCAGACCGGGCTTGGGTGCCAGCGCCAGCTCGTCGTGCAGGGCGACGGTGGCGGCGCGGCCGATCACCTGCGCCTGCGCTGCCACCACCGCGCACGCACCCGGACCGGCGACGGCCCGCCGCGCCGGCGCGTTCATGCGACCTCCGCCCGCTCGCCGAGCCGCTCCGGCCGCTCCAGCGTCACGCCGTGCAGCCGCTTGACCAGCACCTCGCGGGTGCGTCCGGCCCGCCAGGCGGCCCACTCGCGCCAGGCCACGGCGGCCCCGTCGGGAAACATCAGCTCGCCATCGAGCCGCGGCGGCGCCGAGCCGTCCTGCGCAGCCAGCCGTGCCACCACCGCATCGGCCTGCGCCGTGTCGTGCACAGGCAGACACAGGTCGAGGTCGGAGCCAGGACGCAGGCAGGTCTGCCCGCTGATCAGCTGCCAGCCATGGCTGCCGTGCACCCGTGCCGGACAGTCCAGCGCCTCGAGCGCCTCGCACAGCCGACGCATCGGCTCGCGCGCCAGCGCAGGCAGCAGCCGCAGCGCCTGGCCCGCAGCGGGAAAAGCATCCCGCCGAGCCACCACGTCGGGGGGAACCTGCAGCGCCAGGCGCAGGCGCTGCCAGGCGGCGGGCGCCGGCAGGCCCAGGGCCAGCACGGCAGACCCGGGCGGCTGGCGTGTCACCACCAGCGGCAGGTCATGCGTGGCCCAGAAGTGCAGGCAGTCCCGCGCAAGCGGCTCGAAGGGCTGCGCCTGGAGCACGGTCCAGCCAGCGGGCGTCAGATGCACCAGCTGATGACGCCTCAGCGGCAGGTCAAGGCCAAGGCTCATGCCGCCAGCACCCGGCTCACGATCTCGTCGGCCAGCCGCCGCCCGCCGCGCTCGCGGCCGTCGCGGGCGCGCACGTCCTCGGTCGGCAGGTCGGCCAGCGCCTGGCGCAGCGCCTCGGCCGGGCCGCCCGTCCAGAGCCGCCGCACTCCGCCCATCGCGACGTAGTTCGCCACGCCCGGCGCGAAGACCGGATTGGCCTGCGACAGCTCGGCCAGCATCGCCTCGGGCAGCCGCGTGATGCGCGCCATCGCCGGCAGGCGCATCACCCGGATCTCGGCGCCGGGCAGCGCGTCGCAGGCGTCCGCCATCAGGCCCGAGGTGATGAAGCCGCCCGACAGCGCCTGGTCGTACACCAGCCCGAGCACCGCATGGCCCTGGCGCCGCGCCAGGTCGATGCACTGGCCCAGGTGCGCCATCGCGCGGTGGATGCCCAGCATCTCGTCGTGGCGGCGCAGCTGCTGGCCCTGCGTGTCGATCAGCAGCAGGATCGGGCGGCCCGGATGCGCAGCCATCACCTCCAGCACCACACGCGCCTGCCGCAGCGCCAGGTCGAAGCCGATCGCGGCGTGGTCGGTGGTGCCGATGACCGCCAGCGTGCGGCCGTCGAGCTGCCCGGCGCCCGACAGGAAGACGCCGTCGGCGCGCACCGCGTGGTCGGCACCGAACAGCGCGGTGGCCAGGTCGTTCCAGTTCATGCCTCAGCTCCGGTGTTGCTCAGATCGCTCAGGGTGTCGGCCGGGCGCAGCATCCGCAGCCGCGCCAGCGGCAGGTCCGGCACCGCGTCGGCCTCGGCCACGCCGAGGCGACGCCACAGGTCGGGCGCATCGCCGGCGCCCTGCGCCAGCCGGCTGCGCGCTTCCAGCCCCGCCTGCTGCGCCTGCAGCGCCGCCAGCGTCAGCGGCCGTGCCCCTTGGGCGATGGCCTGGATCGCAGCGTCGCGGAAAGCGGCCACGTCGTCCTCGACCAGCGTGTCGCAGTCGCCGCAGAGGTAGCGGTGGCGCCCGCCGGTGGTGCGCCAGACGCGGGCGCGGTCGCGCGAGTCGAACTCCTCGACGCCGTGCGAGGCCTCGATCACCTCCGGCCCGGACATCGCGTGGCGGCCGACATCGCTCATCACCACCCGGTCGGCGCAGCCCGCGACGATGCCCATGCCGCCGAAGCAGCCCGCGCCGCCGCCGATCAGCACCACCACCGGCAGGCCGGCGGCACGCAGGTCGAGCAGCGCGCGCATCACCTCCGACACCGCGATCAGCCCGGCGTTGGCCTCGTGCAGCCGCACGCCGCCCGACTCGGCCAGCAGCAGCACCGCGTCGGGGCGCACGTCGGCCGGCGCCAGCAAGGCCCGGCGCAGCAGGCCGACCAGCTTGGCGCCATGCACCTCGCCGACGCCGCCGCCCATGAAGGCGCCTTCCTGCGCCGCGACGAAGACCGGCCGACCGCCGAGCCGGGCCTGGCCGATCGCCACGCCGTCGTCGAAGGCCGCCGGCACGCCGAGTGCCGCCAGATGCGGGCTGCTGGCGCGCTGCGCCGGGGGCAGCCATTCGTGGAAGCTGCCGGCGTCCAGCAGCGCGGCCAGGCGCTCGCGGGCGCTGCATTCGGTGTAGCTGAGGCGGTTCATGCGCCCTCCCCGTCGTGCCCGGCAGCCGGCAGCCCGGCCTCGGCCTGCGCCAGCCGCAGCGCCACCACGGCTGGCGTGGCGCCCATGTCGTGGATCGACACCCGCAGCCCCGACCAGCGGTGGCGGGCATGGAAGTCTTCCAGCACGGCGGCCCAGATCGGCCGGAAGCCCCGCGCCGAGGTCTCGACGCGGATGCGGCAGTCGGCGCCGTCGTGCGGCTCCAGCAGCACCTCCAGGTGGCCGGAGCCGACCACGCCGACCAGCACAGGCGCGAACGGGCCGGTGGGTCGCGTGCCGGGAAAGGTGAACTCAAGCGTGTCGAGTCCGGGAGACGGTGTGCTCATCGTCGTGTCCGTGTCCGTGTTCGTGTCGGTGCAGGGGCCGTGCGGGGCTCGGGCTCACCAGTGGCGAAAGCGCGCCGGCGGCTGGTAGAGCCCGCCCGACGCCTCGACCAGATCGCGCATCGAGCGCGCCGCCAGCAGCTGGCGCGTCGCCTGGCGCGGGTCGATGCCCAGATCCTCCGGTCGGCGGATCACGCCGCGATCGCGCAGGTTCTCCACCATCCGTCGGTCCCGCCTGAGCCCGACCGGCGTGTAGCCCGCCACGCCACGGATCGCCTGCTCGCGCTCCTCGTCGGTGCGGCACAGCAGCAGGTTGGCCAGGCCCTCCTCGGTCAGCACATGCGTCACGTCGTCGCCATAGACCATGATCGGCGGCAGCGCCATGCCCGCCTGCTCGGCCAGCGTCCAGGCGTCCAGCCGCTCGACGAAGGCGGGCTGCATGTGCTCTCGGAAGGTCTCGACCATCTGCACCACCAGCTTCTGCCCGCGTGGCGTGCCGCGGGCGCCGGTCAGGCCTTCGCGGGCCTGAGCGCCGGCCTTCAGCCACGCGGGGCTGGCGTGGCGGCGACCGCGGGCGTCGGCGCCCATGTTCGGGGCGCCGCCGAAGCCGGTGATGCGCCCGAGCGTCGCGGTCGAGCTGTTGCCGGCCAGGTCCATCTGCAAGGTCGAGCCGATGAACAGGTCGCAGGCGTAGTGCCCGGCCGCCTGCGAGAAGGCGCGGTGGCTGCGCAGCGAGCCGTCCGGGCCGGTGAAGAACACGTCGGCGCGGGCGCGGATGTAGTCCTCCATGCCCAGCTCCGAGCCGAAGGAGTGGATCGAGCGCACCCAGCCCGCCTCGATCGCCGGGATCAGCGCCGGGTGCGGGTTCAGCGCCCAGTGCTGGCAGATCTGGCCTTTCAGCCCCAGCGACTCGCCATAGGTCGGCAGCAGCAGCTCGATCGCCGCCGTGTCGAAGCCGATGCCGTGGTTGAGCCGCTGCACGCCGTAGTCCGCGTAGATCCCCTTGATGGCCATCATCGCCATCAGCACCTGGATCTCGCTGATCTGCGCCGGGTCGCGGGTGAAGAGCGGCTCGATGACGTTGGGCCGGGGCGCCTTCACCACGAAGTCCACCCAGCCCGCCGGCACATCCACGCGCGGCACGCGCTCGACGATCTCGTTCACCTGCGCGATGACGATGCCGCCGCTGAACGCGGTCGCCTCGACGATGGCGGGCGTGTCCTCGGTGTTCGGGCCGGTGTAGAGGTTGCCGTCGGCGTCGGCGCTGTGCGCGGCGATCAACGCCACGCGCGGCGTCAGGTCGACGAAGTAGCGGGCGAACAGCTCCAGATAGGTGTGGATCGCGCCGATGCGGATCTGCCCGCGCGACACCAGCGAGGCCAGCCGCCCGCCCTGCGGCCCGGAGAAGGAAAAGTCCAGCTTCGACGCGATGCCGAGGTCGAACACATCCAGGTGCTCCGGCAGCGCGAGCACCGACTGCACCATGTGCAGGTCATGGATGCGCTCGGGATCGACCTGCACCAGCGCCTGGGCGAGGAAGTCGGCCTGCTTCTGGTTGTTGCCCTCCAGGCAGACGCGGTCGCCGCAGGCGAGCACTGCGTGCAGCAAGTCCACCACGGCAGCGGTCTCGACCCGCTTGCCGCCAAGGCGCGGGCCGAGCGCCTCGGCGGCGCGGGCCAGCCGGGCCTGGCGGTCCTGCTGGCGCTGGTTCCAGGGGCTGTGGTCCATCGCTCAGTCGGCCTTGATGTTGCCGGCCTTGACCACGTCGGCCCAGCGCTTCGTCTCGGCCGCCACGAAGTCGCCGAAGTCCTTGCCCGCCAGCGTCGGCGTCTCGGCGCCCAGGTTGTTCCACGCCGCCTTCAGCTCGGGGCTGGCCAGCACCGTCTTCAGCTCGGCCCCCATCTTGTCCACGATCTCCTTGGGCGTGCCCTTCGGCGCCCACAGGCCGTACCAGGTGGCGACCTTGTAGGTGGGCACGCCCGCCTCGGCCGCAGTCGGGATGTCGGGAAAGCCCGGCGCGCGCTTGTCACCGGCCACCGCGATGGCGCGCAGCCGCCCGCCCTTGATGTGCGTGGCCGACGAGCCCAGGCCGTCGAACATCATGTCCACCTGCCCGCCCATCAGGTCCTGCAGCGCCGGGCCGGCGCCCCGGTACGGAATGTGGGTGATGAAGGTGCCTGTCTGCATCTTGAACAGCTCGCCGGCCAGATGGTGCGAGGAGCCATTGCCCGCCGAGCCATAGGTGAGCCGCCCCGGCTTGGAGCGGATGAAGGCCAGCAGCTCCTTCAGGTCCTTGGCCGGCACCTTCTGCGGGTTGACGATGATGACCTGCGGCACGCTGGCCACCAGGGCGACCGGCACGAAGTCGTTCGCCAGGTGGTAGTCGAGCTTGGGGTAGATCGACGGCGCGATGGTGTGGTGCACGCCGCCCATGAACCAGGTCTGGCCGTCGGGCGCGGCCTTGGCCGCCACGCCCGCGCCCAGGTTGCCGCCCGCGCCGCCCTTGTTGTCGATGATGACCTGATGGCCGAGCTGCTTCGTGAGCTGCGCCGACAGCGGGCGCGCGAAGGCATCGGTGCCGCCGCCGGCCGGAAAGGGCACGACCAGCGTGATCGGCTTGCTCGGCCAGGCGGTCTGGGCCAGGACCGGCAGCGGCAGAGCGGCCGCGGCCGCTGCGGCGCACAGCGTCAGCACCGGACGGCGCGACACGAGGGAAAGGGGCATGGCTTGTCTCCTGGTGGGCAGCGTCTGCGCTGCCTCGGCTGGGCTTGGCTTGGCGTCTGGGATGGCTGGCCCGGACCGGCCGGGGTGCACGCATCGTCGGTCATCAGGCACGATCACGCCATTCGCTTTCGATTGAGGCCGCCTTCGACCTGCGTTGAGGGCGTGCCGCCCGGCGCTGGAGCCCTTGCCCCGTGATCAACCTGAACCGTTTCGACCTTGTCTCGCTGCGCCTGTTCGTCGCGGTGGTGGACGCCGGCAGCCTGACGGCCGGCGCCGACCGCTTCGGCATCTCGCTGGCCGCGGCCAGCAAGCGCATCAACGAGCTGGAGCAGCACTGCGGCCTGA
>JBJOPV010000079.1:0-15185 GCA_046050625.1 Pseudomonadota bacterium
GGCACGACGATGTCGTAGCCGGTCTTGCCGGCGATCAGCTTGGCGTGCAGCGCCTCGTTCGAGTCGAAGTTGTCGTACCGGACCTTGATGCCGGTCTCCTTCTCGAAGTTCTTGATCGTGTCCTCGGCGATGTAGTCGGCCCAGTTGTAGATGTTCAGGACCTTGGATTCCTGCGCCTGGGCGCCGGTCGTGCACAGCGCCGCGACGGCGGCGACCACGACATTGAGGGCCTGGGCGGGCCGCGACGAGAACAGCTTCATGAACACTCCAGTCATGACAGTCGGATGGATGGTCGGATGGACAGATAGAGCCGCGAACCGGTGCGCTGGCGTGACAGGATGCCTGACCCCCAGCGCGCGGCCGCGATTATGGCGTGAGCCCGCGTCATTTCATCACGCCGCTCAGGCCCCGTCGATGCGCAGCCAGGTGGTCTTCAGCTCGGTGTACTTCTCCAGCGCGTGCAGCGACTTGTCGCGGCCGTTGCCGCTCTGGCGGTAGCCGCCGAAGGGCACGGTGATGTCGTCCTCGTCGTACTGGTTCACATGCACCGTGCCGGCTCGCAAGGCGCGTGCCACGCGGTGCGCGCGGTCCAGGTCGTGCGACCAGACGCTGGCCTGCAGGCCGTAGGGCGAGTCGTTGGCCAGGCGCACGGCGTCGGCTTCGTCGCGGAAGCGGATCACGGCCATCACCGGGCCGAAGATCTCCTCGCGGGCGATGCGCATGGCGTTCGTCGCGTGGTCGAAGACGGTCGGCTCGACGTAGAAGCCGCCGGTCTCGCCGCGGGCCTGGGCGCCGCCGTGGCAGGTGGCGCCCTCGGCGCGGCCGGCGTCGATGTAGCCCAGCACGGTGCGCAGCTGGCCCTCGTCGACCAGCGCGCCCATCGTGGTGCGCTCGTCCAGCGGATCGGCCGGCTGCCAGGCGGGCATCTGCGCGCGCACCTCGGCGACGAAGTCGTCGGCGATGGCCTCATGCACCAGCACGCGCGAGGGCGCGTTGCACGACTCGCCCTGGTTGAAGAACAGGCTGCCCGCGACGGTGCGCGCCGCCCGCGCCGGGTCCTTGTGATCGGCAAACACCAGGAAGGCCGACTTGCCGCCGAGCTCGTTGTAGACGCGCTTGAGGTTGGATCGCCCGGCGTAGTCCAGCATGCGCCGGCCGGTGCGGGTCGAGCCGGTGAAGCCGATCGCGTCGACCTCCATGTGCAGCGCCAGCGCCTCGCCGGCCTCGTGGCCGAAGCCGGGCACGACGTTGAACACGCCGGCGGGCAGCCCCGCCTCCACCGCGATCTCGGCCAGCCGGAGCGCCGTCAGCGGCGACTTCTCGCTGGGCTTCATCACCACCGAGTTGCCGGTGGCCAGCGCGGGCCCGAGCTTCCAGGCCGCCATGATCATCGGGTAGTTCCACGGCACGATGCAGCCGATCACGCCCATGGGTTCGCGGGTGATCATCGCCAGCGCGTTCGGGCCGGTGGGGGCGATCTCGTCGTAGACCTTGTCGATCGCCTCGGCATACCAGGCCATCGTGCGCGCGGTGGCCGGCACGTCGACCGTGCGGGCGAAGCGGATCGGCTTGCCCATGTCGAGGGTCTCGAGCAGCGCGAGCTCGTCGCGGTGCGCCAGGATCGCCTCGGCGAAGCGCTGCAGCACCTTCTTGCGCGCGGCGGGGGGCTGGCGCGCCCAGCGCCCGTCGTCGAAGGCCGCGCGGGCCGAGGCCACCGCCGCATCGACATCCGCCGCCTGCCCGCGCGCGATCGCGCCCAGCCGCCGCCCGTCGATCGGCGAATGCTTGTCGAAGGTCTCGCCGCTGGCGCTGGCCACGCGCTGGCCATTGATGAAGGCGCGGCCATCCAGCGTGAGCGCTGCGGCATGGTCGTGCCAGGTGGGGGAGGGGATCATGAGGGGTTCCGTGCGCTTTTGAGGAGTGAGACGATTTGAACGACAGCTTGTCCCCTCACCGTCAAACCCAGCCGCGCCCGCGCAGATCTGCCAGCGTCAGATCCAGGCATTTGCGGATCAGCCCGGCGAGCTCGTCGACCTGGGCGACGGTCATCACCAGCGGCGGGGCGATGATCATGCGGTCGCCGACCGCGCGCATGATCAGGCCGTTGCCGAAGCAGTGGCCGCGGCAGACCATGCCGATCTCCAGCGCCGGGTCGAAGGGCGTGCCGCGGCCGTGCGCGCCGTCCTTGGCGCGCACGAGTTGCAGCGCCGCCATCAGGCCGCAGCTCTGCGTCTCGCCGACCAGCGGGTGATCGCGCAGCGACTCGAAGACGGCGGCCAGGCGCGGGCCGGTCTCGTCGCGCACCCGCTCGACCAGGCGCTGCTCGCGCATCAGGCGGATGTTGGCCAGCGCCACCGCGCAGGCCACCGGGTGGCCCGAGTAGGTGTAGCCGTGCTCGAACTCGCCGCCTTGCTCGATCAGCACCTTGGCGACGCGCTCGCCCACCATCACGCCGCCCAGCGGCACATAGCCCGAGGTCACGCCCTTGGCAAACGTCATCAGGTCGGGCTTGGTGCCCATCGTCTCGCAGCCGAACCAGTTCCCCGTGCGCCCGAAGCCGGTGATCACCTCGTCGCTGACCAGCAGAATGCCGTACTGGTCGCAGATGCGCTGGATCTCCGGCCAGTAGGTCGCGGGCGGCACGATCACGCCGCCGGCGCCTTGCACCGGCTCGCCGATGAAGGCGGCCACCTTGTCCGGGCCGACCTCCAGGATCTTCTGCTCCAGCCAGCCCGCCGCCTTCAGGCCGAACTCGTCGCGGCTCAGGCCGGCGCCGTGCTCCAGCCAGTGCGGCTGGTCGATGTGGGTGATGCCGGGAATCGGCAGGCCGCCCTGCGCGTGCATGTACTTCATGCCGCCCAGCGACGCGCCCGCCATCGTCGAGCCGTGGTAGCCGTTCCAGCGGCCGATGATGACCTGGCGCTCGGGCTGGCCCTGCAGGTCCCAGTAGCGGCGCACCATGCGCACCACGGTGTCGTTGCCCTCCGAGCCCGAGCCGGCGAAGAAGACGTGCCTGAACTGCGGCGGCGTCACCTCGGCCAGCAGCTCGGCCAGCTCGACCGCCGGCGGCGTCGTGGTCTGGAAGAAGCTGTTGTAGAAGGGCAGCCTGGCCATCTGCGCGGTGGCGGCGTCGATCAGCGCCTGCTGGCCGTAGCCGACGTTGACGCACCACAGGCCGCTCATCGCGTCGAAGAGTTTGTGGCCGTCGGAATCCCAGAGGTAGACGTTCTCGCCGCGCTCGATGATGCGCGAGCCCTTCTTCGCCAGGGCCTGGAAGTCGGTGAAGGGGTGCAGGAAATGGGCGGCGTCAGCGGCCTGCCAGTCGGCGGTGGTGCGGGGGGTCATGCGGGAATCCTTTGCGTTGTCAGACATGCAGCAGCAGGTGCTCGCGCTCCCACGGCGAGATCACTTTCATGAACTCGGCGTACTCGGTCTCCTTCACCTCGGTGTAGACGGTGACGAAGGCCTCGCCCAGCACGGCGGCCAGATCGCGCTCGGCGCGCAGCTTCTCCAGCGCCTCGCCCAGGCTGCGCGGCAGCTGGTAGTCGCCCAGGTAGGCGTCGCCCTTGCATTCCGGCGTGGGCTCGACGCGGTTCTTCATGCCCAGGTAGCCGCAGGCCAGCGTGGCCGCCAGCGCCACGTACGGGTTGGCGTCGGCGCCGATGACGCGGTTCTCGATGCGCCGCGCCGCCGGCGAGGCCACGGGCGAGCGGATGCCCACCGTGCGGTTGTCGGTGCCCCACTGGATGTTGATCGGCGCGGCGGTGAAGCGGGCGAGGCGGCGGTAGCTGTTGACGTAGGGCGCGAACAGCGCCATCGCCGCCGGGATGTACTTCTGCAGTCCGCCGATGTACCAGCGGAACATGTCGCTGGCGCTGCCGTCGGCGTTGCTGAAGATGTTGCGACCCTGCGTGTCGACGATGCTCTGGTGGATGTGCATCGCGCTGCCCGGCTCGCCGGCGATCGGCTTGGCCATGAAGGTGGCGAACATGTTGTGGCGCATCGCCGCCTCGCGCACCGTGCGCTTGAAGAAGAACACCTCGTCGGCCAGCCCCAGCGGGTGGTCGTGGAAGAAGTTGATCTCCATCTGCCCGGCGCCGATCTCGTGGATCAGCGTGTCGACGTTGAGCTCCATCTGCTCGCAGTAGGAGTAGACGTCCTCGAACAGCGGGTCGAACTCGTTCACGGCGTCGATCGAGTAGGCCTGGCGGCTGGTCTCGGCGCGGCCCGATCGGCCGATCGGGGGTTTCAGCGGCATGTCCGGGTCGGTGTTGCGCGCCACCAGATAGAACTCCAGCTCAGGCGCCACGATCGGGTTCCAGCCCTCGGCCTCGAACAGCTCGCAGACCCGGCGCAGCACCGAGCGCGGCGCGAAGGGCACGATGTTGCCGGCCTTGTCGTAGCAGTCGTGCACCACCTGCGCGGTCGGGTCGCTGGCCCAGGGCACGATGCGCACGGTGCGCGGGTCCGGGCGCAGGTGCATGTCGTGGTCGGTCGGGCTGATGACGTCGTAGTAGGGGCCTTCGGCCGGGAATTCGCCGGTCACGCCCATGGCCACCACCGCCTCGGGCAGGCGCATGCCGCGGTCTTCGGTGAACTTCTTGCGCGGCAGGATCTTGCCGCGCGCCACGCCGGTCAGGTCGGGCACCAGGCACTCGATCTCGGTGACGCGGTGCCGGTCGAGCCACTGCTCGAGGTCATTGAAGTTGAAGTTTTTCCTGTCGCTGTTCATGGGGAGTCTCGGTCACATGCGGGCGAGCGACACCGGCAGGACGCTCAGGGGGCGAAGCGTCCTGCGGCATGTCGGCTCGGGCGGGGCAGGGAGAGGGGCCTCAGCGGCTGGGGGGGCGGTGCAGGTCCCGGTAGTCCTGACAGGCCAGACCGAAGGCGCGCAGCAGCGCCATCGACACCGGGTTGGCGGCGGCCTGCCATTCGGGATGCCACTGCACCGCGAGCTGGAAGCCTGGCGCAGGGCTGCCCCCGCTCGGGATCGAGACCGAGAAGGCCTCGATCAGGCCGTCGGGCGCGCGGGCCTCGACGTTCAGACCCGGGGCCAGACGGCTCACGCCCTGCCCGTGCACGCTGTTGACGACGATGTCTGCGGGGCTGCCCAGCGCACGCACCATCAGGCCCTCGGGCGCCAGATGGACCGGATGGGCCGGGCCGTACTGCACCTCGACCGGATCGTCGCTGCGCGAGCGGTGGTCGGCCAGGCCGTCGACCTCCTGCACCGCCTGGTGCAGCGTGCCGCCCAGCGCGACATTGACCTCCTGGAAGCCTCGGCAGATGGCCAGCAGCGGCATGCCGCGCGCCACCAGCTTCGGGATCAGCGCCAGGGTCCAGTCGTCGCGCACCGGATCGAGCGGCAGGGTGGTGTCATGCACCGGCTGGCCGAAATGGCTCGGGTGCACGTTCGAGGGCGAGCCGGTCAGCAGCACGCCGTCGGCCAGGTCGAGCAGGGCGTCGAGTTCCTCGCGCGAGGCCGAGGGCACCACCAGCGGCAGCGCGCCGGCCAGGCGCACGGCGTCGACATATTTCTGGCCTGCGACATGGAAGGGATGCTGTCCGAGCATCCGGTTGCAGGCCGGGACCAGCACCACGGGGGGCCGGCGGGACGGAATCGAGCTGTTCATTGGGCTTGCCGCGACCAGGTTATTGGCCTGGAGGCGCTGGGCTTACTGACCTCACTGCGGGTCGGACAAGGGGCACCGAGGTGTTGCATGGAGTGTGCCAGCACCAATCGGGTGCGTCCACCGGGTTCCCCCGATGGCAAGGTCCGGGCTGCGGTCTTCATGGGTCCTGGGTCCTGCGCCTTCAGCCGGTGAGGTCGCGCAGCCGGTGCCACAGCATGCCCAGCACCAGCGTCGGGGTGCGCAGGCGCTCACCGCCGGGAAAAGGGCGATGCCGCAGCCGCGCGAACAGGTCGAAGCGGCTGGCGTCCTCGCAGATGGCTTCGGCCACCAGCTTGCCGGCCAGTCCCGACAGCGCCAGACCGTGGCCGGAGAAGCCCTGCAGCAGATAGATCGGTGCGCCGGCTGCCCCATCCGGGGGCAGGCGGCTGAAATCGGGTGCACGGTTCATCGTGATGTCGACGAAGCCGCCCCAGACATGGGTCAGCGGCCGCCAGGCCAGACGCGGAAAGACCCGTGCGATTCGGGCCTGCAGGCTGCTGGCCAGGTTCGGCGGCGTCAGGGTGCTGTAGCTGACCTTGCCGCCGAAGAGCAGGCGCTGGTCGGCGGTCGGGCGGAAGTGGTCGAGCACGAAGTTGCTGTCGCACACCGCCGCGCGGGTGGGCAGCAGCCCGTCCATCTCGCTGGGGTCGAGCGGCTCGGTCACACCGACATAGGTGCCCACCGGCATGATGCGCGCGCCGGTGCCCGGCGGCAGCGCGCCGGCGCCGGCCACGGCCGGCAGGTGCACATTGCCGGCCAGCAGCACCTGGTCGGCGACGACCTGGCCCTGCGCAGTGCGCAGCAGCGTGACGCTGCGGTGGCGCTCGATGCGCTGCACCGGGCTGTGCTCATGCAGCCGAGCGCCCTCGCGCCAGGCGGCGTCGGCCAGGCCGAGCGCGTACTTGAGCGGATGCAGATGGCCGCCGCGGCGGTCGTAGTTGCCGCCGTGGTAGCGCGCGCTGCGGATGTGCAGGCCCAGCGCCGCGCGGTCCAGCCACTGGGTCGGATGCTCGTAGATGCTGGCCATGCGCTCGGCCTCGCGGCGCAGCGCGGCGGCCTTGCGGGCGCTGGTGGCCACCGTCAGCGCGCCCGACTGCCAGTCGCAGGCGATGCGGTAGCGGTCGCGCCGGGCATGGATCAGCGTCAGGGCCTCCAGCGTCATCGCCCACAGGCGGCGCGCATCGGCCAGGCCGAGCTGGGCCTCGATCTCGTCCATGCCGCAGGCCAGACCGCCCAGTGCCTGACCGCCGTTGCGCCCCGAGGCCGCCCAGCCGAGCTGCTGCGCCTCCAGCAGCAGCACCTGCCGGCCGCGTTGCGCCAGCTCCAGCGCGGCCGACAGCCCGGCCAGCCCGCCGCCGACGACCGCCACTTCGGCGCGCACCTCGCCCTGCAGCGCGGGATGGGCCTGACGGCGCGGCGCCGTCTCGGCGTACCAGGAGTGGCGGGCCAGCGATCGGTCGGTCTGCAGCAGCATGCGTGCGTCGTCTCTCCCTGTCCGGCGGCTGCCGGGTTCGGAACGATTGTGCGGCAGCCCGTGCGGTGCGTGAAGTCAGTCACGGCATGAAACTGATCGTGGACAATCGCGGCCCTGATCGATCCGAACGGAGCTTGTCCATGTCTTCTTTGTCGCTGCCTGCGGGTGCCCTCGAGCGGCTCGAGGCGCTGCTGTCGTGCCAGACCGGGACCGGTGGCCGGCGGGTGCTGGGTCTGGTCGGGCCGCCCGGTGCGGGCAAGTCCACGCTGGCCGAGGCGCTGCTGCAGCACTGCGAGCGTCTGCGCCCGGGGCTGGCCTGCCTGGTGCCGATGGATGGCTTCCATCTGGCACAGGCCGAACTCGAGCGCCTGGGCCGTGCTGCCCGCAAGGGCGCGCCTGACACCTTCGACAGCGCAGGCTTCGTGGCCTTGCTGCGCCGGCTGCGGATGCCGGCCGCCGGCGAGACGGTCTACGCGCCGGTCTTCCGCCGCGAGATCGAGGAGCCGGTGGCTGGCGCGATCGGCGTGCCCGACACCGTGCGGCTGGTCATTGCCGAGGGCAACTATCTGCTGCTGGACGAGCACGGCTGGGCGCCGGTGCGTGGGCTGCTGGACGCGGCCTGGTATGTCGGCGTCGACGACGCGCTGCGCCGGCGTCGGCTGGTCGAGCGCCACATCCGCTTCGGCCGCACCCCGGCCGAGGCCCAGGCCTGGGCCGAATCGACCGACGAGCCCAATGCTCGGCGCATCGCCGCCACCCGCGAGCGCGCCGACTGGACCGTCATGATCGACTGAGCCGCGTCAAGCCGGTTGTCAAACGGCTGTCACGCAAGGGCGACAGCATCGCGGGTCAGATCCTGTGATCCGTGATCCTGTTTGCCGGAGTCCGCCTGCCATGTCCGATGTCGCCCGACCCGCTGCCGGAGCCGTCCGCCGTACGGTGCTGACCGTCGTGGCCGACCCGGTGATCCGCGAGCTGCTGGCGCTGCATCTGCGCGAGGCCGGCTTCTTTGCGGTCACCGCGGCCACCTCGGCCGAAGCCTGCCGCCTGGCCGGCGAGGTCCTGCCCGATGTGCTGCTGATCGACCCGGATGCGCCGGACTGCGCCGATCTGGGCTTCTGTGCCGGCCTGTCCGAGCAGGTGCGTGTCGTGATGCTGTCGGGGTCGTCCCTCTGCTGCAGCCGGGTGCCCCGGGTCGCGCTGTGCCTGCACAAGCCCTATGCTCCCCGCGATCTGGTCGAGCGGCTGCAGGGGCTGCCTGACCGTGATGCTCCGCCCGAGCTGTTGCGGCCCGGTGGCCTGGAGATCGATCTGGACCGCCACCTGATCACCGTGCGGCGCCAGGGCCGGCGCGTCGAGCTCGACCTGTCGCCGGTGGAGCTGCGGCTGCTGCGCTGCCTGGTCGAGCAGCCCGGCCGGGTGCTGACCCGCGAGATGCTGCGCAGCCAGGTGTGGGGCGAGGGCGCGGCGGTCGATCTGCGCACCGTCGACCAGAACATCCGCCGGCTGCGCCGCGAGCTGGGCGAGGCCGATGCGGGCGAGCTGATTCGCACGGTGCGCGGCATCGGCTACCGCTTCAGCGAGGGCGCGACGGCCTGAGGTGGCGCGCCGCCAGGCCGGCACCCCCAAGCCCGGCTTGCATCCGCGGTGAAGAGTGCGAAAATGAAATAAACGCACTCCATTGCCGCATGTCACTGCAGAAATCCGAAACGGTCCAGCCCGGGGCGTCGACCGGTCGGGTTCACTGGCTGGTGGCGATGAACCGGCGCAACCGCTCCATGGCCTTCGCCCTGCTGTGGCCGGCGATGGCGGCGCAGATGCGTGGGTTCGACACCGTCGGACCGCTGGCCTGGACACTGCTGACGCTGCAGCTGCTGGTGCTGCCGCAGCTGATGTACTGGCGCGCCCGCCGGGCTGCCCAGCCGCGCGAGACCGAGGTCGGTCACATGTACCTGGACGCACTCTGCTTCGGGTTGTGGTCGGGCTGGCTGGGCCATCCGCTGTGGATCACCGCGACCACCTTGGTCTGCATCACCGCCAACCTGATGGCCTTCCGGGGGCCGCGCGGTGCGCTGCTGTCGCTCGGCCTCTACTTGGCGGGCGCGGCGTTGATGACCTTTGGCCTGGCGATCCCGCCGGTGCTGGAGACCGACGAAATCGCCACGCTGCTGAGCCTGCTGACACTCGAGGTCTATCTGCTTGGCTTCGCCTATGGGGCCTATCAGCGCTCGATGCTGCTGCACCGCACCCGCGGCGAGCTGCAGCAGCGGCTCGACCAGATCGCGGCCCTTCAGGAGCGTCTGACCGAACAGGTCCGGCGCGATCCGCTCACCGGTCTGCACAACCGGCATTTCCTGACCGAGCGGGTGCATGAGCTGGCCCGCCACGGCAGTGGGCCGATCGGCTCGATCGGCGTGATGCTGGTGGACATCGATCATTTCAAGCAGGTCAACGACCGGCACGGCCACCTGGTGGGCGATCGGGTGTTGCAGGCGGTGGCGCGGCTGCTGGCGCTGGCGCATGACGAGGGCGCCGAGGTGGTGTGCCGCTACGGCGGCGAGGAGTTCCTGCTGCTGCTGCCCGACCGGAGTGCGGCGCGCATGCGTGCGCTGGCCGAGCGGCTGCGCGGCGAGGTGGAGGCGCTGCGCATCGCGCCGGAGGGGGGCGCTGTGGACGAGCTGATCGCCGTCACGCTGTCGATTGGCTGGGCCTGCGGGCAGGGCGAGCCGATCGAGCGGCTCATCGACCGCGCCGACCGGGCGCTCTACCGTGCCAAGCAGGCCGGGCGCAACCGGGTCGAGTCCGCCCTGGGCTGAGCCTTCACGCCGCTTCCTTATGATCGGCACATGTCCGATTTCCTTTTCACGCCTGCCGACGAGCGCGCGATGCGCCTGGCGCTCGACCAGGCGCTCAATGCCGCGCTGATCGGCGAGGTGCCGGTGGGCGCCGTGATCCTGCGCGACGGCCAGGTCATCGCCACCGGCTACAACCGCCCGATCACCACCCACGACCCGAGCGCACATGCCGAGATGGTGGCGCTGCGCCACGCCGCCGCGCTGCTCGAGAACTACCGCCTGCCCGACTGCGAGCTGTTCGTGACGCTCGAGCCCTGTGCGATGTGCGCGATGGCGCTGATGCACGCGCGCTTCAAGCGCGTGGTCTTCGGCGCCTGGGACCCCAAGACCGGCTCGGCCGGCTCGGTGGTCGACCTGTTCGCGCAGCCGCAGCTCAACCACCACACCACGGTGCAGGGCGGGCTGCTGGCCGGGCCCTGCGGCGACCTGCTGCGCCAGTTCTTCGCCCGGCGCCGCGCCGAGCAGAAGGCGCAGCGCCAGCGCCAGCGCGAGCGCGAGGCGCAGGCCCGCCTGCAGGCGCCGTCGGCCGCGCTGTCCGCCATCCCGGCCGGCGAGGCGCTCGAGCTGGACCTGAACGATCTGAACAACCTGGGATTCAAGCCATGAGCCTGACCGAACCTGTCGACGCGGCCCGGCCGACGCTGACCCTCTACAGCCCCTCCGGCGTGGTGATGCGCGCGCCCGACCTGCGCCGCGCCGCCACCCGCCTGGAGCGGCTGGGCTTCGCGGTGACGATCGACGCCAGCGCGACCGCGAAGTTCCAGCGCTTCGCCGGCGACGACGACACCCGGCTGGCGGCGCTGCACCGCGTCGCCGACGCCGCGCCCTCGATCGCGCTGGCCACCCGCGGCGGCTACGGGCTGACGCGGCTGCTCGACCGCATCGAGTGGGACCGGCTGGCCGCGGCGGTCGACCGCGGCACCCGCTGGGTCGGCTACAGCGACCAGACCGCGCTGCAGCTGGCGCTGCTGGCGCACACCGGGCGCAGCAGCTGGCATGGCCCGCTGGGCATCGAGGACTTCGGCCGCACCGACGGCGACGGCCCCGGCGGTCTGGACGACCTCACGCCCGACTGCTTCGTCGAGGCGATGGGCGGCGAGCTGGAGGCGGTGGGCTTCCGCACCGAGGCCGGCTTCGACGGCCTGCACGCCCACGGCGTGCTGTGGGGCGGCAACCTGACGGTGCTGTGCTCGCTGCTGGGCACGCCGCACTGGCCGCGCATCGAGGGTGGCATCCTCTTCGTCGAGGACATCAACGAGCACCCCTACCGGGTCGAGCGCATGCTGCTGCAGCTGCATCAGGCCGGCGTGCTCGCGGCGCAGAAGGCGGTGGTGCTGGGCGACTTCAGCGGCTGGCGCAAGTCGCCGCTGGACCGCGGCTACACGCTCAAGACGATGGTGGCGCAGCTGCGCGCGGTCTGCCCGGTGCCGATCCTGACCGGGCTGCCCTTCGGCCATGTGCCGACCAAGGTGACGCTGCCGGTGGGGCGCTGCGTCGAGCTGCAGGTGCTGCGCCGCGACGTGCTGCTGTCCTGGGCCTGCGACCACGACCACGACCACGCCCCTGATCATGATCACCGTGCCGTGGCCCACGTCCATTCGCAGGGCTGCTGCGAGGGGCACGACCACGGGCACTGACACTGTCCGGTCTTCCGCGCAGGCCAGGCTCCTCGCCTGCCCCCGTGCTCAGCGCGCGGCGGCCGTCACCCGGTCGATCCAGGCGAAGAGTTCGTCCAGGTCGTAGTCGCCGCTGTGCGGGCGGTCCCAGGGCAGGGCCAGATCCACGTCGATGCCGTTCTGCGCCAGCAGCGTGCCCAGCATGACCGGCACCGCCAGCGAGGTGTCGCGGTCCATCGTGCCGTGGCGGATGCGCCAGTGCGGCGCCACGGTGGCGGCGCTGCGGCCGATGTAGTGCATCGGATTCATCATGCGCACGGTGCGCTCGTCGGCCTGCTGCGCGCCGCCGACGCGGCTGTGCTGCATCGAGAACGCGGTGAAATGGCGCTTGTCGATGCGGCTGCTGCCGAAGAGCTGGTTCTCGCCGGTGTCCAGCGCCACGCCGTCGAAGGCGGGCGGCAGCTTCATGCGGGTGGCCGCCAGCCCATAGGCATCGAAGTCCAGATCGGTCACCCGGCCCGAGGCGATGCGCAGCCAGCGCCGCGAGGACAGGTCGGCGCCGGCATCGCGCGCCTGCTGCGCCGAGGCCATCACCAGCGACTTGACGTGATCGAGGAAGCTGCCGTGGCCACGGGCGTCGAGCCGCAGCGGCCGGCCCGCCGCGTCGCGCAGGTCCAGCGTGTTCAGGTAGGCCGGAAAGCGCGCCTTCAGCGCGTCGGCCAGCGCGATCTGGTCGGCCGTGAGGGTGCCGGCCACCTCGCGGCGCTGCACCTGGTAGTCCAGCATCGACATCTCGATGCGGCGGTAGTCGTGGGCGTGGCCGAACTGCCATTCGTAGGCCGCGTCGGCGTTCTCCAGATTGGTGATCGGGCAGTAGGCGGAGACGGCGAAGATGTCGTCGCGTGCGGGGGCCGCACCCAGCGCGCGCAGCGCCTCCTCGTGGTCCGGGCTGTTGCCGCTCGCGCCCAGCAGCGCCGACATCGCGCCCCCGGCGCTGGTGCCGTTGGAGATGATGCGCGCGGTGTCGCCCGGCATCACCGCGTCATGGTGGCGCAGGAAGCGCACGGCCGCCTTCAGATCGATGATGGCCGCCGGCGCCTTGCCGGTCCAGGTGCCGTCGGCCGCCTGCAGCGTGCGCCCGCGCGCGCCGGGCGAGGCCACCACCAGCCCGCGGGTCAGCGCCACCGCGATGGCCGAGGGCGGCGGGGTCTGGCCAGGGGCCGGCGGCGGGCCGTTGCGCCCCTCGGGCGTGCCGGGTTTGGCTGGCATGTAGCCGCCGATCGAGTTGGGCAGGAAGATCGGCGCGGTGCGCGCCGTGCGGCCGTCGATCTGGCCGCCCTGGAAATAGGCTTCCGGGATGTAGAGGTTCATCACCTGCCACGCGGGCTCGACCGGGCGGCTGACATAGGCCAGGCCTTCCCAGGCGCGCACGACGACGGTGCGGCCGCCGGCGCTGACCTCGCGGCGCTGGTAGCCGCGCTCCGGGTCGAAGGGCGGGGGCGGGCTGGCGGGCGAGGGCGTCGGGGTCATCGGCGTCATCGGCGTGGTGCTGCAGGCGCTGGCCAGCGAGGCGGCCAGCAGCGACATCGTGAAGGTGCGGCGGGGGATCATCATGTCCCTGACGATGCCTGCTGATCGTGCAGACAGTGTGCAGCGGCTTTGCTGCAGGGTTGCTGCGGGGCGCTGCGTGCCCGCTCAAAGCAGCAGGAAAGCGGCCATCGCCACCAGCGTCGGCCCGAGTGCGCCGGCCAGCAGGCTGCCGGCGCCGATCGACTCGTCCTGGAAGCCACGGCGCAGCAGCGCCGCACCGGCCGGATTGGGCGCGTTGGCGATCACCGTCAGGCCGCCGCCGGCCACGGCACCGGCCACGAGCATGTATTTCGCGGCCTCGCTGATGCCGGAGATCTGCGCGCCCAGGTAGGTGAGCGCGGCATTGTCGGTGATCGCCGTCAGGCTGACCGCGCCGAAGAAGAGCGCCAGCGGCTCCAGCCCCGACACCAGCGGCTGCAGCCACCAGCGCTGCAGGCCGCCGAGCACCACCAGCCCGGCCAGGAAGAAGCCCACCAGCAGCGCCTCCTTGATCAGCAGCGGGTCCTGGTGGCGCGCATAGGCCTGGGTGAAGCCCAGGAAGAGCAGGAAGAGGCCGAGGAAGGCGACCGGATGGTGCGCCGTCAGCACCACGCCGGCCAGCAGCGTGGCATGCACCGCGGTGACTGTCCACGGCACCGGGCGTCGGGCCGGCGGCGCGTCCGTGGGCAGGCCGCGCCGTGCGATCAGGTGCCGGCGCAGCAGCCACACCGCCACGCTGGCGTTGATCAGCACCGCCACGGCCGCCTTCTCGCCGAAGGTCGCCAGCATGAAGGCGCTGTCCCAGCCCCAGGCGCCGGCGACCATCAGCACCGGCGGCGCGGCATAGGCAGTCAGCGTGCCGCCGATCGAGATGTTGACGAACAGCACGCCCAGCGCCAGGTACTTCAGCCGCTCCGGCACGTCGGGGCGGAAGACGCGTGGGGCCAGTAGCAGCGCGGCGAGGGTCATGGCCGCCGGCTCGGTGATCAGCGAGCCCAGCAGCGGCACGGCCGCCAGCCCGAGCCAGGCGGCGAGCAGCGGCGAGCGGGTCGGCCCGACCCGACGGGACAGGGCGTCCACCGTGCGCATCACTGCCTCCAGGATCGGCCGCGAGCCGGCGATCACCATGACGACGAAGACGAACAGCGGCTCGGTGTAGTTGCGCGACTCGGCGTAGTGCAGCGCCGTGCTGCCCCCGGCACCGATCGCCATCGTCAGCACCAGCACGATGGCCCAGAAGCCGAAGACGACCTCGACCTCGCCGAGCAGGTGGAAGACGCCTTCGTGGCGCGGGTGGCGGTGGGCCAGGCGCTCGAACTGCTTGGCTGCAAAGGTGTGCAGCAGCGCCAGGGCGAACAGGGCGGTGGCGAGGATCTCGACACCGCTGGGAGAGGCGGACAGGCTCATCGACAGGAACTCCGGCAGGACAGGACCGCGCGAGGCGGCCCGACCTTCGCGCTTGACCTGCCTGACGGCTCCTGCGGCCCGGCACCCGGCGCCAGTCTAGCCGCAGGGCGGCAGCCGGTCCGGACGCGGGGACATCCGCGCCGGGCGCGAGGCCGCTTCGGACCGCGCCCCAAGTTTGCGACAATCGCGGATTCATCCCGTTCTTCGTCGTCGCGGCCGTCGCGACCGTCTACAGCGCCATGTCTGCCACCATCCTGCAAAACCTCCCCGCCGGCCAGAAGGTCGGCATCGCCTTCTCGGGCGGTCTCGACACCTCGGCCGCCGTGCACTGGATGCGCGCCAAGGGCGCCATTCCTTGCGCCTACACCGCCAACCTCGGCCAGCCCGACGAGAGCGACTACGAGGACATCCCGCGCAAGGCCCTGGCCTACGGCGCCGAGATCGCCCGCCTGATCGACTGCCGCGCCGCGCTGGTGGCCGAGGGCATCGCCGCCATCCAGGCCGGTGCCTTCCACATCACCACCGGCGGCGCCACCTACTTCAACACCACCCCGCTGGGCCGCGCCGTGACCGGCACGATGCTGGTGGCCGC